>NZ_JBITCL010000004.1:0-353712 GCF_044453165.1 Streptomyces sp. NPDC051740 | reverse complement strand
GGAGCGGTGGGACTGCCCGCGGGAGCGGTGGGACTGCCCGCGGGAGCGGTGGGACTGCCCGCGGGAGCGGTGGGACTGCCCGCGGGAGCGGTGGGACTGCCCGCGGGAGCGGTGGGAGTGGGGCCGTGGCTAGGCGATTGCGAAGATCGAGCCTGTTCGGGCTGTCATCGTGCAGGTGTTCGGGAAGGTTTCCGTGTAGTCGACGGAGCGGCCTCGCCACATTCCGTCGGCGTGGGCGGTGACCGGGGCGTAGACCATCGGGCAGACGACACCCTCCCTCGGCGGGATGTCGGCGATGCGGCCGTCCGCCGCGGTCAGTTCCGCGCAGGCGTCGGTGGCGTGTCGGTGGCCCCGGGGCGGGTCGCACCGCAGCATGGTGCCGTTCTCCCCGGTGGACGGCGTCTCTCCGTGGGTGACCGTGAGCATCAGCCAGCTGTCCTCGCCGGAGTGCCCGTCCCCCGCCCGCGCGGGGGACGCGCACGTGAGCAGGACGAGGGCGGCGAGCAGTCCCGCCCGTACCGCTTTCCATGAGATGTGCGTCATTCCCGATGCATCGGCACGACGGTGTCCGGACCCCACCCCGGCTCACCCGAACGGAAGGTTCCGCGGCCGGCCAGCTCGAACGCGGCGAGGACGACCCGCGCCTGGTACTCGGCCTGGCGCGCGACCGCGATCCAGCGTGCCCCGGACACCTCCCGGAAGTCGGCGCACCGCGCGTCGATGAGCCGGTCCAGCTCCGGCAGCGCACCGGCCGGGTCGCGCCCGGCACGCGTCACCAGCTGGTGCAGCAGCCCGGCCGTGCGCACGGCCAGCCGCCGTCCGGAGAGGCGCAGCGCGGCGAGGCGGGCCGTGGTCATGGGCGGCAGCGGATGAGCAGAATCGTTCCCGCAGTCGGGGTCCCACGCGTCGGCGAGCCCTGGGCAGACCAGGAGGTAGTCGTCGACCGGGGCGAGCAGCCGCGCCGCGTCGGGGACGCCGGCGAGGTACGGCCGTACGCGGGCCGTCAGGCCGGCCAGCAGCGTGGTGTCCCGGCGCAGGGTGCGGCTGACGGACCGCAGCTCCGCCTCCACGCCGGCGTGCGGGGAGCCGTCCCCGACGGCCGCCGCGCCCCACATGGGCGCCTCGACGACCGCGGTGACGGTGCCGTGCCGGTGCGGGTGGAACCACGTCGACTCGACGGCGGCCTCGGTGATGGCGGCGGCGAGGTCACGGCGGTGCGGGGGCGGGATGCGGTAGACGGCGGGGCCGAGTCCGGGCCAGTACAGGGCGTCGTAGGCGCCGAGCTCGCGCGGGACGCCGAGGCGGGCGGCGATGCCCGCGACCCGCCGGTCGAGGCCGGGCAGGTCACGGGTGAGCTCGACGAAGCCGCCGCCGACGTCGACGCCGTGCAGGGAGCACTGGAGGAAGGGCCGCAGCTCGTCCTGGAGGGCGAGCAGGGCGCGGGTCTCGGGCAGCGCCGCGGCGGCGGCGCCGTCGGGCAGCCATTCGGGCTGTTCCAGGAAGCCGGGCCGGAAGAAGTTCCGGAAGTGGTGGCCGAGGGTGTACGGGCCGGTCAGCCAGCGCTCGTTGCGGCGCAGTCCGTCGGGGTCGAGGCAGAGCAGCAGGTTCCAGGTGGCGTCGGCGCCCTCGGTGAGCCGGGGGTCGGCCAGGGCGTGCTCGGCCAGCCGCAGCACGGTGGCGCCGCCCACGGGCTCGTTGGCGTGCGGCCCGGCGACGACGAGGGCCTGGCGGCTGCCGTGGCCGACGCTGAGCAGCCACAGGGGGATGCCCGCGCGGGAGGCGCCGACGCGGCGCAGCCGGGCGTCGCGGGGCTGCCGGGCGACGAGGGCGGCGGCCCGCGCGCCCAGTTCGTCGACGGTCGGGTAGTGCGGGAGGGGCGGCAGGGCACACCTCCACGAAGCGGTGCCGGCGTCTCACCGGGAGTGCATGGCGTACGCACAGTCAGTCACGACTTCGGGGGTACGTCAACACCGCGGTGATCGTGGGGATTTCACCGGGGATCCGCCGGGGGTCAGTGCGCCGCGAGCCGGTAGGTGATCTGCCCGAAGCCGATCTGGTCGCCCTCGCGGACGACGGCCGCGCCGACCACCCGACGTCCGTTCACCGTGGTGCCGTTGGTGGAGCCGAGGTCCCGCAGCACCCAGAGACCGCCCTGGTGGCGGAGTTCGGCGTGCACGCGGGAGACCGTCTCGTGGCTGAGCCGCAGTCCGCTGCCGGGATCGCGGCCTATGCGCAGGGGGTGGCCGCTCGTCGGGTGCGGCAGCAGCAGCTTGGGGAGTTTCTCGGCCTGCCAGGCCCGGCGCAGCCGCACGGTGAACCCGGAGACGGCCTCCACGCTGCCGAACACCAGGCGGGAGAAGCGGCTTTCCCGCGGGAGGTCGGCGACGAGCGCGGCGAGTTCGTCGGAACGGCGCGCCACGAGCGCGAGTTCCATGCGCCGGACGAACGTGTCGTGGGACAGGCGGCCCATGGCGACGCCGTCCCGCAGCACGCTCAGCGCCTTCTCCCGCTCCGCGTCGGAGAGCCGCGCGGGGTACGTGTGGAACTCGAAGGACGACGTCACGCCGCTGATTGTCGGTCAGTGACGGCCGGGCTGTCCAGAAAGCGGGGAAACGGCCGCACGCGTGGGCGTGCCCGGCGACACCCGCCGCAAAAGGGCGGATCCCCCGGCGAATTGATCTCCGATGGCGCACGATGGACGGACTACCTCACGGTGAGCAGACGAAGGGGAACCGTCCGTGCAGTTCGAGGTGTGGGCACCACAGGCCGGCCGAGTGACGCTCGAGTGCGACGGCGTCACGCGGACGTTGGAGCGCGATCCGCAGCGGGAGGGGTGGTGGCGGGGGGAGGCCGAGGCGCACGACGGCTCCCGGTACGGCTTCGCGCCGGACGACGGCCCCGTCCTGCCCGATCCGCGCTCGCGCCGGCAGCCGGACGGTCCCGACGGCCTGAGCGCCGTCGTCGACCACGACCGGTTCGACTGGCGTACGGAGTGGGCGGGGCGCCCGCTGCCCGGCGCGGTGCTGTACGAGCTGCACGTGGGCACGTACACGCGCGAGGGCACCTTCGACGCCGCCGCCGAGCGGCTCGGCCATCTCGCGGAGCTGGGCGTGACGCATGTGGAGCTGATGCCGGTGTGCCCGTTCCCGGGCCGGCACGGATGGGGGTACGAGGGGGTCTCGCTGTGGGCGGTGCACGAGCCGTACGGCGGACCCGAGGGGCTGAAACGGTTCGTCGACCGGGCCCACGCCCTCGGCCTGGGCGTCGTACTGGACGTCGTGCACAACCACCTGGGTCCGTCCGGGAACTACCTGCCGCGGTTCGGGCCGTACTTCACGGACACCCATCACACCCCGTGGGGCGCGGCGGTCAATCTGGACGCGCCCGGCTCCGACGAGGTGCGCGCGTTCCTCGTGGACAGCGCGCTGGCCTGGCTGCGGGACTACCGGATCGACGGGCTGCGGCTCGACGCGGTGCACGCGCTGGCGGACACGCGCGCGTGCCACTTCCTGGAGGAGCTGTCCGGGGCCGTGGACGCCCTCGCCGCCGACACCGGCCGGCCCCTGTTCCTGATCGCCGAGTCGGATCTGAACGACCCCAGGATCATCAAGCCCCGCGCGGAGGGCGGCCTCGGGCTGCACGCGCAGTGGAACGACGACTTCCACCACGCCCTGCACACCGCGCTGACCGGTGAGGCCCAGGGCTACTACGCCGACTTCGCGCGTGCCCCGTTCGCGGCCCTCGCCAAGACGCTCACCGGTGGCTTCTTCCACGACGGCACGTACTCCGGTTTCCGGGGCCGGTGCCACGGCCGCCCCCTGGACCGCAACCGGGTGGCCGGGCACCGGCTCCTCGGCTACAGCCAGACCCACGACCAGATCGGCAACCGCGCCCAGGGGGACCGGCTGGCCGCGCTCCTCTCCCCCGGGCTGCTGGCCTGCGCGGCGGCCCTCACGCTGACCGCTCCCTTCACGCCCATGCTGTTCATGGGCGAGGAGTGGGCGGCGGGCACGCCCTGGCAGTTCTTCACCGACCACACCGATCCGGAGCTCGCCAAGGCGGTGAGCGCGGGCAGACGGCGGGAGTTCGCGGCGCACGGCTGGGCCGAGCAGGACGTGCCGGACCCGCAGGACCCCGCCACCCGCGACCGCTCCTGCCTGGACTGGTCGGAGCCGGAACGCGAGCCCCACGCGCGCGTGCTGTCCTGGTACCGGCTCCTCGTCGCCCTGCGCCACGAGCAGCCGGACCTCACCGACCCCGACCTCGGCGACACCAAGGTGGCCTACGACGAGGAGCACCGCTGGCTGGCCTTCCGGCGGGGGGACGTCCGGGTCGCGGTGAACCTCGGCACCGAGCCGGCGGCGATCCCCCTGGGCGTCCCCGACGCGCGCGTCCTCGCGGCGTGGGAGCCGGTGGAGACCCCGGGCCCGGACGGGGTGCTGCGGCTGCCGGGCCGGTCGGCCGTCGTCCTGCTCCAGGGCTGAGAACCACCCGGCGCCCGCGAAGGCCGCGACACGCCTGCCCCGGTCACACGGTCCGGCCCCGCTCCGGTCCCGGACCGGGAACGGAGCGGCCTCACCGGCGGCCGGGGCGGGTGGGTCGCGTCGTGCCCGGGGCCCCTCCGGGGGATCGCGCCGGGCGGGCCCTCTACGGCACGTCGTCCGCGCGGCCGAGGTCCGTCACCCTTTCCAGCATGATCGGCTCCCAGGCGTGCCGCAGACGGGTGCGGAGTGCGGGCGGCGGGGCGGTGCGGCCGGTGAGGGCCTCGGCGAGGTGGTGGACGGAGTCGCAGCGGGCCAGCCACAGGCCGCGCAGGCAGGGGCGGGCGCCGTAGCCGGCGAGGGTGGCGGCGCGTACGGCGGCCGGGGCGCCGACGGCGAGCGCGAGGCCCGCGATGTCCTCGGCGGGGTCGCCGACCACCGCCGCGTCCCAGCCCAGGACGCCCCGTACGCGGCCGTCGACGCTCACCACGAGGTGCCCGCCGGTGAGGGCGTGGTGGACGAGGACGGCCGTACCGGGCTGGGCGGCGAGCTGGACCGCGGCAGGCAAGGTGAGCCGGCTCAGCCGGCCCGGGTCGAACTCGTCGGCCTCGGCGAGCCGTCCGGCGGCCTCCTCGGCGGTCCGGCGCAGGGCTTCCAGGGAGCGCGGGGGGACGCGCGGCACGCCGAGCGTCTCCGCCTGCCGCACCGGCACCTCCCGCAGCCCCGTGAGCAGCCCGGCCAGGTCGGCCTCGCCGACGGCGGAGACGCGGTGTTCCTCCGCCGTCCCGCCGGCCAGCCGGGTGTCCAGGACGCAGAGCAGGCCGGGCGCCCACTCGCCGTGCGCCACGGCGGACGGCAGCGCGACCGGGACGTGCGGGCGGACGAGGTCGCGCAGCCGCAGTTCGCGGCGGCGGCGCACGCTCGCCTCACGGTCCGGGGCGAGGCGCAGCACATGGCGGGTGCCGACCCACCAGGTGGCGGGCCCGGCGCCCGCGGCGACGGGCCGGACGTCGGGTCCGGCGGCGGACCGCGCGCCGCCGGCCCGGCCGCCCTTCCCGCTGTCCTCCAGCAGGGAGCGGGCCAGTCGGCGGACGGTGTCCGCGGTGGGTGTCGGTGCCTGGGTCATGATCGCGCCGTTGCCGTTCGGGGAGGCAGGGAGGGGACGGGTGGAGCCGTTCAGTCCACTATGGCCATCTCCCGCGCGGTGTTGTTCAGCCGCCGTCCGCCGTCCTCGGTCACGGTCACGATGTCCTCGATGCGCACGCCGAACCGGCCGGGCAGGTAGACGCCGGGTTCGACGGAGAAGCACATGCCGGGGACGAGGGGCCGCTCCTCGCCCTCGATCATGTAGGGCGGTTCGTGCGTGGTGACGCCGATGCCGTGCCCGGTGCGGTGGATGAAGTGCTCCCCGTACCCGGCACCGGCGATGACCGCGCGGGCGGCGCGGTCGACGTCCTGACAGGCGGCCCCGGGCCGCACCGCGCGGAAGCCCGCCTCCTGCGCCTCGCGCACGAGGTCGTGCACCCGGCGCTCCTCGTCGGTGGGCTCCCCGACGTGGACGGTGCGGGAGGTGTCGGACCCGTAGCCGTCCTTGAGGCCGCCGAAGTCGAGGACGACCATGTCGCCGCGCTCGATGACGCGGTCGCCGATCTCGTGGTGCGGGTTGGCGCCGTTCGGTCCGGAGGCGACGATCGTGAAGTCGACCTGGGAGTGTCCGAACCGGCGCAGCAGGGCGGCCAGATCGGCCGCGACGTCGGTCTCCCGGCGGCCGGCGAAGGTGACCTGCCTGATCTCCTCGAAGGCCGCGTCCGCCGCGGCCCCGGCGGCGGCCAGGAGCTCCAGCTCCGCCGCGTCCTTGACGGCGCGGAGCATCGGCAGGGCCTCGGTGAGGGAGGCGTACGAGGTGCCGGGCAGCGCCTTCTGCAGGCCGAGCAGGTGCATGGCCCAGGCGTTGTCGCTGATGCCGAACCGCCCGTCCGCGTCCAGCAGGGCGGCGGTGGCGGCGTAGGGGTCCTTGCCGTCGGTCCAGTCGCGCAGGGTGAGGGCACGGGCGCCGGGGGCGCGCTCGGCGTCCGGGGCCTCCAGGGTGGGGACGACGAGCACGGGGTCCCGGCCGGCCGCGAGGACCAGCAGGGTGAGCCGCTCGGTGACGGCGGTGGGGGTGTAGCCGGTGAGCCACACCAGGTCGGGGCCGGGTGCCACGAGCAGTCCGGCGAGCCCGGCGTCGGCGGCCTGCCGCGCCGCACGCTCCATGCGGGCCTCGTAGTCGTCGGCGGTGAAGGACACGGGCACGGCGCCGGTCATTCGGGGGCCTCCCAGGGCGACAGCAGGTTACGGGCAGCATCCTGCCCGGCGGGCGGGGGTGACGCGAGCCGGTTCGCGGTGTTCGCCCCGCGACCCGCCACTACTAATGGCGAAGCATTGCCCTCCCGTTACATCTAATGATTTGATCTCACCGAACCGTGAGCAGGCACATCGGGGAGGCGTACGACCGTGCTCGTACTCGCGCACATCAGCGATCTGCATCTGGACGGAACCGCGCGGGCGACGGAGCGCGCCCGGCGGGTGCGGGACCGGCTGTGGGAGTTGCCGGTCCCGCCGGACGCGCTGCTGGTGACCGGGGACATCGCGGACCACGGCACCGAGGCCGAGTACGAGGAGGCCGCCCGCCTGCTGGGACTGCGCGACGGGAGCGCCCCGTTCCCGGTGCTGACCTGCCCGGGCAACCACGACAGCCGGGCGCCGTACCGCAAGGCGCTGCTGGGCCGGCCGGCCGTCGACGGGCCGGTCAACAGCGCGCACGTGCTGGACGGCGGCGCGGTGCTGATGTGCGACTCGAGCATCCCGGGCCGCGACGACGGGGATCTGGACGCCGAGACCTGTGCCTGGATCGAGTCGACGCTCGACGGACTCGACGACGGCCTTCCGGTCCTGCTCGCCTTCCACCACCCACCCGTACCGCTGCACCACCCCCTGCCCGATTCCTACCCCCTGCGCGCCCCGGAGCGGCTGGCCGCCCTGCTGGCACGCCGCCCCCAGGTCGCCGGACTGATCACCGGTCACGCCCACACCCCTGCCGCCACGACGTTCGCGGGCCGCCCGGTGCTGGTGGGGCCGGGCGTGACCTGGACGCTGCGGCTGCCCTGGGAGGGCGAGCAGATCGCGGACCGGGACGCCCCGGTCGGGCTCGCCTTCCATGTACTGGACGACGAGGGCCGGCTCACCAGCCACTTCCGCGTGGTCACGTGACGATGCCGGGGACGGCCGTCAGCTGCTGGTAGCCGCCGCCCCGACGGCGCACCGTCAGTTCCACCTCGTCGCCCGGGCGGGCCCGGGCGACGGCGCGTGCCAGGTCGGCGGCCGAGTCGACACGGGTGGTGCCGAAGGCGAGGAGGACGTCACCGCGTACGAGACCGGCCGAGGACCCCGGACCGGGCACGTGCACGGCGACGACCAGCGCCCCGGGTCTCCTGTCGTCGGCCACCTCCACGCCGAGCCTGCCGACCACGGGCGCGGACGGGGCGGACCGCGGTGCCGCGGCCGGGGCCGCTCCGGTCTGCCGCTTCAGCCCGGTGAGCCCGCCCGCGCCGACGACCGTGGCCCCCACCGCCCCCAGCCCGGCCCCGGACAGCACCAGGACCACCCCCGTCAGCGCCCCGAGCAGCACGGTCACCGGCCGCCGCCCGCGCCGCCGGGTGGGCGGGCCGGAGTCCGGCCCGTCCCCGGAGCCGTCGCCGCCCCCGCCCCTGCCCCCGTCGCCGGGCATCGGCCGGGGCCGCAACACGGTCTGTTCCATGGTTCGCCTCCGACGGCAGTGCGGGCTGTGCTGGCGGTGCCGGGTGTCAGACGAGGACCGGTGGTGCCGGTGAGCGGTCCGGAAGGAAGCCGTGGACCCGGCCGGACAGGTACTCGTCCTTGTAGCGGTCGACGTTGCGGTGCCAGTTGAGGATGCCCGCCATCCAGTTCCGCAGGTCCGTCACATAGCCCCGCATGATCGCCCGCGCCTCGTCCGACAGCTGGAAGTCGTCGTAGACGACGGGCAGTTCGTGCTCCACGACGTGCTCGAACTGGCGCATGCGCTGGTTCATCAGGTCCTGCACCACGGGCAGCGCGGTCGGATAGTCGACGCCGAAGAAGTTCTGCACCACGAGGACCGCGTTGTGCATCTCGCCCTCGAACTCGATCTCCTTCTGGTAGGAGAAGACGTCGTTGAGGAGGCACGCGTAGTCGATCGCCGCGTTCTCCAGGGAGCGGACGGGACCGCTGCGGTAGACCTCCGGCGGCACCGCCGGTCCGTGTCCGGCGCGGCAGAGCCCCAGGGTGAGGTCGGAGCCGAAGGTGGCGCGCCGCATCTCCAGGTAGTCCACGGGGTCCGGGACGCGGTTCTGGATCTGGTTGGACAGCTCCCACACCCAGGCCTCGGTCATCGTGTCGACGGCCGACCTCAGGGGGCGGCGCGCGTCGGGCGTCATACCGGCCGTGGTGCGTGCCCACAGGTCGATCAGGGCCCGTTCCATGGCGTTGACGGGTGGCGGCGGGACCTCGTCGGCGTCGAGGGGCATGCAGGCCGACAGGCGGGCCGTGGTCAGCCGGGCGGCGGCCAGATCGCGGCGGTGTCCGTAGACGAGCGGGTAGTAGTCGTCGCCGTAGGTGCCGAAGGCCAGCCAGCCGGAGGCGAGGTCGAGCTGCTCCTGGGTGGCGTCCGGGTCGAGGCCCGCCGCGCACAGGGGCAGGTCGCAGCTCTCCAGCTTGTCCTCGTCCCAGACGCCCTCACCGAGGATGCCCATCCGCCGCGACCACTCCAGCAGGTGCCGCCGCGCGCCGTCGAGGGCGGGACTGAGCTCCAGCGGGAACGGCATGCGGATGTCGGGGATGATCGACGGGCCGACCTTCCGGAACGGCACGTGCGTGTGGGCGCGCAGCCGTTCGGCTCCCGCGCCGGCGAGCAGCGCGCCGACGTCGGCGGCGGACGTCCCGGGGCCGGACGGGGACTGCCAGGGGGCGGTGGACCGCGCGCCCTCGTTCATGTAGCGGCTGGAGCGCAGATGCCATTCGTGGCCGCCCGACTGCCAGTCCTGCAGGCCCTTGGTGTACGCCCCGACGGCCACGGTCTCGGCCGGGGTGAGCCCGTTCTCCAGGGCCACGGCGGGGACTTCGGTGAACGCGGTGTGCTCGAACTGGTGGAGCCGTGAGGTGAGGACGTCGTTGACGATGTCGGCGGCCTCCTGGGTGGTGCAGCCGAAGAAGGTCTCCAGGACGAGTACGCCGTTGCTGAGTTCGCCCTCGTCCTCGACCTCCCGCTGGTAGGAGAACAGGTCGTTGCGCAGGTGCACGGCGTCGGAGAAGGTCTCCATCAGCACCCTCAGCGGCCTGGTCCCGGCGACGGCGGCGGGCACTTCGGCGGTCGCGTACTCCACGAGCCCGGCCGACCAGGGGGCACCGCCCACCTTGCGGCGCATCTCGATGTATTCGACGGGGTTGGCGATCCGCCCCTCGTTGATGTTGGACAGCTCCCACATCGACTCGTTGAGGAGGTGTTCGGTGGCGAGGGCGAACCGGCGGCGCCAGTCGGCGGACATCGCCGGCACGGTGCGCGCCCACAGGTCGGCGAGGCCCGCCTCGACCGGGTTCTCCGGTTCGGGGACGGGGGCCGCCGGGTCGAGCGGCATGAACAGCGGCAGCCGGTCCAGGTGGGCCTTGCCCGCGGCGCGGTCCTGGGTGCGTTTGAACTTCTCCAGGAAGTGGTCGTCGAAGAAGAAGACCCACACGTACCAGTCGGTGATGAGCGACAGGGCGGGCCCGTCGCAGTCGGGATGGGTGTAGGCGCAGAGCAGGCCGTAGTCGTGCGCGTCGAGGTCGGCCTGCTCCCAGACCCCGCTGCCCTCCAGCATGCCCATCTCGCGCGCCCACGCGGTCGAGTGGGCGCGGGCCTCCTCGACATGCGGGTTGAGCCGCGCGGGATGCGGCAGGTAGAAGTGCGGGAGTTCGAACGGCTGCGTCATGGCCGGGGGCTACCCGCGGCCCGGTGGCGGCATCCACCGGGCCGGGCATGATCACACCATCGCGTGAACCGTGTCCCGTACGGGAGTCGTGGGCCCTATGTCCGGACCTGGATCAGCGCGTGGGTGCCGCCGGTGCGCCAGCGCTGTTCCTCCGCCGCGACCAGTGCCGCCTCGGTGCCGGCGGTCAGTCCGGTGATCACGTCGGACTTCAGGGTGCGCAGGGCGGCGACCGGGCCGGGGAAGTGACCGGTGACCTCCGCGAAGGGGGTGGTCGGGGGCCAGTACCGGTCGCCCACGAGGCGACGGTAGTTGAGGTCGCCCTTGACGACGGTGAGCGCGGCGGCGGCGAAGTCCGCGCGGAGGTCGTCCGGCATGTCCTCGTACGGCAGCGGCGCGCAGGAGAACGGGTGGGCGCGGAGGGTGAGCCGGCCGTCGTTGAGGGCGGCCCACAGGCCGCGGCCGTACTCGGCCGCCGCGCCCTCGGCGTCGGTGAGCCGGCGCACCGCGTCGATCACGTCGGCGGTGGTGGCGTCGGAGACGTAGTACGGGTACGGCTTGACGTGCAGCACCGCCCGGCCGATCCGGCCGCAGGCCAGCAGGTGGGCGATGAGCAGCAGGTCCGGGACGAGTTCGCGGCCCGCGTTGTCGGCGACCAGGCACAGCGTGCCCGTACCCGAGGTGCCGAGCAGCGGCCACAGCCGTTCGCTGTCGTCGGCCACCAGGGCGGGGACGGCGGCCGTCTCCTCGGCTCCCTCGGCGGACAGCCGGAAGCCGAGGTCGGCGCGGTTGCCCCACAGGGAACCGTGCAGCAGCGCGCGGGCCCGCTCCCCCTCCGGGCGGCCGGCGAGGTCGCCGAGCCCGGCCAGTTCCTCGTCCGTGGCGGGCGAGTCGAGTTCGGCGAGCTTGGAGGGGCGGAACGGGTCGATGCCCTGCCAGGGACCGGGTGCGAAGTAGCCCACCGCGTGCAGCAGTCGGCGGTAGAACCAGCTCTCGGACCACAGCCACGGCACGTCGTACCAGGAGCGGCCGGCGTGGGTGTCCATCCCCCAGGTCTCCCAGTGCCGCCGGTCGTGCGCGTCGGCGGGGAGGGGGTCGATCGTGCCCCGGGTGCAGTCGGCGAGCAGGGCGTCGAGCGCGCGGTGCTGCCAGGGCTCGTACGGGAAGGCCTCGCGCACCTGCCGGATGATCGCGGGGTGCCGCTCGGCCAGCACGCTGTGGGGGAAGGTGCCGGGCTCGTCGGCGACGATCACGGGTGCGGTGGGGTGGTCGGACATGCGGCTCACCGTAACGCGCGCCGGTCGTCGCGCGCCGCGGGTCACACCGGCGCGATCTCCCGCTCCAGCCGTGCGGCCAGGCTGAGATAGCGGGCGCGCCGGGTGACGGGGACCAGGCCCCGGATGAGGATCTGCCACATCTCGGCCGTACGGCGGGGCTGCCGGGCGACGGATTCGCGGGAGCGGCCGACGACGCGGGTGCCGACGAAGAAGCAGACCAGGGAGTGCGCCACGACGTCGATGTCGACGTCCGGGTGGACGTCGGACTCCTTGACGGCGCCGAGGAGCCGGGCCGTGACGATGTCCAGCCACTCGGTGAAGGGGTGGCTGAGCGGGGGGCGCGGCCGGGTGCCGCCGGTGGCGAGCCGCAGTCCGGCCCGCAGGACGGGGTCCTCGGCCGACATCCTGGCTATGCAGAAGGTGAGGCGCATCAGCGCCTCCAGGGAGGTGTGCCCCCGGACCTCGGTGTCCCTGGCCAGCCGGCGGCTGGTCGCGGACTGCAGTTCCAGGATGGCGTGGGCGAGGTCCTCCTTCGCGGCGAAGTGGAAGTAGAGGGCCCCCTTGGTGACTTGGGCGTGCTCGACGATGTCGCTGAGACTGGTCGATTCATAGCCCTGCCGGTCGAACAGCTCGGCGGCGGCCGTGATGATCGTCGCGCGGGTCTGCTCGGCGCGTACCTGCCTCGCCATCGCCTGAACTCCTGAGCCGGAAAGGAACGGGTCATGCTGTTTGTTTTTACGCCGGGTACACGATAGCTCACCCTGCGCCCATGTTCACCGCGCGGGTATCGCACCACACTTGGACACATCGGGCAAAACAAACGTGGTCTCCGAAAGAAAACGGCGCGTCCGGTATCTAAGTGTGTCAGGTGCGGGGGCAAAAGAGAACGGCGGGCCGACCGGTGCCCCATCCGCACCGGCCGGCCCGCCTGTCTCGGGGGTGGCTCAGAAGGTCAGCTGCCAGCCGTTGAGCCGGCCGGTGTCGTAGGAGGCCGTGTCCTGCACCCTCAGCCTCCAGGTGCCGTCGGCGGTCTCGCCGGAGGCGTTCACCGTGTAGGTGGTGTCGACGTCGTCCGCGGAGTCCGAGCCACTGGCGGACTTCAGCCGGTACACCGAGCCGTCCGGTGCCACCAGGTCGACGACCAGGTCACCGCGGTAGGTGTGGGTGATGTCCACGCCCACCTGGAGGGCGGACGGCGCGTTGCCGCCGCGGCCGCTCACGGTGATCGGGGACTCGATCGCGGAGCCGTTGTCCGGGATGGCGACGGCGGTGGTGCTGGAGTACGTGGAGCCGGTGGACGTACCGCCCTTGACGGCCTGGACGGTCTTCGCGGCGTCCGCCAGGCCCGCGCCGCAGCCGCCGGAGCAGGTGCCGGGCAGCGCACGGGCGTTGGACTTGATCGCCGACTCGATCCGGTCCGGGGTGAGGTCGGGGGCGGCCGACTTCATCAGCGCGGCGAGGCCCGCGATGTGCGGGGTGGCCATGCTGGTGCCCTGGTAGTAGGCGTAGTTCTCGGTCGACGGGGTGCGGGTGCCGGAGTTCAGCGTGGACAGGATGCCGTTGGCCGCGGTCGCGGTCTCACCGCCGGGCGCGGCGATGTCCACGATCGTGCCGTAGTTGGAGTAGGAGGCGCGGTTGCCCGAGCGGTCGGTGGCGGCGACGGTGATGACGTTGCCGCAGTTCGCCGGGGAGGAGTTGGCGGCGTTCTGGTTCTCGTTGCCGGCCGCGACGACCACCGTGGTGCCCCTGCCGACGGCGCCGTTGATGGCGCTCTGGGTGGCGGTGGAGCAGGCACCGCCCCCGCCGAGGCTCATGTTGATGACCTTGGCGACATTGGAGTTGGCGGGCACGCCGGAGACGGTGCCGCCGGACGCCCAGGTGATGGCGTCGATGATGTCGGAGTCGTAGCCGCCGCACTTGCCGAGCACCCGCACCGGGGAGATCTTCGCACCGTACGCGATGCCGGCGACGCCCTTGCCGTTGTTCGTGGCCGCGGCGATGGTGCCCGCCACGTGGGTGCCGTGCCAGGAGGAACTGCCTCCGGTGGCCTGGCCGCACTCGCCGGCCGCGTACCAGTCGCCCGGGTCGGCCGGGTTGCTGTCGCGGCCGTTGCCGTCGACGGAGACCGCGGTGTCGGAGATGAAGTCGTAGCCGCCGACGATGTTCGCGGCGAGGTCGGAGTGGGTGACGTACCCGGTGTCGATGACGGCGACGGTGACACCGCTGCCGGTGGTGAGGTCCCAGGCGCCCGGCACGCGCATGCCGGCGGTGGACTCGAACAGGTCCCACTGCTTGCCGTACTCGGTGTCGTTCGGGGTGGCCAGCGGCTTGTTGAGCCGGTCCGGTACGACGTAGGCGACCTGCGGGTCGGCCCGGTACTCGGCGACGACGTCGGCGACGTCCGCCGCGGTGGGCTTCGCGCCCAGGTCGACGAGGGCGGCGCCGGTGCCGAGGCGGCGCCGGAAGCCGACGTCCTCGCCGGCCTTCTCGCCCTTGGCGGCGGCGTCCGCGGCGGCGGCCTTGTCCGACTTCGCCTCGGCGGCACCGGACTTGTAGCCGACGATGAGCCGCTCGGCCGGGGTGCCCGGGGCGGCCTCGGTGCGGGCCGTGGGGACGGCCGGCCCGTCGGAGGGGGTGTCCTGGGCGACCGCGGCCTGGGCGGAAGCGGCCGTCAGCAGGGCGACGGAGAGGGCGGCGACGGATATCAGCTTCCGTCCCGGGGAGGAGCCGCGGGGAGAGCTCGATGAGGTGTGCAAGGGGGGTGCCTTTCGTGCCGGGACTCCGGGCAACGCGGAGTGTGGGGAGGAGAATCGATTCGCTTCGTCGTCTCGTCATCTCGTCGTCGAAGCAGCGTGGGGTGAATCGAGGTGCGGCAGATCGGCCGGCCGGGCGCGAACAGCGGCCCGTCCGGGGTTACCGGCGGGTCGACTGCGGTGGAACGATAGGCAGCGCGCGGGCCGCCCGGATACGGGGGAAACCCTCGATCCGGCCGGGAAACCACCCTCGCCGAAAGGCGGTTGACCAGGAACGGACCGCTATGCCCGCATCGCCTCGGAGATGAACGCACCGGGCTTTTCCTCCGTACCGCACGGAAGAGTTCCCGCGTTCCCCGCCCGCCGAAGGAGGCGGTCCGGATGCCCCGGACGACCGCACACCGCACCGCGCTCGCGACGGCCCTGGTGGCCCCGCTGCTGCCGCCGCTGTGGGCGGCGGCGCCGGCCGGGGCCCACGGGGCGCCGACGGACCCGGTGAGCCGGGTCGTGGCCTGCTCGCCCGAGGGCGGCGACCGCGCGGGGTCGGCGGCCTGCCGGGCCGCCGTCGCCGCGAACGGCGCGCCGTTCACCGCGTGGGACGACCCGCGGGTGGCGGACGTCGCCGGCCGGGACCGGCAGCGGATCCCCGACGGACAGCTGTGCAGCGGCGGTCCGCCCGCCTACCGGGGTCTCGACCTGGCCCGTACGGACTGGCCGGCGACCCGGGTGGGACCCGGTGGTCTCGCGCCGGCCCTGCGGCTGCGCCGGCGCTGAACGGCGGGCGCCGGCAAGGGGGCCGGAGCCGTTCCGTACCGTCCATTCGGTTCGGCGGCGGACAACAGCCGCACCGCACTCACGGTTCATCACAATGCGGCAGCATCGCCTCACTTCACGTGGCTGTTCACTTGACGACCAGTGGTTCCACAGGGTTGGCTCCGGGCCAGCGAGAGTCACCCGGTCGGCGCACGCACCCCGCGCGGTTCCGTCCGTGCTCTCCCCTGCTCTTGCTCGGCCGCACAGCGAGGTCCGTACTCTCCATGAACACTCGTCCCCCGTCCCCACGCCTCCCGATACGCCGCCTGGCCGCCCTGGCCGCCGCCGTCGGTCTGCTGGCGACCGGCTGCTCGGCCGACGACTCCTCGGACTCCGACGGCGCGGGCGCCTCCGGCGCCGGACGGATCAAGGTCGCGATGGTCACCCACGGCAGCGAGGACGACGCGTTCTGGGAGCGGGTGAAGAAGGGTGCCGAGGCGGCGGCCGCCAAGGACGGCATCGAGCTGACGTACATGAGCGACCCGGACCCGGCGGGACAGGCCGAGCTGGTCCGCGAGGCGGTCCGCGACGGTGTCGACGGCATCGCGCTGACGCTGGCCAAGCCCGCGGCCATGAAGGGCCCGGTCAACGAGGCACGGGCCGCGGACATCCCCGTGGTCGGGCTCAACTCCGGTATCGACGCCTGGAAGGCGGCGGGGCTGCTGGAGTTCTTCGGCCAGGACGAGAGCGTGGCGGGCCGGGCCGTCGGCGACAAGCTGGACGAGCTGAAGGCCCAGCACGCCCTGTGCGTCGTCCACGAGCGTGGCAACGTTGCCCTGGAGGCCCGCTGCGCCGGCGTGAAGAAGGCGTTCGGCGGAACGACGGAGAACCTCTACGTGGACGGCACCGACATGCGCGCCGTCTCCGGCATCATCACCGCCCGGCTGCGGCAGGACTCGAGCATCGACGAGGTGGTCACCAACGGGGCGGACTTCGCGCTCACCGCGGTCGACGCCGTCGCGGAGGCGGACAGCGACGCCGACGTCTCCACCTTCGACCTCAGCAACGACCTGGTGGACGCCGTGCGCGGCGGCAACGTCCAGTTCGCCGTCGACCAGCAGCCCTATCTGCAGGGCTATCTCGCCGTGGACGCGCTGTGGCTGTACCGGACCAACGGCAACATCAGCGGCGGCGGGGTCGCGCCCGTGCTCACCGGCCCCGCCTTCGTCACGAAGGCCAACGCGGCCTCGGTCGCCGGGTTCGCCGCCGACGGAACCCGCTGACGGGCCGGCCCGTGCGTACTTCCTCCCCCATCCGACCGCTCTAGGACCACGATGTCTCCACGGACAGGTGCCCGGCGCCGTCTCGGCTCCATACGTCTCTCGCTGTTCCTCCTCGCCCTGGTGCCCAGCGTCACCCTCGCCGGCATGTGGGGCCTGACGACGATCCAGATGTTCTCCGAGGGCCTGCAGCTGCGTTCCCAGACGGAACTGAGCCGGTCGACCGGCGCGATGGGCACGCACGCCGCGCTCGCGCTGCAGCAGGAGCGCAGGCTCACCGCCGCGTGGCTGGCCGAACCGGACACCCCCCGGACCGCCCTCGACGCGCAGCGCGAGAAGACCGACGAGGCGGTGGCGAAGCTGGTCGGTCAGGCGGACGCGATCGCCGAGGCACCGGCGCGCATCTCGGACCGGCTGTACGGGGTGCTCGGCTCGGTGGGCAGCCTGGAGTACTACCGGGACCAGGTGGACACGCCCAGCGACATCACCGCCGCGCAGGCGCTCGACCAGTACACCTCGATCATCGACGACCAGATCCACGCCTTCCAGGAGCTCTCCCAGGTCGACGACGGGGACCTGACCTCGCAGGCCGAACCGCTGATCGCGCTGGAGCACGCCGCGGAGCTGGTCTCCGAGGAGGACGCGCGGCTCACCCTCGCCTGGCCCGACGGAGAACTCGACTCGGAGAGCTGGGGCACGTTCGCGGAGCTGGTGCACACCCGCCGCTGGCTGGTCTCCGACCAGATCGAGCCCTCCCTGCGCGGCGAGGCCAAGACACAGACCGAGCAGATCCTGCGGAGCCCCGAGTGGCGTGCCCTGGAGGCGGTCGAGGACCAGGTGCTCGCGACCGCGCCCACCGGCAAGAAGCGCAACGTCGAACTGCCGGACCTGCGGGAGCAGTGGGAGGAGGCCATGGACCGGGTCTCCCCGCAGTACGCCACCATGATCCGGCAGCAGACCGACGCGCTGCTCACCCGCAGCGCCGACGAGGCCCGCAGCCTGCTGATCACGGCCGCCGCCCTGAGCGCCGCCGGACTGCTCGCGCTGCTGCTGTGCGTCGGCCTGTCCTGGCGCATCACCCGCTCGCTGTCCCGCCGGCTGCGCGGGCTGCGGGTGGCCACCCTCGGTCTGGCCGAGGAGCGGCTGCCCGATGTGGTGGCCCGGCTGGAGCGGGGCGAGAAGGTCGACCCGGAGTCGGCGACGACTCCGCTGGACTACGGCCACGACGAACTGGGCCAGGTGGCCCAGGCGTTCAACACCGCGCAGCGCACCGCCGTGCACACCGCGGTCGAACTCGCCGACACCCGGCGCGGTTTCCAGAAGGTCATCCTCGGCATCGCGCGGCAGAGCCAGAACCTGGTCAACCTCCAGCTCAGCAAGCTCGACGCGCTGGAGCGCCGGCACACCGACCCCGAGGTCCTCAAGGGCCTGTACGAACTGGACTCCACGGCCAGCCAGTTGCGCCGGTACGAGGAGAACCTGGTCATCGTCAGCGGTGAGCGTCCCGGCCGTTCCTGGAGCGAGCCGGTCGCGCTGATCGACATCGTGCGCAGTGCCGTCGGTGAGGTCGCCGAGTACCAGCGGGTGGAGGTGCTCACCGAGGAGGAGGTGTCGCTCGCCCCGCCCGCGGTGGCCGACGTCATCCATCTGCTGGCGGAGCTGATCGACAACGCGACGGTGTACTCGCCGGCGCCGAGCCCCGTCACGGTGCGGGCGGCGATGGTGGCCAAGGGCCTCGCCGTGGAGGTCGAGGACCGTGGCCTCGGCATGTCGGACGACGACTACGCCTCCCTGAACGCCCAGTTGGCCAGGGCTCCGCAGTTCGACGTGGTGGCGCTCGCCGACGACCTCCGGCTCGGCATGTTCGTGATCTCCCAGCTCGCGCACCGGCACGGCGTCTCCGTGACCCTGCGTTCCTCGCCGTACGGCGGGACGACGGCGATCGTGCTGATCCCGCACGAGATCGTGGTGCCGGACGTACCGTCGTCCGGCGGTGGCCGGCGGGAGACGCGCACCGAGGCCGTACGGGACCGTGCGGACGACCGGCGCGAGGAGCCCGTGGCCGCCGGCGCGGAGCAGGCCGCGGCGTCCCGGCCGGCGACCGCCGTACGGACCGCCCCCGCACCGGCCGTGTCGGTGCCCGCGCCCCGCCGGGACGGGCTCACCCCGCTCCCCCGCCGGGTGCCGCAGACCAGTCTGGCCGTCGAGCTCCGCGAGGAGTCCGTCCCGGACGCCGAGGACGACTCCGGCGACTTCACCGCGGAACACGCCGCCTCCTCGCTCGCCGGCTTCCAGCGCGGCACGTCCCAGGCGCGGGACGACGACGACACCGACGCGGACGGTACGGCCGCGCCGGCGCACGTGCCCGCCGCTCACGCCGAGCCCCCGACTCCGCCCGCCGACCGCTGACCGTTCACGAAGGAACACCGTCATGACACGCCCCATCCCCGCCACGCACACCCAGCTCGACCAGCTGCTGACCGGACTCGTCGAACGGGTCGCCGACGTGAACCAGGCCGTGGTGCTCTCCGAGGACGGACTGGTGGTGAGCAAGTCCACCGGCTTCCTGCGGGACGACGCGGAACGCCTGGCGGCGACCGCGTCCGGTCTGATGAGCCTCAGCAAGGGCGTCAGCATGGACTTCCGCGGCGGCCCGGTGCGCCAGGCGCTCATCGAGATGGCGCACAGCTACCTGATCCTCACCTCGGCCGGTCCCGGCGCCCATCTGGTGGTGCTGACCGGTCCGGGCGCGGACGTCGGCGTGGTGGCGTACCAGATGAACATGCTGGTGAAGAAGATCGGTGAGCATCTCAGCGCGGCCCCGCGGGACATCGCGGGGCCGGCCGTCGACCCCGGCGTGTGAGGTGGGCGGAAGCGACTCGGCGGGCCGGCTCGTACGGCCGTTCACCCTGACCGGTGGCCGGACCCGGCCCAGCCGCGCCGACTTCACGCTCATCACGACGGTGACGGCGGTGGATCCGCAGCCCGCGGGGGCGGCCCGGCCTCAGCCCGAGCACTCCCGGATCCTGCGGCTGTGCGCCGAGCCGGTGGCGGTCGCCGAGCTCGCCGCACGTCTCGACCTGCCCATGAGCGTGGTCGTCATCATGCTGTGCGACCTGCTGGAGGCGGGCCGGATCACCGCCCGTCCGCCGCACCCCGTGGACCGCACCACCGTGGACCTGGATCTGCTGCAGAAAGTGAGGGAGGGCCTTGGCCGGCTCTGACACCACCGCGCGGGCGTCCGCCGGGCGTTCGGCACCCGACACGGTCAAGATCCTGATCGCCGGTGGTTTCGGCGTGGGCAAGACGACCATGGTCGGCTCGGTCAGCGAGATCGCCCCGCTGCGCACCGAGGAGCCGCTGACCATGGCGGGTCTGGACGTCGACGACCTGAACGGCGTCGAGGAGAAACGTGCCACCACGGTCGCCCTGGACTTCGGCCGGATCAGCATCTCGGGCGATCTCGTGCTGTATCTCTTCGGCACGCCGGGGCAGCAGCGGTTCTGGTTCATGTGGAACGACCTGGCCGTCGGCGCGCTGGGCGCGGTGGTCCTGGTGGATGTGCGCAGGCCCAAGACCAGTTTCGCCGCGATCGACTTCTTCGAGCGCCGGGGCATTCCGTTCGTGATCGCCGTCAACGGCTTCCACGGGGAGCACCCGTACCCGGTGGAGGACATCCGGGAGGCGCTGGCGCTGCCGGACGGCGTGCCCGTGCTGCTGTGCGACGCGCGGGAGCGGGAGTCGTGCCGGGACGTGCTGATCGCGCTGATCGACCGGCTGATCGCGCAGGCGGACCCGGCGGGGTGAACGGCCCGTGGGGTGCGGCCCGTCGGCCGCACCCCGTGCGGGGTCAGTCCAGGCCGGCCGACTTCAGCCAGGCCTTCGCCACGTCCAGCGGGTCCTTCTTCTCCAGCTGCACCTGGGCGTCGAGGTCGAGGAGGGTCTCGGTGTCCAGCTTCGCGGATACGGCGTTCAGCGCCTCCACGCCCTCCTGCGGCAGCCCTTCCTTGCTGACCAGCGGGGTGACGTTGGCGAAGCCGAAGAGGTTCTCCGGGTCCTTCAGGACGACGAACTTCTCCTTGACGATGGTCGGGTCGGTGGTGAAGACGTCCGCGGCCTGGACCTCGTTCCCGGTGAGGGCCGCCTGGGTGAGCGGGCCGCCCGCGTCGAGCGCCTTGAAGGACTTGAACTTCAGTCCGTAGACGGTCTCCAGGCCCTTCAGTCCCTGCTGCCGGGTCTGGAACTCGGGCGAGCCGCCGATCACCATCTCCGGCGCGATGTCCTTGAGGTCGGCGAGGGTCGACTCCGCGGTGAGGCCGTACTTCTTCGCCGTCCCGGCGTTGACGCCGACGGAGTCCTTGTCCTCGGCGGGCGAGGACTCCAGCAGCGTCAGGGACTTGTCCAGCTTCGCCTTGGCGGCCTCGTTCACGGCCTCGGCGGACTCCTGCCCGGCCTTGGGGTCGAGGTAGGCGAGGAGGGAGCCGTTGTACTCCGGCAGGACCGTTATGGACCCGTTCTTCATCAGGCCGTACGTCGTCTCACGGCTGCCGATGTTGTGCTTGTAGTCGACCTTGAGGCCCTTGGCGCGGAGCGCCTCGCCGTAGATGTCGGCGAGCAGGGTGGACTCGGCGAAGTTGTTCGAGCCGACGACGACGGTGCCGGCTTCGGCCTTCTCCCCGTCGAGGGGGTTGTCGGAGGTGTCGCCGGAGGAGGAACAGCCCGCGAGCAGCGCCGCCGCGGCGGTGAGCGCGACGGCCGCCGCGCCGGTGTGCCTCGTCCTGGACCTGCTGCTTTTCGCGGTGGAAGTCATTCGCCGATCCAATCCAGCCGGGTACGGTGAGTCAAGAACGTGCCGATTACGGTTTGTCGTACAGGTGATCGACCGTCAGCGCCTGCGCACCCCGGGCGACACGGCCAGCCGTCCCACCGCCCAGAACACCGCGAGGGTGAGCAGTGCCAGGGCCGCCACCAGGGTGGCGCCGCCGACCACCTTCTCGTAGTCGCGCTGGTAGAGCCCGTCGATGATGTACCGGCCCAGGCCGCCGAGACTGACGTACGCGGCGATGGTGGCCGTCGACACGATCTGGATGGCGGCGGAGCGCAGCCCGCTGAGGATCAGCGGGAGCGCCACGGGCACCTCGACCTGGAAGAGGATCCGCGACTCGTGCATGCCCATGCCCCGGGCGGCGTCCACGGGGGCGGGGTCGACGGAGCGGACCGCCTCGTAGGTGGTCACCAGGATCGGCGGGACGGCCAGCACGACCAGGGGGATCATCACGGGCAGCAGACCGAAGCCGATCAGCAGGACGGCGAGGACCAGCAGACCGAAACTGGGCAGGGCACGGGCGGCGTTGGCGACGAAGGCGAGCGCGTTGCCGCCGCGTCCGGTGTGGCCGGTCAGCAGGCCGACGGGCAGCCCGATCGCGGCGGCCACGGCGAGGGCCAGCAGGGAGTACTGGAGGTGTTCCCAGAAGCGCTGCGGGATGCCGTCGTAGCCGTGCCAGTGGGCACTGTCGCTGAAGAAGGCGTCGACGAAGTGGAGGACGTTCACCGGACCGCGCCCTCCGGGGTGGTCTCCGCCCGCCGTGCGGCGGGTTTCGGGCGGGTGCCGCCGCGCGGCATCCACGGGGTCAGCAGCGTCCGCAGCGCGACCAGCAGGACGTCGCAGAGGATCGCCAGGACGGCCATCGTGACCACGGCGTTCACCGCGAGTTCGGGCCGGTCGTACTTCTGCGCGGCGGCGAGCAGGTTGCCGAGGGCGCCCTGGTTGCCGATCAGGGCGCCGACGCTGACCAGGGAGATGCTGGACGCGGTGGCGACCCGGAGCCCGGCGATGATGGCGGGCGCGGCGATGGGCAGCTGCACCTGGAGGTAACGGCGTACGGGGCCGAAGCCCATGGCGGTGGCCGCGGCGAGGGTCTCGTCCGGCACCGAGCGCACGCCGTCGACGATGGCCGGGACCAGGACGACCAGGCTGTACAGGGCCAGCGGGATCATCACGGTGAGTTCGGTCTGGCCGGTGTAGTCGATGAGGACGACGAAGAACGCCAGGGAGGGGACGGCGTACAGCACGGTCGTCATGCCGAGCACGGGCGGGTACAGCCAGCGGAAGCGCCCGCACAGCTGCGCGATCGGCAGCGCGAGGAGCAGCCCGGCGGCCACCGGCAGCAGGGCCTCCCTCATGTGCAGGCCGATCAGCCCGATCCAGCTGTGCTGGAGGTCGCTGGGGATGTCGAAGAAGCCGGTCACTTGGCGACCCCGGCCCTGTCCGTGTCCGGCCGACTCCCGCCGTGGGCGCCGCGGATGGCCTCGCCGATGGTCTGCTGGGAGACGACACCGGTCACCCGGCCGCCGCCGTCCACGGCGACCGCCCAGCCGACGGGCGAGAGCACGGCGCAGTCGAGGGCGACCCGCAGGGAGTCGGCGCCGGGCACGAACGGCCGCCCGTACGGCAGCAGTCGGTCGGTCCGGATGCCACCGGCGGTCAGCTCCTCGCGGGCGGCCCAGCCGAGCGGGCGGCCGTCGGGGTCGGTGACCAGGAGGTGGGGGGCCTCGGTGGCGGCGATCCGGCCGGCGGTGGCGTCGGCCGGGATCACGGCGTCGGTGGTCAACTCCAGTGCGGCGGAGGGGAAGAAGGACAGCCGCCGGATACCGCGGTCGGCGCCGAGGAAGTCCTCGACGAAACCGTCCGCGGGGCTCGACAGCAGCTCGGCGGGCGGCGCGTACTGGGCGAGCCGGCCGCCCTCGCGCAGTACGGCGACCATGGTGCCCAGTTTGATCGCCTCGTCGATGTCGTGCGTGACGAAGACGATGGTCTTGCCCAGTTCGTCCTGGATGCGCAGGAGTTCGTCCTGCAGTCCCTTGCGCACCACGGGGTCGACGGCGGAGAACGGCTCGTCCATCAGCAGCACCGGCGGGTCCGCGGCGAGCGCCCGCGCCACACCGACGCGCTGCTGCTGACCGCCGGAGAGCTGGTACGGGTACCGCTTGGCCAGCGAGGGGTCGAGGCCCACCCGCTCCATCAGCTCCGCCGCCCGCTCCCGGGCCCGCTGCTTGCCCCAGCCGAGCATGCGGGGCACGGTGGCGATGTTGTCGACGATCGTACGGTGCTGGAAGAGCCCGGCGTTCTGGATGACGTACCCCATGGACCGGCGCAGGGTGGTGACCGGCTGCCGCCGGCTGTCCTCGCCGTCCAGGAGGATGGCGCCGTCGGTGGGTTCGACCATCCGGTTGATCATGCGGAGCGTGGTCGTCTTGCCGCACCCGGAGGGTCCGACGAGGACGGTGATCGAGCGGTCGGGGATCTCCAGCGACAGCCGGTCGACCGCCACCGTGCCGTCCGGGTACCGCTTCGTGACTGAATCGATCCGTATCAAGACGCCGATTGCCCTTCGGGTGCCGAAAGCTTCTGACCGAGGTCGCACGCTCTGTCGCCGGTCGAGTGTAGACGGCACCTCTGACAGAACCCCGGAACTCAACGGCCCGGGTCGCGGCGACCCGGACTACGCCGCCACCTGCCCCGATCCCGCCGAGGGAAACCCGGCGGTCCGCACCACCCGGCGGTCCGCCGTCACGGCGAAGACCTCGCAGCCCGGGCGTGCGGCGGCCCATGCGACGCCCTCCGCGCCCAGCGCGTAGGCCGCCGTGGCGACCGTGTCCGCCAGGGTCAGGGTGGGGGCGGTGACCGTCAGGGCGAGCAGGCCGGTCGCCGGGTGGCCGGTGCGGCCGTCGATGATGTGGTCGCCGCGTTCGTAGCGCGCGGAGGTCGCGACCGCGCCGTCGGTGAGCTCCAGGACGGTGCAGAGCCGGTCGGCGTGTTCGGGGTGCCGTACGCCCACGCGCCACGGCCCGCCGGCGGCGACCACGTCACCGCCGGCGTTGAGGCAGAACCGCCGTGCTCCCGCCGCCCGCAGCAGTTCGGCGCCCTTCTGCACCGACCAGCCCTTCACCACCGCGCACGGATCGAGGCGCCGGCCCGGCAGCCGTACGTCGAACGCGCCCCCGGTGGCGGTCCGGTACCGCTCGCAGAGGGCGAGGATCTCGGTCAGTTCGGGGCTGAGCCGGTCCGGGGCCGGCTCGCCCCGGTCCAGGCGGGAGACCTCGCTGTCCTCGCGGAACGGGCTGAAGCGGGCGTCGACCTCGCGCAGCCAGGCGAAGAGGTCGTCCACCGCGGATTCCCCGAACCCCTCGTCGTCGATGCGCAGCGACACCGGGAACCCCATGACGTGTTCGACGCGCCGCACGTCAGGAGCCCTGGGTGTCGAGGGCGGCCTGCAGCGACTCGCGGTAGCCGTCGCTGGTGACGGTGGCGCCGGAGACCGTGTCGACGTCGGCGCTCTGCGCCTCCAGTGTCTCCTCGATCAGGACCGGTACGGCGGCCGTGGTCTGCGGGTGGTCCGGCTGCCGGAGCATCCGCACCGCGCTGATGCGGTCGCCGTCGAGGGTGACCTCGACCCGCACGGGGCCCTTCTCGGTGTCGACGGTGGGGCCGGCCACCACCCGGGTGGTGCCGCCCGGGGAGGTGGACACCGAGGGGGCGGGCGCGGGTTCGGCGACCGCCGGCTCCGGGGCGGACGGGGTGTAGCGCCAGACCGGGATCAGTCCGGCGACGGTCAGGACCAGGACGGGCAGTGCTCGTTTCACGGTGTTCTCCTCGATCGACCCTCGTCCGTCATCCGGCCAGGCTGAAGCGCTCGTAGTGGATCTGCCGCTTCGGTACGCCCAGTTCGCGCAGGCCGCGCAGGACCGCGGTGGTCATGCCGGGCGGGCCGCAGACGTAGACGTCCCGGTCGGTGAGGTCGGGGACCAGGCGGGACAGTTCGCCGGGGGCGAGCCGGTCCGGTACGGGCGGGCCGGTGATCAGGTGGAGTTCGGCGCCCTTGGCGAGGGCGAGTTCGCGCAGTTCGTCGTGGAGCACGGCGTCGGCCTCCGTGCTCACGCGGTGGAGGACGACGGCGTGGCCGTGCAGTTCCTCCAGCAGGGCCCGGATCGGGGTGACGCCGACGCCGCCGGCGATGAGCAGGGCGTCGGGGCGGGTGCGGTGCAGGGTGGTGAAGGCGCCGTAGGGGCCCTCGGCGAAGACCCGGGTTCCGGGCTCGAGATGGCGCAGGGCCGCGCTGCCGTCGCCGGCCGCCTTGACGGTGAGCCGCAGGGTGCGGCCGTCGGGCGCGGCGGACAGGGAGAACGGGTTCGCCTGCCACCAGCGGTCCTTCGTCAGGAACCGCCACAGGAAGAACTGGCCGGCGCGGGCGGGCAGCCGGTCCAGATCGCGGCCGGTGATGTGGACGGACACCACGTTGTCGTTCTCGGGGACGACGGCCGTGACCCGGAGCCGGTGGCGCCGGTTCCGCCACAGCGGCAGGACCAGCCGGCCGGCGAACACGGCGGCGAGGGCGGCGCCCCACAGTCCGTACCAGTAGGCGGTGGCGGCGGCCGAGGCGGTGAAGGTGGAGCCGACGGCGACCTGGTGGGTGAAGGCCAGCACCACGGCGACGTACGTGTACAGGTGGATGAAGTGCCAGGTCTCGTAGGCGAGACGGCGCCGCGCCCGGCGGGCCGAGGCCGCGCCGACGACCAGGACCAGTACCAGCGCGACGACCGCGCGCAGCACGCCCTCGACGGTCTCCGCGAGGTCGACGAGCTGGTTCACCGGGTCCATCGAGGACATCCCGGCGTAGCCGAAGGTGATGAAGACGGCGTGGCCGAGGAGCGTCCACAGCAGTCCGAAGCCGACCCAGCGGTGCCACAGGGTCAGCCGGTCCATGCCGATTCTGCGGTCCAGCCAGGGCAGCCGGGCCACCAGCAGCAGCTGGAACGCCATCAGCAGGGCGGCGTACAGGCCGGTGAGGCGGCCGAGCACGACGAGGGCGTTCGCGCCGAAGCCCGCCTGGACGAAGAAGACGGCCACCACCGCCGCGTTCGCGGCGAGCAGGCCGTACAGGCCGATGCGTGCCACCGCCTTGGGGCGTCGCCTCGCGGTGGGGGGTGCGGGAGGCGATGGGACAGCTGTCACGCCGGAAACTCCTTGATCGGGTCCTGGGACTCCGAGCTTGGTCACAGGCGCTGTCGATCTCCTGTCGGTCGACTTTCAAGTCTTTATCGATCGAGACGCGATCGTGCACCGCCTCTGGTGCCGGGAGCGGTGTGCCGCAGTATGGGCGGGTGGAAAAAGTACGACTCCTCGTCGTGGACGACGACCCGCCGATAGCCGACCTGGTGGCGACGGTCGCCCGCTACGAGGGCTGGGAGGCGGTCACCGCCAACTCGGGTGAGGAGGCGCTGCGCCGCGCCGCCGGCTTCCGCCCGGACATCGTGGTGCTCGACCTGATGCTGCCGGACGTCGACGGCTTCGGCGTACTGGACCGGCTGCGGCGCTCCGGGACGATGGTGCCGGTGGTGTTCCTCACCGCGCGGGACGGGGTCGCCGACCGGGTGGCGGGGCTGACCCGGGGCGGGGACGACTACCTGGTCAAGCCGTTCGCCGTGGAGGAGCTGATGGCGCGGCTGCGGACGGTGCTGCGGCGCAGCACGGGACCGGGGTACCAGCGGTCGGTGCTGCGGGTGGCGGACCTGACGATGGACGAGGACACCCGCGAGGTACGGCGCGGTGAGCGGCTGCTGTCGCTGACGCCGACCGAGTACGAGGTGCTGCGCTACCTCATGCGCCGCTCGCCGACCGTGCTGACGAAGGCACAGATCCTGGACCACGTGTGGGAGTACGGCTTCGGGGGCCGCTCCAATGTGGTGGAACTGGTGGTGAGCCGGCTGCGGCGCAAGCTGGACGACACCGGTGAGCCGCTGATCCAGACCGTGCGGGGCTTCGGGTACGTGATCCGGCAGGCCGCCGGGTGACGGCGTGTCTCCGGCGGCTGCGGGACACGTACCGGAGGATGCGCCTGGGCACCCGGCTGGCGCTGGGCCTCGGGGTGCTGTCCCTCGCGGTGTTCGCGGTCGTCGGCACCGCGCTCACCACGTACATGCACGACTACCTGGAGCGGCAGCTCGGCGACCAGCTCAAGCTGATCCAGGCCGTGCAGGCCAAGGACGCGGCGGCGCACGGCACGGTCCGGCGGAAGCCGTACTACGGCTGGTACACGGCGGTGTACGACGTCTCCGACGACGCGGTCACCCTGCGCAGGCCCTCCGACGTGCCCGAGGACACCCGCGCCCTGGCCGACCTCGCGCGGGCGATGGCGCACTCCGACACCGAGCTGACGCGCACCGCGCGCATCGACGGGGAGGGCACCTACCGGCTGCGCGGCTGCGAGGTCGAACCGGGGGTGGTGCTGGTGAGCGCCGCGCCCGTGGAGGACATCGAGGAGACCGTCGGGCAGCTGATCACCGTGCAGGTGGTGGTGTTCGCGCTCGCGCTGCTGGCGCTGGTGGTGTTCGGGCGGCGGATGCTGCGGCGCGGGCTGAAGCCGCTGAGCGACATGGCGCACACCGCGCACGGCATCGCCTCGCACGACCTGACCGAGTCGGCGGCCCGGCTGCCGCTGCGCGCGGACGGGCGGGACGGCGGCCTGGAGGTGGCGGAGCTGCGGACCGCGTTCAACACGATGCTGGAGCACATCGACGACTCCCTCGCGGTGCGCGCGGAGGCGGAGCTGCGGCTGCGCCGGTTCGTCGCGGACGCCTCGCACGAGCTGCGCACCCCGCTGATGTCGGTACGCGGTTACGCGGACCTGTTCCAGTACGCCGCCGCCAACGAACCCGCCGAACGCGACCGGCATCTGGCCCGGCTGCGCGCGGAGGCCGCCCGGATGGGCGTGCTCCTGGACGACCTGCTGCTGCTCGCCCGGCTGGACGCGGCGGAGGTGGAGGCACCGCTGCGGACGGCGGACACGGACCTGGGAGAGCTGGTACAGCAGGCCGCCGACGCGTTCCGGGCGAGCCATCCGGGGCATCCGCTGGCGGTGACGGCCAGGTCCGCCCCGCTGGTGCTGCGGCTCGATCCGCAGCGCATACGGCAGGTCCTGGACAACCTGCTCACCAACGCGGCCGTGCACACCCCGGCCGGTACGAGGGTGTCCGTCACGGTCTCCGTCGCCGCCGGCTCGGCGCTGGTACGGGTGACCGACGCGGGCCCCGGCATCCCGGCGGAGGACCGGGAACGGGTCTTCGACCGCTTCTACCGCGTCGACAAGGCCCGCAGCCGGGACCGGGGCGGCAGCGGGCTGGGCCTCGCGGTCGCCCGGTCGCTCGTCCGGGCACACGGCGGCGACATCGAGCTGAGCAGCGAGCCCGGGGCGACGGTGTTCACCGTACGACTGCCGCTGGAGGCGTACCCGCGGGCAGTCGTGCCGCAGGGCGGCACGGGTGGGCGCGACGGCACCCCGTGAGCGCCGGGCTGCGCGACACCACCCGCCCCGCGCGAACTCCGCTCACCGCCGGGCGACCGGCGAGGACGGGTCTTACGGACCCGTGACGTCGCGGGCGCGGTCCCGCCGTCCGGCAGGGTCCGCGCCTAGCGTGGACGCATGCGCGTACTGGTCACCGGCGGTGCCGGTTTCATCGGGTCCCATGTCGTCGAGGCGCTCCGGGCCCGCGGGCACGAGCCCGTCGTCTTCGACGTCCGCACCGATCCGACGGCGGACGTACGCTCCCCCGGCCCGGTGCGCGAGGCCCTGTCCGGCGTGGACGCGGTCTGCCACCAGGCGGCGATGGTCGGCCTCGGCACCTCCTTCGCCGACGCCCCGGAGTACGTCTCCCGCAACGACCTGGGTACGGCGGTGCTGCTGGCCGCGATGGCGCAGGCGGGCGTGGAGCGGCTGGTGCTGGCCGGGTCGATGGTGGTGTACGGCGAGGGCCGCTACGCCTGCGCCCGGCACGGGGTGGTGCGTCCCGGACCGCGGGCCGTCACCGACCTGGCGGCCGGCCGCTTCGAGCCCGCCTGCCCGGTGTGCGGGACGGACCTCGAACCGGGCCCGGTCGGCGAGGACGCCCCGGCCGACCCGCGCAACGTGTACGCCACGACCAAGCTGGCCCAGGAACACCTGGCCGCCGCCTGGGCGCGTTCGACGGGCGGTACGGCGGTGTCGCTGCGCTACCACAACGTGTACGGCCCCGGCATGCCCCGCGACACCCCGTACGCGGGCGTCGCCTCCTTCTTCCGCTCGGCACTGGCCCGCGGGGAGGCCCCGCGCGTCTTCGAGGACGGCGGTCAGCGGCGGGACTTCGTGCACGTACGGGACGTGGCGGCGGCGAACGTCGCCGCGCTGACGGCGGACCCGGCCGCCGGGGCGCTCACCGCGTACAACACCGGCAGCGGCACCCCGCACACGGTCGGCGAGATGGCCCGCGCCCTGGCCGTCGCGCACGGCGGTCCGGACCCGCTCGTCACCGGGGAGTACCGTCTGGGCGACGTCCGCCACATCACGGCGGACTCCTCCCGGCTGCGGGCCGAGCTGGGCTGGAAACCGGAGGTCGGCTTCGAGGAGGGCATGCGGGAGTTCGCGGCGGCGGGACCGCGGGACGACTGAGACGCGGGCGGGCAGGCGACTTCAGCCGCACCGGACGGTCACGCCACCCGCGCGGCGGCGGCGGAGCCGCGCGGTGGCCGTCGGGCCGTCGTGAGAGGAGCTTCGGGTCAGGGTCCCGTCGCCGGGAGGGTCACCTCGAAGCGGCAGCCGCCGGTGACGTTGCGGACGGTGGTGCTGCCGCGGTGGGCCTCGACGATGCCGCGGACGATGGCGAGGCCGAGGCCCGCGCCGGCCGGCGGGGTGCGGGCGTGGGTGCCGCGCCAGCCGGTGTCGAAGACGCGGGGCAGGTCCTCCTCGGGGATGCCGCCGCAGCCGTCGGTCACGGACAGCACCACGCCCTCGTCCGAGCGCCGCGCGGCGACGGCGACCGTGCCGTCGGCCGGGGTCCGGCGGATCGCGTTGACCAGCAGGTTGCCCAGTACGCGGCTCATCTCCCGCCCGTCCACCTCCACCGGTACCGGCTCCACCCGGTCCCCGACGAGCCGTACGCCGTGCTCGCGGGCGAGCGGGTCCGCGCCGGCGAGGGCGTCGCCGATCAGGTCGTACAGGGAGATCCGGGAGAGCGAGAGGGGCAGCGTGCCGGCGTGGATGCGGGAGAGTTCGAAGAGGTCGCCGACCATGTCGTTGAGGCGTTCCACCTCGGTGCGGATCTGCCCGAGGTAACGGCCGGGTTCGGCGGCGACGCCGTCCTCCAGCGCCTCGGCCATCGCGCGCAGTCCGGCGAGCGGGGTGCGCAGGTCGTGGGAGATCCAGGCGACGAGTTCGCGCCGGGAGGACTCCAGGGCGCGCTCGCGGTCCCGTGACTCGGCCAGTCTGACGCTGGTCGTCTCCAACTCGCGGCTGAGCGCGGTGAGTTCGGCGGTGGACGGGCCGTCGGGCGCGGCGAAGTCCCCGCCGTCGCCGAACGAGCGGGCGGCGAGCGCCAGTTCTCGGCTGCGGGCGACGACCCAGCGGCCCAGCAGCAGCGCGGTGACCGTGGAGACGACGGCGGCCATGGCGACGACCGTGGTCACCACGCTCAGGTCGTGCGCCGACAGGAACATGGCCTGGGCGACGGCGAGGGTGCCCGCGAGCATCGCCGCCACCGCGACCCCGGCGACGACCGCGAGGTGCGCGGTCAGCGACCGGCGCCGGATCAGCAGCAGCACGCACGCGCCGAGCACGCCGGCCACGGCGGCGCCGAGGAAGGCCAACAGGGCGATGAGCAGCATGTCGCGCATCGCTCACCCCTCCCCGTCGAAGCGGTAGCCGACGCCCCACACGGTCTGGACGATCCGGGGCCGCGCCGGATCGTCCTCGACCTTGCCGCGCAGCCGCCGTACGTGGACGGTCACGGTGGACAGGTCGCCGAAGTCCCAGCCCCACACCTCCCGCATCAGCTCCTCCCGCGCGAAGGCCCGCCCGGGGTGGCGCAGGAAGAAGGCGAGGAGGTCGAACTCGCGGATGGTGAGGGCGAGTTCGGTGCCGTCCTTGGTGGCCCGGCGGGCGGCGGGGTCGAGGGAGAGACCGGCCGCCCGCAACAGGCCGGACGCGGCGGCCGGGGCGGGGCGGGTGCGGCGCAGCACCGACTCGACGCGCAGGACGAGTTCGCGCGGGCTGAACGGCTTGGTGACGTAGTCGTCGGCGCCGACCTCCAGGCCGAGGATGCGGTCGTCCTCGTCGCCGCGCGCGGTGAGCATGATGACCGGCACGGGCCCGCGCCCGCGCATCCTTCGGCACACCTCCAGGCCGTCCATGCCGGGCAGCATCAGGTCGAGGACGACGAGGTCCGGCCAGTGGGCCGCCGCGCGGGCGAGCGCGTCGGGGCCGTCACCGGCCCGGTCGACGACGTATCCGGCGCGGTCGAGATAGCCGGTGACGATCTCGGCGACGGTGGGGTCGTCGTCGACGACGAGGACCCGGGCCCCGGCCTCGGCGTTCGGTGGTCGCTGCTCCATGCGGCCAGCCTCGCACCACACGCGCGCGAACGGTGCGGGCCGGCCGCCGACGTCCGCGTTCCGTAAGGAGTCGATGACCGGTATGCCCGTTTCGCGTTCGTAGGGTGAGAGCCGTGACCTCCTCCTCCCCTGCCCCGAACCCGGGCCCGGACCCTGCCCCGACCCCGGACCCGGCGTCCGTGGACGTCGTCCTCCCCTGTCTCGACGAGGCCGCGGCGCTGCCGTGGGTGCTGGAGCGCGTCCCGCCCGGCTGGCGCGCCCTCGTCGTGGACAACGGCTCCACGGACGGATCCGACCGCATCGCCCGCGAGCTCGGCGCGACCGTCGTGCACGAGGAGCGGCGCGGCTTCGGCGCCGCCTGCCACGCCGGGCTGACCGCAGCCACGGCCGACATCGTCTGCTTCTGCGACTGCGACGCCTCCCTCGACCCGGCGGATCTGGTGCCGTTCGTGCGCGAGGTGCGGGCCGGAGAGGCCGACCTGGTGCTGGGCCGGCGCCGGCCGCGGACGCGCGGGGCCTGGCCGCCGCACGCCCGCGCGGGCAACCTCGCGCTGTCCCGGCTGCTGCGCCGCCGTACCGGACTGCGGCTGCGCGACCTCGGCCCGCTGCGGGCGGCCCGGCGCGAGGAGCTGCTCGCCCTGGACCTCACCGACCGGCGCAGCGGCTACCCGCTCCAGATGGTGGTGCGCGCCGCCGACGCCGGCTGGCGCGTCACCGAACACGACGTCCCGTACGCGCCGCGCACCGGCACCTCCAAGGTGACCGGCACCTGGCGGGGCACCTTCCAGGCGGTGCGGGACATGAGCCGCGTACTCCAGGAGGCGCCGGTGCGGGAAGGGGCGGCGTCATGACGTCGTCGCCCGTCACGCTGCTGGTGATCGCCAAGGAGCCCCGCCCCGGCCGGGTGAAGACCCGGCTGACCCCGCCGTTCACCCCCGAGGAGGCGGCGGCACTGGCCGAGGCCGCGCTCGCGGACACGCTGGACGTGGTGGCGCGTACGCCCGCGCGGCGCCGGGTGCTGGTGCTGGACGGGACGCCGGGAGCGTGGCTGCCGGACGGTGTCGAGGTCGTACCGCAGTGCGCGGGCGGGCTCGACGAGCGGCTGGCCGCCGCGTTCGCCGGGTGCGACGGACCCGCCCTCCTCATCGGCATGGACACGCCCCAGGTGACCCCGGAGCTGCTCACCGTGGACTTCGGTGACTGCGACGCGTACTTCGGCCCCGCCGAGGACGGCGGCTTCTGGGCGCTCGGCCTGGCCGCACCCGACCCCGGGCTGCTGCGCGGGGTCCCCATGTCGACACCGGGGACCGGGGCCGCGCAACGGCGGCGGCTCGCGCGTCTGCGGGTGCGGGAACTGCCGCTGCTGCGGGACGTGGACACGGCGTACGACGCCGGACTGGTCGCCGGTGAGGCACCCGGCGGCCGGTTCGCCGCACGGCTGGCCCGGCTGACGGCGGCCCACCGGTGAGCGGGGTGCGTGCGGCGGCGCGCGTGGGAAGCCGGCGGACGGTCCCCGCCGCCGAGCGGGCCTGGTCCGCCGACCCCTACGCCGACGCCCTGCACGCCGGCCGCGGGCCGCTGTTCCTGCGCCGCGCCGACGGCCGGCTGCTCCCCCTGGACGTGGAGCGCTGGTGCGCGGAGGCCGATACGGCGGACCTGGAGGTGCTGCGGCGCTGCGAGGGCGCGGTGCTGGACGTGGGCTGCGGACCGGGGCGGCTGGTCGCGGCGCTGGGCGCCCGGGGGCACCGCGCGCTCGGCATCGACGTCAGCGAGGCCGCGGTCGCGCACACCGTCCGGCGCGGCGGGCAGGCACTGCTCCGCTCCGTCTTCGACCCGCTGCCCGGCACCGGCCGCTGGGGCACCGCCCTGCTCATGGACGGCAACCTCGGCATCGGCGGCGATCCGGAGGCCCTGCTCGTCCGCCTCGCCCAGCTCCTGTCACCGGGCGGCCGGTTGATCGCGGAGACGGTCCCGCACCCGGACCTCGACGAACGCGCCCTGGTCCAGGTCACCGACGCCCACGGCACCCCTGGCGCCCCCTTCCCGTGGGCCCGCCTCGGGACTCCGGCACTGCGGCGGTACGCGGAGGGGGCGGGCTGGCGTGCGGAGGACGAATGGTCGACGGGCGGGCGCTGCTTCGTGGCACTCCGGGTGAAGTAGGAACGAGTTCTCCGCCCCCGCCGCCCCTTCCCGTCCCGAACCTGGGGCTCCGCCCCGGACCCCGCACCTCAACTGAGAGTCAGCCCCTCCGGCGTTTGAGGAGCGGGGGTCCGGGGGCAGCGCCCCCGGGATGGGACGGGTAAGAGCGGCGGGGGCGACCACACACGGGTCAGGCGCCATCAGCCGACGGACGCCCCCTTCCGCCCCGCACCGCGAACACCACCGCCGACCCCCCGAACAGCACAGCCGTGACGATCAGCCACCGGACCACGAAGCCGTCCGCGGACAGCCCCGCGACAGCGGCGTAGCGCTCCGACACCCGCCCGCCGATCAGCGGAGACCACACGAGCAGCAACAGCCCGGACAGGGCGGCCGGCACCCGCACGTAGGTGACCCACCCCCTCCGCCGTCCCCGCCCCGCCCCCTTCACCAGCACACGGTCGGCCGCCGCGTACAACGGCAGCAGCACCAGGTCATGGACCACCGCCGCCCCCACGAACCACAGCGCGACCATGACCCGGTCACCCTCGAGCAGCCGCACCCCCGCGTACGCGCAGAGGACGAACGAACAGAGCAGCACGAACAGCTTCACAGGCGGCCTCACAGTTCGCCGAAGGTCAGCCGGGCGACCCACTTGGTGGCGAGCACACCGGGCGCCGCGGGCACGATGATCCGGGCCGGATAGCCGTGATCGGCGGTCAGTTCCTCGCCGTTGACGAACAGGGCGAGCAGAGAACGCGGGTCGGCGACCTGGTTGGCCCGCAGCGCACCCCGCCGGAACGCACCGCGGCGCTGCAACGACTCCACGAACACGTCCACCGGCTCCTCATGTCCGACGAGCGCCGCGAGGTCCCGCAGCCGTACGCCCCGCCACCACTGGTCGGAGGTGGACCAGCCCTCCACACAGGCGATGGGCAGGGACGCGCTGTGCAGCGGCATGCCGAGCAGCTCGGCCCGGTCGAGCCGTACGGTGCCGGAACGCCCGGTGACGACCAGCCGCCACGCCTCCTCCGTCGTCTCGGCGGGACGGATCCCGGCGTACGCGGCCGTCTTGTTGATCTGGAAGCCCGCCGGTCCACCGCCCGGTTCGGGACCGCCGTGCGGGGTGAGGACGGCCGTCTCGCGCAGCGGCCCGTCGAAGCTGCGCCCGGCGGAGGTGACGAACAGCAGCAGCGAACCGCCGCCGACCAGCCCGAGCGCCCCGCGCCGCGAGACGGTCGGCGGATCGGGACGCGGAGCCACCAGCCCGTCCGCGTCTTCACCACCCCCCTCCCGCATCCTCCGCAGGTTCCGGAACGCCACCGGCGCCTTCAGCGCCACATGGGCGGCGAACGCGCCGAAGAACACCCATGCGCCGTAGAAGTGCAGCGGATAGAAGGAGCCGGGGAAGACGTAGTCGAGCTGGACGTTGAGGATGCCCGTGGTGAACTCGAACAGCGCCCCGCCGACCAGGAGCAGCAGCGAGATCCGCTCCAGGGCGTGGGTGAGCGAGCGGGCCGGCGGCAGGGTGAACAGCCGGGGCACCACCGACCAGAGCTTGGCCAGCAGCACCGGCACGAGCACCAGGCCGAGCGTGACGTGGACGCCCTGCGTGAGCCGGTACAGCCACGGCGGGTCGGTGGGCCAGGAGAAGAGGTAGAAGCCGAGGATCCCCTTGCCGGGTGTCTTGTCGTTCACCGGCGCGAGATCCGGGTTGTACGCGGCGTACGACAGCAGTCCCGTCACGAACAGGATCGTGACGCCGGCGAGGAGGACGACCCCGAGCACCGAGGTGAACCAGGGACCGCGCAGCGGGCTGCGCCAGAAGTCCGGCGCGAACGGGCCGCGCGCGAGGCGGGTGGAGGGGGAGGACCGAGGCATGTGCCGACCGTAGGTCCGCACCACCCCTCGGAAGGGCGCGGAAGCGGTGACGAAACGCTGACATCCACCCCGGCCGGCCGCTCGCCGCCGCTCCCCCGGCCTAGCGTGACGACGTGAACCGCGACCCTTCCCGTGCCACGGCCCGTGACCTCTCGGCGGTCCTGGCCGCCGCACTGCTCGTCCTGGCCGCCGTACTGATCGGCGCCCGGATCGAGGACCGCCACGGCACGCTCCGGGTGGACTGGCCGCCGCTGCTGGCCGACTGGGCGCCGCACTCCGGCCCGGGCACTCCGGCCGCGCTGGTCGTCGCCGCCGCCGTGGTGGCGTACGGCCCTCCCCTGGCCGCCAGGCTGTCCTGGCGACTCCTGCTGCCGGCCACGTGGGCGGCGTCCCTGGCGTGGACCTGGTCCCTCGCCCTCGTCGACGGCTGGTTCCGGGGCGTCGCCGAGCAGCTGACCACCACCCACGAGTATCTGCGGGCCGTCGACCGCTTCCGGGACGTCCCCGCCGCCCTGCGGGACTTCGACGCGCACATCCTGCTCGGCAGCCCCGACAACTGGCCCGCCCATGTCGCCGGGCACCCGCCGGGCGCCACCCTCACCTTCGTCCTCCTCGACCGGATCGGGCTGGGCGGCGGAGGGTGGGCGGGCGCCTTCGTCATCGTCACCGGCACCACGGCGGCGGTCGCGATCCTGATCGCCGTACGCCGGCTCGCCGACGAGTCGCTCGCCCGCCGCGCGGCGCCCTTCCTGGTCCTGGCTCCGGCGGCGGTGTGGGTGGGCACGTCCGCCGACGGCTGTTTCACGGCGGTCGCCGCCTGGGCCGTCGCCCTGCTCGCCCTCGCCGTGACGGGACACCGCCCGGCCTGGACGGGCCTCGGTTCGGGACTGCTGTCCGGGCTCACCGTGTACCTGTCGTACGGGCTCACCCTGTTCGCGGTGATCGGCGCGGCCGTCCTGCTGCTGGGGACGCGGCGGCTGCGGGTACTGCCGTACGTGACCGCCGGATTCCTGGTCGTGCCGGTGGTGTTCGCCGTGCTGGGCTTCGACTGGTGGGAGGCGTACCGGCTGCTCGTCACCCGCTACCACCAGGGCGCGGGCGGGGTACGGCCGTACGGGTACTGGGTGTGGGCCAACCTCGCGTGCACGGTGCTGATCACCGGCCCGGCGACGGTGGCCGGACTGCGCCGGGGCGGGGGCGCACTCGTCGGGGACCGGGGCGCCGACGCCCGCCTGGTGCTGCTCGCGGGATCCGCGCTCCTCGCGCTGCTGATCGCCGATCTGTCGGGGATGAGCAAGGCGGAGACGGAACGCATCTGGCTGCCCTTCGCCTTCTGGCTGCTCCCCGCCGCCGCCTTCCTGCCCGGCCCGCGCGCCTGGCTCGCCGCACAGGCCGTCCTCGCGCTGCTCCTCAACCACCTGCTGCTCACCGGCTGGTGAGCAGCAGGCCGGTACGGATCAGCCCTCGGCGGGCTGCAGCGTCAGCGAGATGCTGTTGATGCAGTACCGCTGGTCCGTGGGCGTCGCGTACCCCTCACCCTCGAACACGTGCCCGAGGTGCGAACCGCACCGCGCACACCGCACCTCGGTGCGCACCATTCCGTGCGACCGGTCCTCGATCAGCTCCACGGCGTCGGTGTCCTTCGGGTCGTAGAAGGACGGCCAGCCGCAGTGCGACTCGAACTTGGTGGTCGAGGTGAACAGCTCGGCGCCACAGGCGCGGCAGGAGTAGACGCCCTCGGTCCTGGTGTCGGTGTACTCGCCGGTGAAGGCGGGTTCCGTGGCCGCCTGGCGCAGGACGGCGTACTCGGACGGGGACAGTTCCGCGCGCCACTGCTCGTCCGGCTTCTCCACGTCGTACGGCATGAGCTTCCAGCCCCTTACTTCGACAGACGGTCCAGGATCCGCGGGCCGAGGTCGGTGACGTCGCCCGCTCCCATGGTGAGAACGAGATCACCGGGCTTCGCCATTCCCGCGATCACCTCGGGGATCTCCGCCTTGTCGTGGACGGCGGTGACGTCCGCGCCGGCCGCCCGGGCCGCCTCGATGATCAGCTCGCTGGTGACGCCGGGGACCGGGTCCTCGCGGGCCGGGTAGATGTCCAGCACCACCGAGGCGTCGGCCAGGGACAGGGACTGGCCCATCTCCTTGCCCAGCTCGCGGGTGCGGGAGAAGAGGTGCGGCTGGAAGACGACGAGGATGCGGGCGTCCCCGGCGGCGGAGCGCATCGCCTCCAGGTCGGCGGTCATCTCGGTCGGGTGGTGCGCGTAGGAGTCGATGACCTGCACGCCGGCTGCCTCGCCCTTGAGCTGGAGGCGCCGCTTCACGCCGGTGTACGCGGCGAGCGCCGGGGCCAGCTCGGCGGCCGGGACGCCGAGCGCCACGCCGGCGGCGAGCGCGGCGACCGCGTTGTGCGCGTAGTGCCGGCCGGGGACCGACACGGTGAAGGTGAGCGGGGCGCCGTCGAGCTCGACGGTCACCTCGCTCCTCAGTCCCTGCGGGACGACCGACAGCACCCGCACGTCGGCGTCCGCCGACTCGCCGTACGTCACGGTCCGCACCGAGCCGTCCAGCCGCCGGGTCAGCTCGCGGGCGCCCTCGTGGTCGGCGGAGATCACCAGGGTGCCGCCGGGCACGATCCGGCCGACGAACGTCTCGAAGGACTCGTGGATCTCCTCCATGGAGGCGTAGTTGGCGTGGTGGTCCAGCTCCACGTTGAGGATGATCGCGACCTCGGGCGCGTACGTGTGGAAGCTGCGGTCCGACTCGTCGGCCTCGGCGACGAAGATCTCGCCCGCGCCGTGCAGCGCGTTGGAGCCGGGGGCGTCCAGGTCGCCGCCGATCGCGTACGACGGCTCGCGGCCCAGCGCGGTGAGGGAGACGGCCAGCATGGAGGTGGTGGTGGTCTTGCCGTGGGTGCCGGCCACCGCGATGGGGCGCAGACCGTCCATCAGGGCGGCGAGGGCGTCGGAGCGGTGCACCACCGGGATGCCCAGCTCGGCCGCGCGGACCAGTTCGGCGTTGTCCTCGCGGATCGCGGAGGAGACGACCACGCAGCTGGCGTCGTCGGCGAGGTGCGCGGCGGCGTGGCCGATGTGGACGGTGGCGCCGAGGGCGCGCAGGGCGTCGGCGGTCGCGGAGTCCTTGGCGTCGCTGCCGGCCACCTTCGCGCCGCGCTGGGCGAGGATCTTGGCGATGCCCGACATCCCGGCGCCGCCGATGCCGATGAAGTGCGGTCGGTCCATGGCGGTAGGAAGGCCGGGTGCCATGCGTGTTCTCCCAGTGGTGCGACGAGCGGGACGGCGGTCTTCGCGCTCTCGCGGGAGAGCCGGGAGAGCGCCGCCCCAGCCTATGCCTTGCTGTACGAGAAGAGTTTCAGCACCGGCACCCCGACCTTGTGGCGGGCGCGGGAGGCCCAGTCGCGGTGGAAGAACTCCTCCACGTAGTGCGGGTCGGTCAGGACGATCACCTCGTCCGCCCCGACCTCCTCCACCATGGTCTTCAGCGCGTCCAGGGGGTGGTCCGCGATGAGACGGCCGTCCGCCGTGTCGCCGGTGGCGCGCAGGGCCCGCAGGGACACCTCCAGGGCCTGCTCCCCCATGTCCTGGGCCTCCTCGCCCTCGGGGGTCTCGCCCTCGCGGGCGGCCTCGTCGAGCTCGCCGAGCGCGACGTCGTCGATGGCTCTCAGCAGCCGGTCGGCCTGTTCGCCGCGCGGCTGGAGCAGCACGTGGAAGGAGACCGGCTCGTCGCCGTGCAAGGTGGTGACGAACTCCACGTCGGCGGACGTCAGGGCCTTCTCGATCATCAGTACGCTGGTGAACACCAGGCGTCCCTTCTCCTCGGAGGACCCTAGGGCCCCTCTCTGCTCCGTGGGCCCGGCCAGGCCCTGCGGAAACCCTTCTGCCCCGTGTTCGCACGGGTACTGCCGGATTCAGTGTCGCCCCTTCCCGCACCGGCCGGACGGATGCGTTCCGCCGATCACCGGACAAGCGGCCACCATCGGGCGCTCCTGCGGACGCGGCCACGGACACGGTCGCGGTCGCGGTCGCGGACGTCAGGACCGCTGGTACCGCGTGAACAGGAAACCGTCCTCCTCCAACATCGCCTTCAGCGCGAAACGCCGCGGAAGTGTTACGGACGGTCCACCGGCGATGCGCTGCGCGTCACCGGCGGTGAGCATCGGCGAGACGGTCAGACAGAGCTCGTCCAGCACCCCGGCCGCCACCAGCCGGCCCAGCAGCCGCGGTCCGCCCTCGGTCAGCAGCCGGGTGTGTCCGAGGTCCGCGAGGGCCCGCACCGCCCGCGCGGGGTCCACCGCTCCCCCCTCCCCGGCGGTGATCACCCGGGCGCCCGCCTCCTCGGCGGCGGCCACCCGGTCCGGGGCGGCCCCGGAGCCGGTCAGCAGCAGCGTGGGCACCAGGGGGGAGGTGAACAGCGGCAGCGAGAAGTCCAGGTCCAGGCTCGCCGTCACCACCGCGATCACGGGCGCCGGCCCCTGTCCCGCGGCCTCCCGCGCGGCCGCGAACTCGGCACGCGCGCGTGCCGGACGGTAGCCCTCCTGCCGTACCGTCTGCGCGCCGACGACCACGACGTCGGCGAGCGCCCGCAGCGTGCCGAAGATCCGCATGTCGGCCGGGCAGGAAATGGGCTGCGAACGGCCGTCGTGCTGGGCGGCCCCGTCGAGGGTGGACACCATGTTGGCCCGCAGCCACGGCTCCCGCCCGCCGGGCCCCGGCTCCGGATAGGCGTACGCGGCGGCGATCTCGGCGAGGCTCCACTCGCGAGCCGCTGTCTCATGGGTCACGTCGGTCACAGGGAACAGGCGTCGCATGTCAGGCAGTGTTCCACGCCCTTGGGTCCTGTCGTCAGGTCCCCGTCGTCCGCCCGAAGGGCGGGCCCCGCGGCGTCTGGTGCGTGCGATCGCAAGGCGCCGGAGCGTCCTCGATGGGGGTCCCCCCGCTCGAGCGAAGCCGAGAGTGGGGGAGGAGCCACGAGGACGGTTCGGCAACACAGCGAGCGTGCGTGCCAGGCGTCGCGGGGCAGACGGGGATCTGACGACAGGGCCTAACATGGGGGACCGTGTCGTCCTCCTCCCCCGCCTCCCGTCCCGGTCCGATAGCCGACGTGGCCCCGCTGTCGCTGTGCTCCCGTGAGCCGCACGTGCCCGCGGACCGGCTCGTCGCCGAGATGGTGCCGCCGCCGCGGTTCGACTCGGTCCGCTTCGGCACCTACATCCCGGACCCGAACCAGCCGAGCCAGACCGAGGCCGTGCGCGTCCTCGACGGTTTCGCGGCCGGCCTCGACGGGGCGGCGGCCGGTGACTCGGGCCGGCGCAGGCTGTTCGGCTTCGGCAAGGCGCCGAAGAAGGCCCCGGCCGGGCCGCGCGGCGTCTACCTCGACGGCGGCTACGGCGTCGGCAAGACCCACCTGCTGGCCTCCCTGTGGCACGCCACCCCGGCCGAGCCCGCGCTCAAGGCGTTCGGCACCTTCGTGGAGCTGACCAACCTGGTCGGCGCCCTCGGCTTCCAGCAGACCGTGAAGACCCTCTCCGGGCACCGCCTGCTGTGCATCGACGAGTTCGAGCTGGACGACCCGGGCGACACCGTGCTCGTCTCCACCCTGCTCGGCAAGCTGGTCGAGGCCGGTGTCGCGCTCGCCGCCACCTCCAACACGCTGCCGGGCAAGCTCGGCGAGGGCCGGTTCGCCGCCGCCGACTTCCTGCGTGAGATCCAGGGCCTGTCGGCCCACTTCCGCGCCCTGCGCATCGACGGTGAGGACTACCGCCACCGGGGTCTGCCCGAGGCGCCGGCGCCGTACTCCGACGAGCGGGTGACGCGGACGGCGCACGCCACCGAGGGCGCCTCGCTCGACGCCTTCCCCGACCTGCTGGAGCATCTCGCGCGGGTCCACCCCAGCCGCTACGGCGCCCTGACCGACGGGCTCCGCGCGGTGTGCCTCACCGGTGTGCGTCCGGTGCCGGACCAGTCGACCGCGCTCCGGCTCGTCGTCCTCGCGGACCGGCTCTACGACCGTGAGGTGCCCGTACTCGCCTCGGGGCTGCCGTTCGACCAGCTGTTCAGCGAGGAGATGCTGAAGGGCGGCTACCGCAAGAAGTACTTCCGGGCGATCTCGCGGCTCACCGCGCTGGCCCGCGACGCGGGATCCCTCTGATCACGGGATCCCTCTGATCACGGGATCCCTCTGATCACGGGATCCTTCCGATCAAGGGCGGGTTCACGCCAACACACCCTTTCTTTTCAGGCTCTCTTCGCCACGAAACACCGAGTTAACCCTGCAAACGACTTTGCGGGGTTAACGTGTTTCTTGACCAACCATTGACCAAACGTTGGTGCGCGGAAGAGGTGTGAACCGCCTTGCCGCACACGCATGTCCCGAGGTCCGGCGACCGCGGCCACACCCCCGGCCCCTTGCCGTCGCTTTACCTTCGCTTCACTTCTCCGCATTTCCCTCACCCTTCACACCCGCGCACACATTGCGTGAGGCAAGGGCCATGGATCAGCGGAGTCCGACCTTTGTCATGCCCGTCCGACGCGCCCCCACGCGCGCCAGGAGGTATCACCAGATGCAGCCCCTCATCGACAACGCCCGCACGTTCGGACAGCGCCCTGAGGAGTTCGCCCGCCTCGCCGAGGGTCAATCCCCCGACGTCCTGTTCATCACCTGCTCCGACTCCAGGGTCGTACCGGCCCTGATCACGGGTGCCCGGCCCGGCGAGCTCTTCGAGCTGCGCACCGCGGGCAACATCGTCCCGCCGTACACCCCCGGACGCCCCACCTCCGAGGCGGCCACCGTCGAGTACGCCGTGGGAGTCCTCGGCGTCACGGACATCGTGGTCTGCGGTCACTCCCACTGCGGGGCCATCGGCGCGCTGGTGCGCGGCGACGACCTGGACGCCGTGCCCGCCGTGCGCGACTGGCTGGCGCACGCCGCCGACGAGCCGGCGTCGGCCGACGCGGCGGACCCGGCCTGCGCCGAGGCGGTCCAGCACCACGTGCTGGCCCAGTTGCTGCGGCTGCGCTCGTACCCGTGCGTCGAACAGCGGCTGGCCTCGGGCCTGCTGCGGCTGCGCGGCTGGTACTACGAGGTGCACACCGGAGCCGTACGCGAACACCGCGCGGACACCGACTCCTTCGAAGCGCTGTGAGCACGGCCGTGTCCAAGTTCCCCCATCTGCGGCAGGACTTCGCCGCCTCGCTCGTCGTGTTCCTCGTCGCGCTCCCGCTGTGCGTGGGCGTCGCCGTCGCCTCCGGTGTCCCGGCCGAACTCGGCCTGGTCACCGGCATCGTGGGCGGACTGGTCACCGGTCTGCTGCCGGGCAGCAGCCTTCAGGTGTCCGGTCCGGCCGCCGGGCTGACCGTGCTGGTCTTCGAAGCCGTCGACACCTACGGGCTGCCCGCGCTCGGCGTGATCGTGCTGGCCGCCGGACTGCTCCAGCTCGCCATGGGCGCGCTGCGGCTCGGACGCTGGTTCCGCGCGATATCCATCTCGGTGGTCGAGGGCATGCTGGCCGGCATCGGTCTCGTACTCATCGCGGGCCAGCTGTACGCGGCGGCCGGGCTGACGGCCCCCGCCTCCGGCGTCGACAAGATCCTCGGGCTGCCCGGAGCGGCCGTGGACGCGCTCGGCAGCACCGAGGCGCTCGCCTCGCTCGCGGTCGGCGCGGGCACCGTCGCCGTGATGGTGCTGTGGCGCCGGATACCGGGACCGGCCGGGGTCGTACCGGGCGCGCTGGCGGCGGTCCTGCTGGCGACGGCGGTCACCCTGGCGTTCGGCGTGCCCGTCGCGACGGTCGAGGTGCAGGGCCTGCTCGACGCCGTCCAGCCGCCCGGCGCGGACGCGTTCGGCTCCCTGGGCGTCGGCGTCCTCGGCACGATCGTCGCGTTCACCCTGATCGCCTCCGCCGAGAGCCTGTTCAGCGCCGCCGCGGTGGACCGGCTGCACGACGGGCCGCGCACCCAATACGACAAGGAGCTGATGGCGCAGGGCGCGGGCAACACGGTCTGCGGGGTCCTCGGCGCACTGCCGATGACCGCGGTCATCGTGCGCAGCTCGGCCAACGTCCGGGCGGGCGCCAGGACCAAGGCGTCCCGGGTGATGCACGGCGTGTGGCTGCTGCTGTTCGCCGCGCTGCTGCCGTCCGCGCTGGCGCTGATCCCGCTGCCCGCGCTGGCCGGCATCCTGGTCCACGCCGGCTGGAAGCTGATCCCGTTCCGCGCCCTGGCCGCACTCTGGCGGGGCCACCGGGGCGAGGCGCTGATCCTGGTGGTCACCGCCGTGTCGATCGTCACGGTGAACATGTTCGAGGGCGTGCTGATCGGTCTGGCCCTGTCGGTCGCCAAGACGGCCTGGGAGGCCTCGCAGGCGAAGCTGGAGGTCGTGGACAAGGGCGCGGGCCCCATCCAGGTGCACCTGTCGGGCAACGCGACCTTCCTGCGCCTCCCGAAGATCCTGGACACCCTGGAATCCCTCCCCCAGGACCGCCCCGTCGAACTGGACCTCACCGCCCTCCACCACGTGGACCACGCCTGCCACACGGCCCTGAAGAACTGGTCCACCCGCCACAGCACCCCGGGCACACCCCCGGTGAAACTCACGGAGACACCGGTCACGCTCCCCTAGGGACGCGGGCGCCAGAGGCGCGGGGCCGTGTCGACATGCGGCTCCGCCGCCCGGGCGCGAACGGGGGTCCGGGTGCTCCGCCCCCGGGGACGGGAAGGGAAGGGGGCGGCGGGGGCGGAAAACCCCGCCGCCCAACCCCCGGCCCCCCGGCATGGCACCGCACCGACCGCCGGGCATATCGTTGCAAATGCAGCCAGAAGCACACAGACCTCTGAACGGGAGGTCGCCATGGTCGAGGAACTGCTCACCGCGGCCGCCGGCACCGCCGCAGCCGCCACCGTCTACCTCCTCGCAGCCGCCCGAGTGGTCAAACAGTACGAACGCGGAGTCGTCTTCCGCCTCGGCCGCCTGCGCGGCACCACACGCCCGCCCGGCTTCACCCTCGTCGTCCCCGGCGTGGACCACCTGCGCAAGGTCAACCTGCAGATCGTCACGATGCCGATCCCCGCCCAGGAGGGCATCACCCGCGACAACGTCACCGTCCGGGTCGACGCGGTCGTCTACTTCAAGGTCGTCGACGCGTCGGCGGCCGTCGTCAACGTCGAGGACTACCGCTTCGCCGTCTCCCAGATGGCCCAGACCTCACTGCGGTCGATCATCGGCAAGAGCGACCTCGACGACCTGCTGTCCAACCGCGAGAAACTGAACCAGGGCCTGGAACTGATGATCGACAGCCCCGCGATCGGCTGGGGCGTGCAGATCGACCGCGTCGAGATCAAGGACGTCTCCCTGCCCGACACGATGAAGCGGTCCATGGCCCGCCAGGCCGAGGCCGACCGCGAACGCCGGGCCCGCGTCATCAACGCCGACGCCGAACTCCAGGCGTCCAAGAAACTCGCCGAGGCGGCCCAGGAGATGTCGGAGACCCCCTCCGCCCTCCAGCTCCGCCTGCTGCAGACCATCGTCGCCGTCGCCGCCGAGAAGAACTCCACCCTGGTCCTGCCCTTCCCCGTCGAACTCCTCCGCTTCCTCGAACGCGCCCAGCAGCCCGCACCGGGTCACGCGGCGGAGGCCCGCCCGGAGCCCGACGGTCCACGCCCTGAGCCGTGACACGAGCCACGCGCGTGGTTCCCGTGACCCGCACCAGGTGATAGACACGGCCGGGTCACAGTTCCTGTCCGCCAGCAGGAAGGTTTCCCCATGCCAGAGACCGGGTCCACCACCGAGTCCACGACCGGCTCCCCCGCGACACGACGTCAGCTGCTCGCCCGTTCCGGTGCCCTCGGCATCGGCATCGCCTTCACCGGCGCCCTCTCCGAACTCTTCACCGGCACCGCCGCCGCCCAGAACCTCGGCCACAGCGGCTACGGCCCCCTGGTCCCCGACCCCGACGGACTGCTCGACCTGCCGGAGGGCTTCCGCTACAAGGTCCTCTCCCGCGAGGGCGACCCGTTGCGCTCCGGCGAGGGCCCGGTCCCCTCCAACCACGACGGCATGGCCGCCTTCGCCGGCCGCCACGGCCGTACCCACCTGGTCCGCAACCACGAGAACCGCGCCAACGGCAGAGTCCCCGTCCCGGTGATCGACGGCCTGACCTACGACCCGGAGGGCAAGGGCGGCTGCACGGCGCTCACCCTGGACCACCACGGCCGGGTGCTGTCGGAACGGGTCGCGATCGCCGGTACGGCAGTGAACTGCGCGGGCGGACCGACCCCCTGGAACACCTGGCTGACCTGCGAGGAGACCGAGGACAAGGCCGGCACCAACGGCTACACCAAGGACCACGGCTACATCTTCGAGGTCGACGGCGCCGACCCGCGCCGCACGGGCGCCGTACCGCTGACCGCGATGGGCCGCTTCCAGCACGAGGCGGTCGCCGTGGACCCGAAGCGGGGCGTGGTCTACGAGACCGAGGACGCCTTCGAACGGCCCTTCGGCCTCTTCTACCGCTTCCTGCCGGAGAAACCCCTCGGCGGCACCGGTTCGCTGCGCGCGGGCGGCCGGCTCCAGGCGATGCGGGTGCCCGGGGTGCCCGACCTGTCCTCGATCCAGGACATCGGTGCCCGCTTCGACGGCATCGAGTGGGTGGACGTACCGGATCCGCAGGCCGCCCGGACGCCCATCCGTCACCAGGACTTCGGCCCGAGGGGCATCACCCACGCGCAGAAGCTGGAGGGCTGCTACTGGGGCGGACGCTCGGTCTACTTCGTCTCGTCCTTCGCCCACAGCGCCGAGGGTTCGGCGGCCGACCACTACGGCCAGATCTGGCGCTACGACCCGGACCGGCGCCGCCTCACCCTGGTGATCGTCTTCGGCCCGGACACCGACGTCCAGCTCCCCGGCGAGTCGCCGGACAACATCTGCCTCGCGCCCAGCGGCGGCCTGATGGTGTGCGAGGACGGCGGAGGCGCCCAGCACGTCTACGGCGTCACGCGGCGGGGTGAGGTCTACGCGATGGCGCGCGGTCGTCAGAACATCGGGACGGCCGAGGAACCGGAGTGGGGCGAGTTCGCCGGAGTCACCTTCTCCCCGGACGGCCGCACGATGTACGTCAACTGCTACACACCCGGCACGACGTTCGCCGTGACGGGCCCGTGGCGCGGGTAGCCGCTCACGACCGGGGCGGAAGGCGGTCCGCCCTCCGCCCCGGCGCGGGGTTCAGCCCGCGACGAGCGCGTCCATCTGGCCGACGGCCTGGCTCATCCCCTCCACCATGCCCATCTCGGTGAGCTGCTCCATCTGCTCGCGGGTGTCGAAGACGGACCGCAGTTCCATCCGGGTGCCGCCCTCGAGCGCGGTGAGCGTCATCCGTACCGAGGTGGTCGGCATCTCGGGGTCCGGCTTGCCCTCCTGGTCGGAGAAGCCGTCGGTGAACTCGAGGGCGGTCGGCGGCGTGACCGAGGAGACCCGCCACCAGCCGCCGTACTTCTCGCCCTCCGGGCCGGTCATGTGGTACTTCATGCCGCCCCCGGGCGTCAGGTCGTACTCCTCGAAGGTCGCCGGGTGGCTCGGCGGGCCCCACCAGCGCTCCAGCAGCCGCGGGTCGGCCCACAGCCGCCACACCCGCTCCACGGAAGCGGTGAAGTCGGCGGTGAGGGTGAGCGTCAGACGGTCGACGTCCTTGTCCACGTTGGTGACAGTCATCTGTCCGGTCCTTCCGTCGTGTTCTCATGCGTGTTCTCGTGCGTGTTCTCGTGCGTGTTCTCGTGCGTGTTCTCGTCGTGGGCCGGGGCCCCGGAGTCACCGGTCCCGGCGGCGTCCTCCGTCAGCAGACCGGACATCCGGTCCACCCGCGCCCGCCAGGCCGACTCCAGTTCGTCCAGGGCCTGCCGCGCCCGGCCCACCGCATCGGGATCGGTGCGCACGAGCTGCTCCCGTCCGCGTCGCTCCTTGGTGACCAGACCGGCCCGCTCCAGCACCGTGACGTGTTTCTGCACCGCGGCGAAGCTCATCGGGTACGCCGCGGCCAGACGTGACACGGACAGCTCACCGCGGACACAGCGCCGGAGTATGTCGCGCCGCGTCGCGTCGGCCAGGGCGTGGAACAGCCGGTCCACGGTTTCGTCGGTCTCGCCGGTCTCGTCGATCCCATCTACAACCATTTGGTTGTACGTTAGTCCCGCCCCGGCCGCCCCGCAAGAGGAGCGCCCGGACGGTGAACCGGCCGGACCGGGGTACCCGGCGCCGCATGACGGAGATGCAGCAGGCAGGCGGCTCGTACTGGCTCCAGACCGCACCGGGCGGCCGGCACCCCGCGCTGACCGGGGACCTCGATGTCGACGTGGCCGTGATCGGCGCGGGCATCGCCGGCCTGTGCACGGCCCGGGAGCTGGCGCGGGCCGGGAAGAGCGTCGCGGTGCTGGAGGCCGGGCGGGTCGCGGCCGGCGTCACCGGGCACACCACGGCCAAGGTCACCGCCCTGCACACGCTGATCTACGACAAGCTTCGCCGCACCCGGGGCAGCGAGGGCGCGCGGCTGTACGCCCGTTCGCAGTCCGAGGCGATCGAGCACACCGCCCGGGTCGTGGAGGAGCTGGGCGTCGACTGCGACTGGGAGCGCCGCAGCGCGTACACCTACGTCCGTGACGCGGACCGGGTGGCGGAGCTGCGCGCGGAGGCCGAGGCGGCGCGGGAGGCGGGCCTGCCGGCCTCCTTCGTGACGGAGACCGGTCTGCCGTTCCCGGTGGCGGGCGCCGTCGAGGTGACGGACCAGGTGCAGTTCCATCCGCGCAAGTACCTGCTGGCCCTCGCGGACGACATCGTCGCGCACGGCGGGCGCATCCACGAGGACACCACCGTCCTCGGCCTGGAGGAGGGCACGCCGTGCCGTCTGTCGACGGCGGCCGGGGCCACGGTGACGGCCCGGGACGTCGTGGTCGCCACCCACTACCCGGTCTTCGACCGGGCGCTGCTGTTCACCCGCCTCTCCCCGCGCCGCGAACTGGTCGTCGCCGGGCCGCTCCCGGCCGGTCAGGACCCGGGCGGGATGTACATCACCCCGGAGGAGAACACCCGCTCGGTGCGCACCGCCCCCTACGGCGAGGACGGCACCCACCGCTTCCTGGTGGTCACCGGTGAGCACTTCACGCCGGGCACGGGCGACCCGCGGGCCCTCTTCGACCGCCTCTCCGCGTGGGCCCGCACGCACTTCCCCGGTGTGGAGCTCACCCACTCCTGGGCCACGCAGGACAACGATCCCACCGACACCGTGCCGCTCGTCGGCCCGCTGCACCCGGGCGCCCGGCACACCTACGTCGCCACCGGTTTCGGCGGCTGGGGCATGAGCGGCGGCATGATGGCGGGCCTGCTGCTCACCGCGCAGATCACCGGCGAGGAGTGCGCGTGGAGCGAGCTGTACGACCCGCGCCGGCTGGCCTCCGCGGTGCGTGAGGCGCCGGCCTTCCTCAAACACCAGGCGCAGGTGGCCAAGCACTTCGTCGGCGACCGGCTGCGCCCGGCCCCGCCGGCGGAGGCGCTGCCGCCGGGCGAGGGCGCCGTGGTCCGCGCGGAGGGTGGCCGGCTCGCGGTCTACCGCGACGACGACGGCACCCTGCACGCCGTCTCCGCCCGCTGTACCCACCTGGGCTGCCTGGTGGACTTCAACGCCGCCGAACGCGCCTGGGAGTGCCCCTGCCACGGCTCCCGCTTCGACACCGACGGCAAGGTCATCCAGGGCCCGGCGACGCGGCCACTGGAGCGGCGCGACATCTGAGGGGTGTCGGTGTGGGGCGGGGGGTGTTCGCGCGGCCCGGCGCTTGCGGGGTGCCTCCCCCCACTCTCGGCTCCGCTCAAGCGGGAGGTACCCCCACCGCCCACCCGTGCCGCCCTGGGAGCACCTCCCAGGCCCTTGAGGCACAGGGGGAGGCACGACTGCCCGCGGAGGGCGGGGAGCGGGGAGCGCGTACCGCGCCCACCCGGGTGACAGCGGGCGGACTTTCCGGCATGACAAAAGAAATGCCATAAAACCGCTCATATTGTCATACGGTGATCACTCTCGTACGTCGAGCAGCCGCCGTATGCGTCCTGGCCAGCGCGCTCGCCGCCTGCGCCACCACCCGCCCCGCCCAGCAGCAGGCACCCCGGCCCGCGCCCTCCGCACCCTCGTCCCCCTCGGCCCCTCCCACGCTCGCCCCGGGCCCGTCCGGCCTGACCCCGGTCTTCCGCAACGGCCCGCGCACCGGCGACCGGACGCTCGCCCTCACCTTCGACGCCGACATGACCGCCGACCAGGGCCCGAGGGCGGCGGCGGGCGAGCACTTCGACCACCCGCGGCTCATCGCCACCCTGCGCGCGCTGAAGGTGCCGGCCACGGTGTTCATGACGGGCCGCTGGGCCGAGGAGTACCCGGACCAGGCCCGCTCCATCGGCCGGGACCCGCTCTTCGAGATCGCCAACCACTCCTACAGCCACTACGCGTTCACCGGTGACTGCTACGGCCTGCCGACCGTCTCCGCCGACCGGATGCGGACGGACGTGGAACGGGCGTACGCGGTGTTCCGGAAGGTGGGCGTGCCCGACCCGAAGCCGTACTTCCGCTTCCCCGGCGGCTGCTACGACCGTACGGCGCTCAAGGCGCTCACCCCGGCCGGGGTGACGGCCGTGCAGTGGGACGTGGTCGGTGGCGACGCGTTCGCCACGGACGCGGAGGCGGTGGCCCGGCAGGTCCTGGAGGGAGTACGCCCCGGCTCGGTGGTCGTCCTGCACTGCACCCGCAGCGCGGCCCCGACGACGGAACGGGCGGTACGGAGAATCGTCCCGGAGCTGCGCCGCCAGGGCTACCGCTTCGTGAAGGTCTCCGAACTGATCGCGGCGGCGAACGGCCGGGGCTGAGCCGCCCTGCGCCGGAGCCCCTGTGCCGGAGTCCCTGTGCCGGAGTCCCTACGCCGGAGTCCCTACGCTGGAGTCATGAGCGACACCGACAACGACTACTGCCTGATCGACGTCACCCGGCCGCCCAGGGCCGACGGCCCGCCGTACGCGGCGTGCGTGCTGTGCCAGGAGCCGACGGAGTACCCGGAGTCGTACAAGGGCGTCACCCTGTGCCCGGTCTGCGAATGGCGCGAGGCGGAACGCACGTCCTGCTCGGGCTGACGGCACTCCCGCGCGGGTTGGCACACTGGCCCCGTGAGCGATAACCAGACCCCTGCCGCCGACAGCCCCTTCCGCCCCGACCCCGGCGCCCGCGACGAGGCACCCCAGTTCGTCCTGCCCCTGGTGGTCCGCATCGAGCGGGCGGCGCCCCCGGCCCGTACGGACGCCCTGGAGACGGCGGCCCGCGCGGTGCTGGTGATGCTGACCGACGAGCGCTCGGTCGGCGAGGGCGAGTGGGCGCGGGCGATGCGCGACTGGCAGGACGCCCGCATCCGCAAGGTGGTGCGCCGGGCACGCGGCGCGGAGTGGCGCCGCGCGGAGGCCCTCCCGGGAATCACGGTCACCGGCAAGTCGGCGGAGGTCCGCGTCTTCCCGCCCGTCCCCCTGGACGGCTGGCCCAAGGACCTGGCCCGCCTCCAGGTCTCCGGCACCGACCTCGACGACCCCGACCCCGTACCCCCGGCGGACCCGGCGACCCCCGTCCTCCGGCTGAACCCCACCCTCGGCATGTCGGCCGGCAAGGCCATGGCCCAGGCGGGCCACGCCGCCCAACTGGCCTGGTGGGAACTCCCGGACGAGGCCCGCGCCGCCTGGCAGGCCGCCGGCTTCCCCCTCGCCGTCCGCACCGCCGACCCCGCCCACTGGCCCGCCCTGACGGCCGGCGGCCTCCCCACGGTCCGCGACGCGGGCTTCACGGAGATCGCCCCGGGCTCCTGCACGGTGGTGGCGGACCATCCGGCGCTGCGGTGAGGCGTCTCCACCGGACTCGGAGCACTGCGCTCGATTCCGTGAGAGGACCGAGTCATGGCACGTCCGTCCAGGTGTCCCGTTGAGCTCCGCCGTCGCGCGGAGCCCACGGTCGCCGGGCCGGGGCCGGAGCACCCGGCCGAGGGGGCCGCGAGGAAGGCGGTCAGCCTCGCAGGTACAGAAGGCTGACCGTCGGCAGGGGGCTCCTGGCCACCTCGGGTGACAGTGCCAAGCCGAACTCACGCTCCAGCATCAGCAACGCAGCAGTGGTCGACTCCCAGTCGTCGGACTCCCAGTTCTCCTCCAGAAAGAAACCCGCGTCAGTGAGAGCACGGTTGAGGAACGAGGGGTCGGCGCCCTCCGGCGGCTCGAAATGCCAAGCGTCGTAGTAGGCCAGGAATTCTCCGGATCTCGCATGTGCGATCCGGGTCGTCCCATCGAGAAGTTTCCAGATCGAGACAGCCTCGGTGTCCCTGGACAGATCAGTGAGCACCGAGGACCGCAGCAGCCGGCCGTGTGCGTCGACGTCCAGGAGGAAGGTCCACTCCCCACTGCGGCACACCCGTGCCGCGGGCGTCTCATGGCCGTTCCACCCGAACCGCCGCAACGCCTCGTCGGGTGTGCACAGCGGGTACGGCGCCTGATCGGTGACATCCGGGCGGGACAGCACCTCGTCGGGCGAGAGCCCTCTCACGCCCGTGATGCCGAAGTGGTCCCAAGGCACACAACCGGCCAGTACAGATGTCGTCATTACCCCGCGTCCTCCGGCTCGACACATGCTGGGGCGCGCTCGTGCCGCGCCCCAGGCGTCAGTAGAACGCAGAACCGACGCGCCCGTTCGCGAGGTCACACACACTGCCGCGTGCGTTCTTTTCCCGGAAACCCTCGGGCAACCCTCGGTCTCCGTCACCGGGAAGCCCTGTTGTCTTCGCCGGCCTCTGACCGCCGCCTTGTCCGACCGAAGCGGGCAACGGACGAGCCAGGCTCGTCGCCGGTGTCTCCTGCCTACCTCCTCCCGCCCCACCACCGGGCACCCATCACCCCACCACCGACCACCAGCATCCCCACCACCACACCGGCCGCGATCACCCGTCCCACCCCGGACGCAGGCCCGGACACCGGAACCACCGCGGCAGCCACCACGACCCCGGCCCCCGCACACGCCGCGGCGGCTTCTCCCCACACCCGCGCGACCCCGCGCCCCCACCTCCACGGCCAGGTCTCACTCGTCACCAGGTACGCGACCGACAGCACCACCACACCGGCCGCCTCCCACCACGCCGGGTCCCCGGACGCCGCGATCACCACGACACCGCTCGCCAGCACGGTCGTCCGGTGCCGCAGCAGAACGTGGGTCCAGCGCACCGACTCCAGCGACGGCCGCCGGTCCACCGCCGGTGCCGCCCACGCCGCGAAGGCGACCGCGCATCCGAACAGCACCGCCCCGCGCGCCCCGCCCACCGTCACCCACGGCCGCCACGCCATCACGACGGCCGCCACCCCGAGCACCCGCACCGGCACGGTCCCGGCCCAGTACCGCGCGTACTCCCGGAAGGCCACCCGCGCGTCGAGCGCCGTCATCGCGCTCACCCCCGTCCCCCGATCCGCCCCGACAGCAACGGCGCCAACGCCAGGTCCAACGACTCGCCCACGACGTGCCGCAGCACCGGCACCCCGCTGTCCCGCAGGGCGAACCGCATCGCGTCCCGGTCCGCGTGCCACAACCGCAGCCCCAACTCGCCCGCCATGTCACCGGGTTCGACGTGCGGGTCCCCGCTCGGGATCTCCACGACGACCGGCCGGCGCCCCCGCCCCTGGAGGTCCCGCAGCACCTTCAGCACCCGTGCGTCGCTCAGTGGAGTGAACACGTACACCAGAGCCCCCTGCGGCAGCGCGGGCGGCGGCACCCGTTCGAGCCCGGGTCCGTCGAACCGCCGGTCCTTGCGGACGTCGAGGACGCTCTCGACGATGCGGTAGAACGTCGCGTCCCCGGTCCCCGGTGCCAGCCACCGCGTGGTGCCCCCGGTCGAGACGACCCCCACCCGGTCGTGGGTGCGCAGATAGGCGCGGGTGAGCCCGGTGGCGGCCCGCACCGTCTCGTCCAGGGACGACACCCCGGTCACCGGGTCGACGACGTCCCCGAACGCGTCGAGCAGCATCACCGTGTCGGCGGCCCGCTCGGCCGCGAACCGGTGCAGTTGCACGGCCCCGCGCCGGGTCGTCGACGGCCAGTGGATGCGCCGCTGCCGTTCCCCGGGCACCCACGGTCCCACCCCGACGACCTCGACGCCCTCTCCGGCCTGCGGGGAGGCATGCTCGCCGAGTCGCTGCGGCAGCCGTACGGGGATCGGGGTGAACCGGGCCTGCGCGGCGTGCGGGAAGACGGACACCTCGGCCGCCTCGACCCGCGCGGTGCGGCGCACGGTGCCCCCGGCGTCGTACACGTCGAGGTCCACCGGGCCGAGCGACCAGCGTCCCCAGCGCAGCGCGGTGTGGCGCAGCGTCACCGTGGACGGGCCGACGACGACCTCGTCGAGCCGCAGGCCCGGGCCGAGCGTGACGCCGGGGTCGAGGCGGACGGCACCGCCGTCGTGAGCCACCGCGATGCGGAGGGTGACGGTGTCGCCCTCGAAGCAGCGTTTCGGTTCGACGGTGGCCGACGTCTCGATGCGACGGGCGTACGCACGCGGCAGCGCGAGCGCGAGCAGCACCAGCGGCACCGCCGCGAGCGCGAGCAGCCACGCCCGGCCGGTGAGCAGGGCGGCGGACAGCGCGACGACGGCGACGGTCAGCAGGCGCAGGGTCCGCTCGCCGGGACGCGGTCCGCCGGGTGGCGGGGGCGGTGGCTGCGCCGGACCGCTGCGCCCCTCCAGGGCGCGGACCACCGCGGCGCTCGGCCGCGGCGCGGGCGGGGGCGGGGTCACGACGACACTGCGGCCGTACGCCGCGTGGACGGCGTGCCGACGCTGTCGACGATCTCCCGCAGCACGTCGTCCGTGGACATCTCGCGCACCCACAACTCCGGCCGCAGCGACACCCGGTGGGCCAGCGCGGGCACCGCGAGGTCCTTGACGTCCTCCGGGACGACGTAGTCCCGGCCGTCCAGCACGGCGCGGGCGCGGGCGAGTTGCACCAGGGCGAGACCGCCGCGCGGCGAGGCGCCGATGCTGATCTGGGGGTGGTCGCGGGTCGCGCCGACGAGTGCGACGGCGTACTCCAGCAGGTCGTCGTCGATCTCCACGCGCTCCACGACGGCCCGCCACGCCACGACGTCGTCCGGTCCCGCGAGCCTTTCGAGTACGGCCTCGGGTGCGGCCCGGTCGATCCGGGCCCGCAGCATTGCCAGCTCCTCCGAGGCTGCCAGGTACCCCATCCGCACACGCAGCTGGAACCGGTCGAGCTGGGCCTCGGGCAGGGAGTAAGTGCCTTCGTACTCCACCGGGTTGGCGGTCGCGATCACCAGGAACGGATCGGCGAGCGGCCGGGTCTCGCCGTCCACGGTCACCTGCGACTCGGCCATCGCCTCCAGCAGCGCGGCCTGTGTCTTGGGCGGCGTCCGGTTGATCTCGTCGGCGAGCAGGAGGTGCGTGAAGACCGGGCCGGGGTGGAACACCATCTCGCCGGTGCGCCGGTCGTACAGCGGCGTTCCGGTGACGTCCGACGGCAGCAGGTCGGGCGTGAACTGGATCCGGCGGAAGTCCAGGCCGAGCGTGGTGGCGAAGGACCGCGCGAGGAGCGTCTTGCCGAGCCCCGGCAGGTCCTCGACGAGGACGTGCCCGCCGGCCAGCACGGCCAGCATCACCAGTTCGAGGGCGTCCGACTTTCCGACGACGGCACGGCCGATCTCGCGCAGTACGGCACCGGCCTGCTCGCCGACCTCCCCGGCGGTACGGGGCCGAGGCATGGAGGAACTCGTCACGTGGTTTCTTCCTTACGAGTACGGGGGGTTTCGTGTGCGGGGTGTGCCGAGTGCCTCGAGCCGGTCGACGAGACGGCGCAGCACGTCCAGGGGAACGTCGCCGTCGGGCCCGGTCCGGGGCGGCTCGTGCCCCAGCCACGGCCACAGCTCGGGTCCGATCAGCTCGGCGGCACGCCGGGGCTGGTGGTCGAGCGAGACATGGTGGTGCTCGGCGAGTACGGCGGTGTACAGGCGGCGCAGTTCGGGCCGGAGCACCGCGCGGTAGTAGAGGGCGCCGTCGGGTCCCGTGGCGGTCCCCACGTTCCGTCGCCACTCCCCCATGCCCGGCGCCCGTGTCCGCAACAGCCTTACCTCGTCCCGCCGTCCGGAGTCGAAGGCACCCGCCCCGGCGACGTACCGGGCGACCAGCAGCGCGGTGACGACGAGCACGGTCACGACGGCGCCGGCCGCCTTGAGTCCGTCGAGGAGCAGGACGAGCAGGACACCGGAGCCGGCGACCGCGCCCCCGAGCAGCCCGAGCCGGCGCAGGGTGAGCATGTCCCGTCCCGAAGTCCTTTCCACGGCCCGGCTCACCGTCCGGCCTCCCGGCCCTGGAGCAGTGAGGCGATCTCCTCCAGCGCGTCGGCCGCGGCCTCACGGTGCGAGCCGTCCATCGGATGCGAGGAGTAACGGGCCTCGTGGAACAGCGCGGTGAGAAGCGGTGCGGCCGGAGTCGGGGCGAGGCCGGCGCCGACGGCGCGGGTGAGCAGGTCGGAGGGGCTGTCGGAGGCGCGCCGCTGCACGCCGGACGCGACGAGGGCGTCCTCCATCGCGGCGTAACAGGCGATGACGGCCGCCCGGGCGTCACCGGTGTCGGCCAGAGCGCGGCGGCCCGAGTGCACGGCGGACAGGAGCAGACGCGCGTCGTCGTCCTCCGCCGGGGTGCCCGCGAGACCGGGGGGCTGCGGCACCGTCAGCCCGTGCCGTCGCAGTCGCCGTACGACGGCCACCGTGACGACCACGACGACGACCGCGGCCAGCAGGCCGAGCAGGAGGTACAACGGAAGGGACAGGCTGCCCCCCGAACTCCCCTCTAATAAGGGCCTGTTGAGGCCCGGTGGCGGGGAGGGCGGCGGGAGGTTCCCCGGTGGGGTGGTGGTGCCGGGCGGTGTGCTGTCGTGGTCGAACCGGTGCAGGACCAGGGCCAGGACGCCGATGACGCCCGCCCCGGTGAACAGCAGCGGCACGGCGGCCTCCCGCAGCCGCTCCTCGCCCGGTGTCAGCACGGCACGGCCGGCGCCGATCCGGTGGCGAAGGCGATCGACGGCCAGCATGGCTCCGGCCGTCCAGGCGACGGACGCCCCGATCGCGACGACGCCCCAGTGGCCGAGCGGCCCCTTGCCGGAGTGCAGCAGCCCTTCGGCGGGCCGCAGCACGAGGGCGGCGACGGCCAGCGCTCCGACGACCCCGGCGGCGACCACCGGTCCGGGCACCGCCCGCTCCCCTTGGTTCATGCCGTCCCCCCGCTGGACGCGTCCACCGAACGCCAGTTCACCGCATCTTGGCACATGCCGAACCACCCGGCGGGTTCGGTCGAGGGACAGGGTCGAAGAGGCGGACGAGGTGTTGGCGTCGGCGATACGGATCAGGGAATTGCCCGTGAAATCAAGTAGGTTGCCCCTACTTCACCCGAGGCACGTAAGGGAGCGACCGGAATGAGCCCGCTGCGGAAGACCTTCCGTGCCGTCGACATCGGCGACGGCGGCGACGGCCGCTGGGCCGGCCACGTACAGGCCATGTGGCCGCGTGCGGAGGGGTGGATGACCGAGGAGAGCCGGACGGCGGAGGGCGCGGAACGTGCCCGGAAGCTGTTCGAGACGCACATGCCGGAACTGGTCCCGGTCCTGGAGCGGCTCGCCCGCCGGCTCGACCGGCCGGGCGGGGAAACCTTCCTCACCCTCGCGACCCTGCGGCCGTTCTTCTCGGGCTGCACCCAGATCGGCGCGAGCGGCACCCTCCTGCGCAACTACGACTTCGCCCCCGACGAGTGCGAAGGCACCATCGTCTCCTCGCACTTCCTCCGCCCGGTCATCGGAATGCAGGACGGGGCCTGGGGCCTGCTGGACGGCATGAACGACGCCGGGCTTGCGGTCTCGCTCACCTTCGGCGGCCGGTTCGTCCACGGCCCCGGCTTCGCCGTCCTCATCGTGCTGCGCTACCTCCTGGAGACGTGCGACACCGTCGACGAGGCGGTCGGCAGACTGCGGTCCATACCGATCGCCGTCCCGCAGAACGTCACCCTCGTCGACTCCGAGAAGTCGGTGACGGTGTTCGTGGGACCGGACATCCCGCTGACCGAGGCCCCGGACGCCTGCGCCGCCAACCACCAGCACCTGCCGGTTCCGGAGGACCAGGAGCGGTTCTCCCGGACCCAGGAGCGGCTGAGCACCGTCCGGGCGACGGGAACGGACGTGGCGGCGACGCTGAAGCCGCCGCTGTACCAGTACGCGTACGACGAGGGGCTGGGGACGGTCTACACCGCCCACTACCGGCCCACCGAGGGCCGCGTGACCTACCACTGGCCCGACGAGACCTGGGAACAGTCCTTCGCCGACTTCACTCCCGGCTCCCGCGTCATCGCGCTCGGTCGAGCCGGCTGAGAACCGGGCCTCGCCCGTACGACCCACATGTATCCGGCCAGACCGAGTGCCCCACGGACCATGGCGTCGGCCCACACGGGCACGACGTCCTGCCCGGCGTTCCATCCCACCGCCCGGAGGAGGAGCAGGCTCAGCACACCGGCCACGGCGACCGCGCTCCCGTACCGGGCCGGTGTCGTACGTCGTCCGCCCAGCCAGGCACCCAGGAGCCCGGCCGGTATCTGCACCGCCACGTGGAAAACCGCACAGGTCAACAGGACGGTGACGAGGAGGAGGAAGGGGGCGTCCGCGCCGGGATCGCCGGGCGGAGTGGCGTAGGCGGCGGCCGACATCCAGTACGGCGGGACCAGGAACGTGAGCAGGAGTACGGCTCCGCTCAGATGCATGGCCCCGAGGTGCCGGAGCACGGAACGCGAAACCCCGGGGCTTCGTTCTCTCCCGTCCATGTTTCCCCTCCCCCAGTCGTAGGTGATCATAAGCGGATGATCAGGGAGGCACCGTGAACCGACCGCTGCTCTTTCTCGACGTGGACGGACCTCTCAATCCCTACGCGGCCCAACCGGAGAGACGCCCCGCCGGATACATCACGCTCAGGGTGCCGGTGGAGCGAGGACCGTTGTCGTCCCGACGGCGGCCGTTGCGCGTGTGGCTCGACCCGGGGCACGGGCCGGCTCTCCTGCGGCTCGGGTACGAGCTGTGCTGGGCCACGACCTGGATGGGGGACGCCAACCGGTGGATAGGTCCCCGGCTCGGGCTGCCCGAGCTTCCCTTCGTCGACTTCGGTGACGCCCTGTTCCGGGAGCGGCCCGACGGGGTGCACTGGAAGACCGGCCCGCTGGTGGAGCACGCCGGCGGACGGCCCTTCGCCTGGGTGGACGACGAGCAGAGCGAACTCGACCAGGCGTATGTGGCCGCCCACCACCCCGGAGCCTGGCTGCTGCACCACGTCGATCCGCGGATCGGGCTCCGGGAGGACGACTTCCGTACGCTCGCCGGCTTCGCCCGGCCGGCGCGCCCCTGACCTCAAATGTTCCTCTGAAGGTGGACCGGGCACGGTTCGGAGGTGTGCCGGGAGGCCATATCCCTCTCACCTACGGGGGGCCGGACATGCCGGTGGAGGAGGGGACGATGGTGCGACTGGGGACGGGGATCGGGTGGCGGCCGGAGATCGCGGAGGCCGTCGAGCGCATGCCGGGGATCGACTGGGTCGAGGTCGTGGCCGAGAACGTGTGTCCCGGGCACCTGCCCGAGTCGCTGACGCGGTTGCGTGAGCGGGGGGTGACCGTCGTACCGCACGGGGTCTCGCTGGGTCTTGGCGGGGCCGAGCGGCCCGACGAGGGACGGCTGGCCGACCTCGCCGAGCGGGCCGGGGCGCTCGGGTCGCCGCTCGTCACCGAGCACATCGCGTTCGTCCGGGCGGGCGGGACGCTGACCGCCTCGTCGCCGATCGAGGCCGGGCACCTGCTGCCCGTACCGCGCACCCGTGACGCCCTCGACGTGCTGTGCGAGAACGTCCGTATCGCGCAGGACGCGCTGCCCGTGCCGCTCGCCGTGGAGAACATCGCCGCGCTGATCTCCTGGCCCGGCGAGGAGATGACCGAGGGGCAGTTCCTGTACGAGCTGGCCGACCGGACCGGCGTACGGCTCCTCATCGACGTCGCCAACCTGCACACCAACCACGTCAACCGGGGCGAGGACCCGGCCGAGGCGCTCGCCGGACTGCCCCTGGAGGCCATCGCGTACGTCCATGTCGCGGGCGGGTTCGAGCGGGACGGCGTGTGGCACGACAGCCACGCCCACCCCGTCCCGCGGCCCGTGCTGGACGTGCTCACCGACCTCGCCTCCCGGGTCTCCCCTCCCGGCGTACTGCTGGAGCGGGACGAGAACTTCCCGGAAGCGGAGGAGATGGAGCGGGAGTTGGACGCGATCCGGCGGGCGGTCGAGGAGGGGGAGGAGCGCCGGGACGCGAAACCGGCGGCGGTCGTGGGGGTCCGGCCCGAGCCGCGGCGGGGCTCCCTCGGGGCCGCCCGGGAGCGGCTCGCGCTCGCGCAGACCGCGGTGCTGTCCGCGCTGGTCGCCCAGGCGCCCGTACCGGAGGGGTTCGACCGGGTGCGGATGGGGGTGCAGGCGCGGGCGCTCGCCGCCAAGCGGGCCGATGTCGTCGCCAAGGTCGCACCCGAACTGCCGGTGATCCTCGGGGACGGATACCGAGGCGCCTTCCTCGCGTACGCGCAGACGCGGCCGATGACCGGCGGCTACCGGCGGGACGCGCTGGACTTCGCCGAACACGTGCTGGCCGGACGGCCCGAGGACACGTCGGCGCGGCGCGCGTTGCGGGAGTGGTGGCTGGAGCGGTCGGGGGCGAAGCCGCGTTCGCGCAGGCCGGCGGTGCGGCTGGCGCGGGCCACCCGGCGGGTGTTGCTGCGGCGCTGACCGCCGGCGCCCGACAATCCAAGCGGAACGTCACATACCGACAACGCTCCGTCCCGGATCGTGAACAAGGCATGGTGTTGTCGCGACCGCGCGCTTACAAACAACTCATGTTCTGGGTCCCTCTTCTGCTCCTGGCCTGGGCCGTCGCCGGTGTGACGTGCCTGCGGCTGTGCCTGGCCGCCGTGCGCGGTGCCGCCGTGGCCGGCTCCGACGCGGGGGCGGGACGCGATCTGACGTTGTACGAGGCCGCGTTCCTGTCCGGTGGCCCCGGGCGGGTCGCCGACGTCACGCTCGTCGCGATGGCCCGTCAGCGGCGGCTGCTGCTCGCGCACACCGGCTGGGCGACGGTGGTCGATCCGCGTGGGCGGGACGAGATGGAACGGTCGGTGATAGGGGCGATAGGGCCTCAGGGGCAGTCGCCGCTCGCGCCGGTGCGGGCCGCCGCGGCGACCGCGGACGCCGTGCGCGGGATCGCCGAACGGCTGGTCGGCGCCGGGCTGGCGGTGCCCGACGGTGCCGGTACGACCGTCGCGGACGCGGTGCGGCAGGTGCGGCTCGCCGTGCCGGTCGTGGCGGGGCTGGGGGTGGCCGCCCTGCTCATGCCCGTGCCGTCGGACATGCCGCGCCACCTGGTGGCGCTGTGGTTCGCGCTGCCGCTGGTCTTCGCGCTGGGCTGTCTGGCCGTCGCGCGGTTCGAGGTCCACCCGTGCTCGCCCTGGGCCTCCCCGGCCGGTCAGCGTCTGCTGGGCGCGCTGCCCCGCGGCGCCGGTGACGACCGTACGTGTCTCACGTCCGTCGCGGTGCACGGCATCCGCGCGGTGGACGAGCCGGAACTGCGCGCGGCCTTCGCGCACCGGGGGCCCCGCGAAGGGCGTTGACGCCGACACCCCGGCGGGCGGTGCTTGCCTCACGCCAACTCCAAGCGAAACATCCCTTTTGTCGCCGTTGTGCACCGAAGGGATCGTTCGTCGATGAGAACCGCCGCCGCCGTCCATGTGGTCGCCGGGTCCTTGCTGCTCACCACCCTGGCCGCCGCCCCGGCCGGCGCGGGACCCGCCGACGCCGAGCCGCGCGGCACCGCGACGGCCGTCGCGCGGGCCGTGGCCGAGGGCATCGACTTCGGCGCGTGCCCCGCCGAGCAGGGGCTGCCCGGCACCGTCCGGTGCGGCACGGTCCGCGTCCCGCTCGACTACGCCCGCCCGAACGGGAGGCAGATCGAGCTGACCGTCAGCCGCGCCCCGGCCACCGGGAAGGACCCCGGCAACAGCAAGCGCAAGGTGCGCAGGCAGGGCTCCCTGGTCCACAACCCGGGCGGGCCGGGCGCCACCGGCATGTACTTCCCGATGATGGGCGCGCTGCCCGAGTGGAAGCGCCTCGCGGCGGCGTACGACCTCGTCGGCTACGCCCCGCGCGGGGTGGGCCGTTCGGCCCCGCTGTCCTGCACGGACCCGGGGACGTTCTTCAAGGGCCCCTCGAAGGCGCCCGTCCACCCCACGGCGGCGCACAAGCGGGAGCGCGTCGCGCGGGCCAAGGCGTACGCGCGGGGGTGCGCCGAGCGGAACGGCGACTCCCTGCGGTACTACAACTCGCTCAACAACGCCCGTGACCTGGACGTCCTGCGCGCCGCGCTCGGCGAGAACCGGCTGACGTTCCTGGGATCGTCGTACGGCACGTACCTCGGGGCGCTGTACGCCACGCTGTTCCCCTCGCACGTACGGCGGATGGTGTTCGACTCGGCGGTGAACCCGGACCCGGAGCAGATCTGGTACCGCAACAACCTCGACCAGTCGGCGGCGTTCGAGGACCGCTGGGCGGACTTCCGGGCATGGGCCGCCCGGCACGACGACGTGTACGGGCTGGGGGACACGGCGCGCGAGGTGCAGGACGGCTACGACGAGGTTCGTGCGCGGCTGGCGAAGGAGCCGGCGGGCGGGAAGGTCGGGCCCGAGCAGTTGCAGGCGGCGTTCCTGAAGGCCGGCTACTACGACGACCACTGGCCGCACCGCGCGCAGGCGCTGTCGGCGTATCTGAAGGGCGATCCCGCGCCGCTGGTCGAGCAGGCCCAGGAGTATCCGGAGGCGGCGGCGGAGGCGGAGAACGCGCGGGCGGTGTATCTCGCCGTGGAGTGCAACGACGCGCCCTGGCCCACGGACTGGGCGGTGTGGGACCGGGACAACACCCGGCTCGCGCGCCGGGCGCCCTTCGAGACCTGGGGCAATGTGTGGACCAACCTGCCGTGCGCCTACTGGCGGGCGCCCCGGCAGCGGCCGCTGGACGTGCGCGCGGGCGGCGGTGAGCTGCCGCCGACGCTGATCCTGGCGGCGGAGCGGGACGCGGCCACCCCGTACGACGGGGCCCTGGAGCTGCACCGGCGGCTGGCGGGGTCGGCGCTGGTGACCGAGCGGGACGCCGGCAGCCACGGCCTCGTGGGCGGGGCCAACACCTGCGTGCACGGCCACCTGGAGGCGTATCTGCTGGACGGCCGGGTCCCGGGGCGGCGCGCCTCCTGCGCGCCGCACCCGGAACCCGGGCCGAGGCCGGCGAGCGACCGGGCCGGGAAGGACCGGCCCGCCGTCTGATCAGGCCAGGCCCGCGACCAGTTCCGCGACGTCCTTGCGGCGGCCCGTGAAGAACGGGACCTCCTCGCGGACGTGCATCCGGGCCTCCGAGCCGCGCAGGTGGCGCATGAGGTCGACGATCCGGTCCAGTTCGTCGGCCTCGAAGGCGAGGATCCACTCGTAGTCGCCCAGGGAGAACGAGGCGACCGTGTTGGCGCGCACGTCGGGGTAGCCGCGGGCCATCTTGCCGTGGTCGGCGAGCATGCGCCGGCGGTCCTCGTCGGGCAGCAGGTACCAGTCGTAGGAGCGCACGAAGGGGTAGACGCTCACGTAGTCGCGGGGCGTCTCGTCGGCGAGGAACGCCGGGATGTGCGACCGGTTGAACTCGGCGGGCCGGTGCAGCGCCATGTTCGACCAGACCGGCTCGAGGGCGCGGCCCAGCCTGGTGCGGCGGAACAGGTTGTACGCCTCCTGGAGCTGGTCGGCGGTCTCGGCGTGCCACCAGATCATGAGGTCGGCGTCCGCGCGCAGGCCCGACAGGTCGTAGGTGCCGCGGATCGTGACGTCCTTGGCGGCGAGCTGGTCGAACAGCTCCTGGACCTCGTCGGCGTACCCGGCGCGGTCCTCCGGCAGGACGTCCTTCAGCTTGAAGACGGACCAGAGGGTGTAGCGGATGACCTCGTTGAGGTCCTTGGCCAGCTTGCCCTTGTTCGGGATCCGGTCGGGGGCGGGGGTGGTGTCGTCGCTCATGTCCCTTATTCTCCTGCTCCTCCGTGGAGGCTCTGCACCGGGTTGGCGGTGAGTTCCTGCACAGCGTGCGGGTCACCGTGGATCCGGTCGGCGGCGGCGTACGCGCTCGCGATGCACGCGGGGACGCCGACGCCGTCGTAGGCCGCGCCGCACACGGCGAGACCGGCGAGCCCGGCGAGGTGCTCGCGGACGCGGGCCACGCGCGCGTGGTGGCCGACGGGGTACTGGGGCAGGCCGTCCTGCCAGCGGGTGACGCGGGTGGCGACCGGGGCGGCGTCCAGGCCGACGGCGGCCTTCAGGTCGTGCCGGGAGACCTCCACCAGGTCGGCGTCGTCGCGGCGCAGGATCTCCGTCTCGCCTTGGCGGCCCACGGAGGTGCGCAGGACGACCAGGTCCGGGTTCTCCTCGGCGATCCAGCCCCATTTGGCGGAGGCGAAGGTGGACGCCTTGATGGTGTGTCCGTCGACCGGCGGCACCAGGAATCCGCTGCCCTCGGGCAGACGGGTCTCCGCGCGGCGGTAGGCGAGGGTGATCAGCGCCATGGAGGCGTACTCGACGCCGGCGAGTTCGGCGGCGGCGCCGGGCGCCTCGGCGCGCAGCAGGCCGGCGGCGGCCGGGGCGGGGACGGCGACGACGACCCCGTCGGCGCGCAGGGTCCGGTCCCCGGCGACGACCCGCCAGCCGTCCTCCGGCTCACGGCGCAGCTCCGTGACCGGCGTGCCGGTGAGGATCCCGACGCCGTCCGCCCGCAGCGCGTCGGCGACCGCGAGCGGGAGGGTGCCCACTCCGCCCGCGATGCCCATGAAGACGGGGCCGGTCTGCGCCGAGGCGGCGGACTTCGCCTGGATCCCGCGGACCGCCTCGGTGAGGGAGGTGTGGGTCCGGGCCGCCTCGAAGAGCTGCGGGACCGCCGAGCGCATCGAGATGCGGTACGCGTCACCCGCGTACACCCCACCGAGCAGGGGCTCCACCAGGCGGTCGACGACCTCGCGGCCGACGCGCGCCGCCACGTACTCACCGACGGCCACGTCGTCGCCGACCTCGGTGCGGGGCAGGTCGGCGTCGCGCCCGATCCGGGCCAGTCCCTCGTCGGACAGGACGCCGGCGAGGGCTTCGGCGGTACCGGGCACGCCCATGACGTGGCCCTTGGGCATGGGGCGCAGGGCGCCCCGGGTCCACAGCGAGGCGGTGGCGGTGGCCGGCGGCCGGAGCCGGTCGGCGAGGCCCACCGCGCGGGCGAGCCCCACCGCCTCGGGGCGGCGGGCCAGCAGCGACTCGGCGCCGAGGTCGACGCGCGCGCCCGCGATCTCCCCCGGCAGCAGTTTGCCGCCGACCCGGTCCGAGGCCTCCAGCACGGTGACCCGCGCCCCGCGCTCCCGCAGCCGGTGGGCGGCGGCCAGCCCGGCGATTCCGGCTCCGACGACGACGATGTGCCGCCCGGAGCCCGCATGTGATCCGCTCATGGCTCCACCCTCTCAAACGCCACCGGCACTCCCGCCAGGGCCATGTGGCCCTGTCGAGTCCCTACCGTGACCGCATCGGGACCGTCCGGCGCCAACGTTCCGCACCCCTCCGGCGTCGAAGGAGCGTCAGTCATCACGACACCGGGGGAGCCCCAGATGCGCACACGACGATCCCTACGACCCGCCCACGCCCTGGCCGGGGTCCTGCTGGCGGCGGCCCTCGCCGTCGGCGGGTGCGGCGGCGCGGGCGACGACTCCGCCGGGTCCGGGGCCGCCGACAAGGCCGCCGCCGCGCCGGCGGAGGGGCAGGCCGCGCAGGAGGACGCGAAGCAGGGCGCCGCCGGCGGCTCGGCGGACGGCGCGAAGGCGACCGCGCCGCCGGAGGCCGCCGCGAACCACATCATCCGCACCGCTTCCCTGACCGTGCGGGTCGAGGACGTCCCGAAGGCGCTGGACGAGGCCCGGACGACGACCGGGACCGCGGGCGGCTACGTCGGCGACGAGACCACCGACCGGGACGAGGAGGGCCACGAGCACACGCGCGTGGTGCTGCGCGTGCCCGTCGGGAGGTACGACGAGGTCCTCGCCGATCTGGAGGGCACGGGCAAGCTCCTCGAACGCGGCGCGAAGGCGCGGGACGTCACCGACCAGGTCGTCGACGTGGAGAGCCGCATCACGACCCAGCGGGCCAGCGTGGCCCGTATCCGCGAACTGATGGACCGGGCCGACAAGCTCAGCGACGTGGTCACCCTGGAGGGCGAGCTGAGCAGCCGCCAGGCCGACCTGGAGGCCCTGCTCGCCCAGCAGGCGTCCCTGAAGGACCGTACGAGCCTGGCCACCATCACCCTGTCCCTGTCCGAGACGCCGGTGGACGAGGCGGCGAAGGACGACGATCCGGGGTTCGTGGACGCCCTCGCGGGCGGCTGGGACGCGTTCGTGACGATGCTGCGCTGGCTGGCGGTGGCGGTCGGCGCGGTGCTGCCGTTCGCGGCGGTGGCGGTGCCGCTGGTCCTGCTGTGGCGGAAGGCCGTACGCCCCCGGCTGCCGCGGCGGCCGGAGCCGGCGCCCGTGCCGGGCCCCCTCGGCCCGCTGCCGGCGGCCCGGCCGGTGCCGTCCCCGGCGCCCTCCCCGGCGCCCCGGCAGGCACCGGAGGGGAACGGGAAGGACTGAGACCCCCTCGGACGGGCCTGAAATCCCCTGCCCCCGTAGCGTGTTCACATGAACATGAGCGATGCGCGCGGTGCGAGGGAACGCCTGGTGGTGATCGGCGGTGACGCCGCGGGGATGTCCGCGGCGTCACAGGCCCGCCGGCTGAGGGGCCCGGACGAGCTGGAGATCGTGGCGTTCGAACGCGGCCACTTCACCTCCTTCTCGGCGTGCGGCATCCCCTACTGGGTGAGCGGCGACGTCCCCGACCGGGACCGGCTGATCGCGCGCACCGCCGAGGAGCACCGCGCGCGGGACATCGATCTGCGGCTGCGCACCGAGGTCACGGAACTCGACCTCGACCGGGGGCGGGTACGCGCGCGGGACGTCGATTCCGGCGCCGAGTCCTGGACGTCGTACGACAAACTGGTGATCGCGACCGGTGCGCGGCCGATCCGTCCGGAGCTGCCCGGCATGGACGCCCCCGGGGTGCACGGCGTGCAGACCCTCGACGACGGACAGGCCCTCCTCGACACGCTGTCCCGCACACGCGGGCGCCGCGCGGTGGTCGTCGGGGCGGGTTACATCGGCGTGGAGATGGCCGAGGCGATGATCAAACGCGGCTACGAGGTGACGGTCGTCAACCGCGGCGAGGAGCCCATGGCGACCCTCGACCCCGACATGGGGCGCCTGGTGCACCGGGCCATGGAGGGCCTGGGCATCACCATGGTGAACGGCGCCGAGGTCACCAAGCTGCTCACCGGGGACGACGGCAGGGTACGGGCGGTCGCCACCGAGGACGCCGAGTACCCGGCGGACGTCGTCGTGCTCGGCATCGGGGTGCGCCCGGAAACCGCCCTGGCACGGGCCGCCGGGCTTCCCCTGGGGGAACACGGCGGGCTGCTCACCGACCGGTCGATGCGGGTGCGCGGGCACGAGAACGTCTGGGCCGGCGGTGACTGCGTGGAGGTCCTCGACCTGGTCTCCGGGCAGCAGCGGCACGTCCCCCTGGGCACGCACGCCAACAAGCACGGCCAGATCATCGGCGCGGGCGTCGGCGGCGGCTACGCCACCTTCCCCGGCGTGGTCGGTACGGCGGTCAGCAAGGTGTGCGACCTGGAGATCGCGCGCACCGGACTGCGGGAGAAGGACGCCCACCGCGTGGGCCTGCGCTTCGAGGCGGTCACCATCGAGTCGACCAGCCGTGCGGGCTACTACCCGAACGCCTCCCCCATGACGGTGAAGATGCTCGCCGAACTGCGCACGGGCCGCCTCCTGGGCGTCCAGATCGTCGGCCACGAGGGCGCGGGCAAACGCGTGGACATCGCGGCGGTGGCCCTGACGGCCGGCATGACGGTCGACCAGATGACAGCCTTGGACCTGGGCTACGCCCCGCCGTTCTCCCCGGTCTGGGACCCGATCCTGGTGGCGGCCCGCAAGGCGGCGGCGAAAATCCGGGCGAACACATAAGAAAGGGGCATGATGCAGCGCCCCTTTCAGGGGCGCGGGGAACTGCGCGATCAACCACAACGAACCGGCACTCCGCAACGCGACCACACCCCTACGGCGCCCCCGAAAACCCTCACACGGTCCCGTTGATCCTCTCGATCGCCTGCCGCGCCTGCTCCGCCGGCGGGCGGGACGGCAACGACGCCACCGACGCACCGGCATCCTGCGTGGACACCGGCGCCTGCGCCGCAGGCCTCGCATGCGCGGCGGCCTTCGCGGAACGCAACCGGTGGCTCACCGCCTCGTCCAGCGTGACCGGCCGCCGCGTCTGCGAGGCGAGCCGCCCCGCCTCCTGGCCCAGCCGGGCGACGTCCTCCCACGGAAGGCGCACCACGAGCGTGAGCTCGGCCTCGCCGTCGGGCAGCGCGTGCATCGCGGGAGTCACTCGGTCGTTCATCGCCAGTTTCCTCACGTCGGCCCCGCGGCCCCTTCCCCGGGCCGCAGACGGTCGACGAGTCATACGCACGACCGGACGGCGGCGTTCAGCGGCGCCGCGGATTCACCGACCGCCACCCGGGCACAAGGGGGATGTGGTCATCCCCGTCCATGACGTGAACCCCGCGCGGCGCACCCCCTGGGTGACGTACGCGCTGCTCGCCGCCAACTTCGTCGTCTTCGTCGTCCTCACGCCCGGTGTCGCCGGCTCTCCGGCCGGCGGGAGCGGCCTGGCCGACCTGTGCCACCTCCAGGCGTTCCTGGACCGGTACGCGGTGGTGCCGCAGGAGCTGATCCACCACCGGATGCCGAACCTGGTGCCCACGGGCGACACCGGGGTGGGCCCGCAGGGTCCGGGATGCGTGATCGGCCCGCCGGGTTACGGCAAGTCACCGGAGCTGAGCGTCCTGACGGCGATGTTCCTGCACGGCGGCTGGCTGCACCTGCTGGGCAACATGCTGTTCCTGTGGATCTTCGGCAACAACGTCGAGGACCGCATGGGCCACGTCCGCTTCCTGCTCTTCTACGCCGTCTGCGGTTACGCGGCCTCGTACGGTTTCGCCCTGCTGAACGCCGACTCGGGCGAGCCCCTGATCGGCGCCTCCGGGGCCATCGCCGGGGTACTGGGCGCCTACCTGGTGCTGTATCCGAAGGCGCGCGTGTGGGTGCTCGTACCGTTCCTGATCTTCCTGCCGCTGCGGCTGCCCGCCTGGATCGTGCTGGGCATGTGGTTCGTGCTCCAGGCGGTGTACTCGTCCGGCCAGGGCGTCACCGACGCCGGGACGGTGGCGTACGTGGCGCACGTCGTCGGCTTCGTGGCCGGCATGCTGCTCGCCTGGCCGCTCAAGCCCGGCACTCCCCCGCCGCCGGAGCCGCGCGGCATCCTCTTCGGCCGGCGGGCGCGGCCGGGCTGGTAGCGCGCCCCTACCGGCCGGCTGTCCCGTGGTCGTCGGCGGGGGCCGTGGGCAGGCGCAGGGCCAGCAGGGCCACGTCGTCGTCGTTGTCCACGGTGAGCTGGTCGGCGAGCAGCGCGTCGCAGAAGGCCTCCAGCGGGTGTCCGACGGCGGCCGAGGCATGCAGCCGCAGCCGCTCCAGGCCGACTTCCAGGTCCTCCTCGCGGCGCTCCACCAGCCCGTCGGTGTACAGCAGCAGGGTCGAGCCGGGCAGCAGCGGCTGTACGGCGCCGGCGTGCTCGGGCCGTGGATCGAGTCCGAGCATCGGGGACCGGGCCGCGGTCAGGAAGCGCGCGGTGCCGTCCGCCTCGACCAGCAGCGGTGGCGGATGTCCCGCCACGGAGTAGTTGAGCTGGAAACGGCCGGGGGCCGGGCGTTCGACCCGGGCCAGGACGCAGGTGGCGGTGAACTCCAGGTAGAGGGTCTGCACGGCGACGTCCAGCCGGCGCAGGATCGTGCCGGTCGGTTCCTGGCGGTCCAGGGTGAGTCCGCGGAGCATGTTGCGCAACTGGCTCATGGTGACGGCGGCGGGCAGGTCGTGGCCGGAGACGTCGCCGATGGTGAGGACGGTGGCGCCGTCGCGCAGCACGAACGAGTCGTACCAGTCGCCGCCGACCTCGGCGGCCGCGGTGCTGGGCCGGTAGCGGACGGCGATGTCGAGGCCGGGCACGTCCGGTGGGTCGGTGAGCAGGCTGTGCTGGAGGGCCAGCGCCACCTGTCGGGTGCGCTGGTACTCCAGGGCGTTGCTGAGGGGGGTGTGGGCGCGTTCCAGGAGGGTCTGCAGCAGGTTGATCTCGGTCCGGCCGAGGGGAGGGCGGTCGCCGCTGGTGGAGACGGTGACCAGGGCGGCGGTGGTGCCGCCGACGACGACGGGGAACACCACGACGCTGTTGACCCCATCGGCCAGCCAGGGTTCGCCGTCGGGCGGGGCGAGCTCCGACGGGGGTGCGCCGGGCGGGAAGACGGCGTGGAGCGGGCTGCGCCGGTCGGCGGTGAGGGCGAGCGGGCTGCCGGGCCGCAGGTGCTCCTCGCGGTGCGGGGGCAGGTCGGGCAGGCTCTCGCAGGTGGTCGCGGTGACGCGCTGTGCGGTCAGCGGGGTGCCGGGCAGCCGGTGCAGGGCGTGCGGGAGGAGGTGGACGGTGCAGCTGTCGGCGATGTCCGGCACGATCACATCGGCGAGGGCGGTGAACATCTCGTCCAGCCGTACGATGCCGGCCGTGGCGGTGGCGGTCCGTGCCAGCAGTTCCTCACGCCGGGTCTCCTGCCACTCCTGCTCGACGTCCGCGCAGGTGCCCATCCACTCGACCACCGTGTCCCCGTCGCGCACCGGCGCGGCGTCGACGGCGAAGTGACGGTAGCCGCCGGCGGCCAGCCGCAGCCGGTAGGTGCGGGTCCAGCGGGGCGCCTGCTCGTCCAGCGCCCGCTGCCACGACTCGACGGCGGCGGCGCGGTCGTCGGGGTGGAGGGCGTCGATCCATCCGTCGCCGCGGAACTCCTCCCAGCTCTGCCCGGTCACCCGCTGCCAGCCGGGACTCGGCTCGGTCACCCCGCCCTTGGGGCCGGTCACCCACACGATCTGGGATCCGGCGTTCACCAGGCTCTGGTAGCGCTGCAGCGCGCGGCGGCGCTCCTCGGACAGGACACGGATCCGTTCCTCGCTGGTCACCTGCTCGGTGACCTCCACGATCACGCCGAGCACGCCGTGCCGGCCGTCGCTCATCGTGGCGCGGGAGATGCTGAACGAGAAGTAGCGGGTTCCGCCGTCCGCCGAGCCGGGGTAGGCCAGGTCGACGGGTACGGCGGTGAGCACCTCGGCCGTGCCCGTGGCGAGGACCCGGTCGAAGATGTCGAAGTAGCCGGACTGCGCGAGGTCGGGAAAGGCGTCGCGGATCGCCCGGTCCAGCGGACGGTCACCGAAGGTGTTCCGGTAGACGGCGTTCATGTACGCGAGCCGGTGTTCCGGCCCCTGCGTGAAGACGACGCCGATCGGGGCGGGGTCGAACATCTCGAGCCTCATGCGGCCTCCACCTGCCCGCACCCGGGAGCGAACGTGGCGGGCGACGTGTGCCCAGTACCCCGCCCCCGGGTTCCGACGCGCGTGCGGCGCGTACGCGGTGGGTCAGCGCGCGGTCCGCGTGTGGACGTACTCCACGAGGCGGGTCAGGGCGTCCGGGTCGGTGGACGGCATGACGCCGTGGCCGAGGTTGAAGATGTGGCCCTCCAGGCCGGCGGCCGTGTCCAGGACCTCCCGCGCCTTGGTCTCGACGGCCTCCCGGCCGGCGAACAGCACGGTCGGGTCCAGGTTGCCCTGGAGCGCCTTGCCGGGGCCGACGCGGCGGGCGGCCTCGTCCATCGGGACGCGCCAGTCGACGCCGACGACGTCCGCGCCGGCCTCGCCCATGAGCCCCAGCAGCTCGCCGGTGCCCACGCCGAAGTGGATGCGCGGGACGCCGTGGCCGGCCACCGCGTCGAACACCTTCGCCGAGGCGGGCAGCACCGAGCGCCGGTAGTCGGCGGGGGCGAGCGCGCCGGCCCAGGAGTCGAAGAGCTGGACGGCGGAGGCGCCGGCGGCGATCTGGACCTTCAGGAACGCGGCCGTGATGTCGGCGAGGCGGTCGAGCAGGTCGGCCCAGAGCCCGGGGTCGCCGTACATCATCGCCTTGGCGTTCTCGTACGTACGGGACGGGCCGCCCTCGACGAGGTAGCTCGCGAGGGTGAACGGAGCGCCGGCGAAGCCGATGAGCGGGGTGGACCCGAGCTCGCGGGTCAGCATGCCGATCGCCTCGGTGACGTAGGAGACGTCCTCGGGGGTGAGGTCGCGCAGCCGGGCGAGGTCGGCGCGGGTGCGCACGGGCCGCTCGACGACCGGGCCGACGCCGGGCTTGATGTCGAGGTCGATGCCGATGGCCTTGAGGGGTACGACGATGTCGCTGAAGTAGATCGCCGCGTCGACGCGGTGGCGGCGCACCGGCTGGAGCGTGATCTCGGTGACCAGGTCGGGGCGCATGCAGGAGTCGAGCATCCCGATGCCCTCGCGGACCTTGCGGTACTCCGGCAGTGAGCGCCCGGCCTGCCGCATGAACCACACCGGCGTGTGCGGCACGGGCTCGCGCCGGCACGCCTTGAGGAAGGCGGATTCCTGGACCGTGTCGTTCCTGACGGGGTCGGGGGTCGCGGTCGGCGTCTGGCCCGTCGGGCTTGCGTTGGCACTCACACCGGCAAGTCTCGCACGACCCGCCGACGCGCCCGGACCCCAGGGCCCGCGGGGCGGGATCCGGACACCGCCGGGCGGCGCGGGTGTCCCTCCCTGCGCCGGGGGCCCGTTCCGCTTAATCTTCCCCGCATGGCTGCGGCTCAGGGACGACTGTCGGACGGCGCTGGCGGAATGGATGAACGGAAGGGGACCGGAGGGGACTCCGGACAGGGGGGTGCGGGGGGTGCGCCCCCGCTGCCCTTCCGGGCCGCTGTCGAGGCGCTGCGCGGCGCGCGGCTGCGGCCGCAGATCGAGGTGGATCCCGCGCCCGCTCCGAAGCGGCTCGCCCCGTACGCGTACGCGCTGGAGGCGGCGGTCGTCGACGGCGAGGAGGATCTGGCCGACGGCCGGCTGGTGCTGCTGCACGACCCGGCCGGGCACGACGCCTGGCGGGGCACCTTCCGTCTGGTGACGCTGGTACGCGCGGAGCTGGAGCCGGAGATGGCGGCGGACCCGCTGCTGCCGGACGTGTGCTGGTCGTGGCTGACCGGTGCGCTGGCGGCGCGCGGACTGACGTGCGGCGAGCCGAGCGGCACGGTGACGCGGGCGAGTTCCCACTACTTCGGCGGGCTGTCCGCGCGGCCCGCCGCCTCGCAGATCGAGATCCGGGCCTCCTGGACGCCCCGGGAGGGCCTGGGCGGAGCCCCGGACACGGCCGCCCATCTGGCGGCGTGGTCCGATCTGCTGGCGCAGGTCGCGGGGCTGCCGCCGGCCGCCGCCGGGGACTCGTCCGTGGTGACGCTGCCGCAGCGGAGGGGTCCGCAGTCGCGCTGAACCTCCCGCTCGGGACTCCCGGCCGCCACCATCGTCCATCTCTTTGTCGACACGGCCACTTTCGGAAGCGTTGCGACGCGGATCGAAACCGTTCGGTCTTCGAATGATCGCTCGTGCGTCCGAATTGCTCGGATTGTTACTCATCACTTCGTGATCATTCGTTAAAGGACACCAGGTTTATTGCCGAAGACGACTGTGACCTTGAAAGCACGGTTCGTCCCGACTGCACCCCCACGAGCCGGCCCCGTCCCGTACCCAGGAGGCCTGGTGTCCGTTCTCCTCGAGCAGCCCGCAAGCCTGGTCGCCTACCGCCCGAACAAGCCGACCGCCATGGTGGTCGTGGCCGACCCGCGCGTCCGTTCCACCGTCACCCGCCATCTGTGGGCACTCGGTGTGCGCGACGTCATCGAGGCCTCGTCCGTCGCGGAGGCTCGTCCCCGCATCGGCAACCCCCGCGACATCTGCGTCGCCGAAGTCCATCTGCCGGATGGTTCCGGCCTCACCCTCCTCTCCGAGACCCGCGCCGCCGGCTGGCCCAACGGCCTCGCCCTCTCCGCCGCCGACGACATCGGCGCCGTACGCAACGCCCTCGCCGGCGGAGTGAAGGGTTACGTCGTCACCGGCACCCGCACCAACCTCGGGCTCCCCACCCGACCCGGTGCCGCCCCCATCGGCTCCGCCGCCGCCCGCCTGCACCGCCGCCCCCCGGGTGCCCCGAGCCACCCGGGCGGCTACCGAGAACTGTCCGGCCGCGAGGTCGAGGTGCTGCGACTGGTGGCGGAGGGCCAGTCGAACAAGGCGATCGGCGTCTCCATGGGCCTGTCCGCACTGACCGTCAAGAGCCACCTCGCCCGCATCGCCCGCAAGCTCGGCACGGGCGACCGCGCCGGCATGGTGGCGGTGGCCCTGCGCACCGGCATCATCCACTGACCGCCCCCGCCCGTTCCGCCCCGCCCACGGACTCACGAACACGATCTCTCACCCTCCTGACCGGAATACGACCCACCGGCGCCCGTCACGGAACACAACCGTCGACGGGCGCCTTCACGGCACGGATACCCTTGACAGGTGACCGACGCCCACGACACCGCAGCAGACCGTTCACTGCGCACCACCGGAGGCGCCCCTCCGGACGACGGCGGATCTTCTGCTACGGAGGCGCCGATCCCCTTGCTCGAACCGCGCGAGGGCATTCCCCCCGTGATCGCGGACGAGGCCGCCCTCGCCGAGGTGATCGCCGCCTTCGCCGCGGGCAGCGGCCCCGTCGCCGTGGACGCCGAGCGCGCCTCCGGCTACCGCTACGGCCAGCGCGCCTACCTCGTCCAGCTGCGCCGCGAGGGCGCCGGCACCGCGCTGATCGACCCCGTCGCCTGCCCCGGCCTGTCCGGTCTGGGCGAGGCGCTGTCCGGCGTCGAATGGGTGCTGCACGCCGCCACCCAGGACCTGCCCTGCCTCCGTGAGATAGGCATGGTGCCCACCCGCCTCTTCGACACCGAGCTGGCCGGACGCCTCGCCGGGTTCCCCCGCGTCGGGCTCGGTGCGATGGTCGAGAACGTGCTCGGCTTCGTCCTGGAGAAGGGCCACTCCGCCGTCGACTGGTCCACCCGCCCGCTGCCCGAACCCTGGCTGCGCTACGCCGCCCTCGACGTCGAGCTCCTGGTCGACCTGCGCGACGCGCTGGAGAAGGAGCTGGACCGGCAGGGCAAGCTGGACTGGGCCCGGCAGGAGTTCGACGCGATCGCCTCGGCACCGCCGCCCGAACCCCGCAAGGACCCCTGGCGGCGCACCTCCGGCATGCACAAGGTGCGCCGGCGCCGGCAGATGGCCGTCGTACGGGAGCTGTGGCAGACCCGCGACCGGATCGCACAGCGCCGGGACGTCTCCCCCGGCAAGGTGCTCTCGGACGCGGCGATCGTGGAGGCCGCGCTCGCCCTCCCGGCCAACCTCCACGCCCTCGCCGCGCTCAACGGGTTCGGGCAACGCGTGGGGCGGCGCCAGCTCGAGCAGTGGCAGGCGGCCGTCGACCGGGCGAAGGCACTGGGCGAGGACCGGCTGCCCCAGCCCGGCCAGCCGGTGACCGGCCCCCCGCCGCCGCGCGCGTGGGCCGACAAGGACCCGGCGGCGGCGGCACGGCTGTCCGCGGCGCGGGCGGGGATCAGCGCGTTGGCCGAGCGGCTGAACATGCCGCCCGAGAATCTGATCACGCCGGATACGGTGCGGAGGGTCTGCTGGGAGCCGCCGAAGGTCGTCGGTGCTGAGGCCGTTGCCTCGGCACTGACGGGATACGGGGCTCGGGTGTGGCAGGTCGAGCAGGTCACGCCCGTGCTGGTTGCCGCACTGTCCGCCTAGTCGCCGTAGGAACGTTCACCCTGTACGGCGGGTGCGGGTTGTCCGTGGCTTGTCGCGCAGTTCCCCGCGCCCCTTTGGGGCGCTTCCCTCAGGTACGTCTACTTGGTCGCCCCCCTCATGAAGCCGTTGTAGATGAAGCGCTGGAGGAAGAGGAAGACCAGCAGGGTGGGGAGGATGACCAGGACCGCGCCCGCCGAGATGGTTTCCCAGTGGGCGCCGAAGGGGCCCTTGAAGCGGAACAGGGACGTCGAGATCACGCCAAGATCTTCGGAGGGCATGTAGAGGAAGGGGATGTAGAAGTCGTTGTAGACGTTGATCCCCTTCACGATCACGACCGTCGCGATCGCCGGTTTGAGCAGCGGGAAGATCACCTTGCGGTAGACCGCGAAGGCGCCCGCGCCGTCCAGACGGGCCGCCTCGTCCAGGGAGACCGGGATGGAGCGGATGAACTGCAGGAAGATGTAGATCGACACGATGTCCGTGCCCATGTAGAGCGCGATCGGCGCCCACAGGCTGTCGAACATGCCGAAGCTGTTGACGATCTGGAAGGTCGCCACCTGGGTGGTCACCCCGGGCACCAGCGCGGCGAGCAGGAACAGGGCGACGACCAGTTTCCTGAAGCGGAAGTGGAAGCGGTCGATCGCGTACGCCGTCATCGAGCCGATGAGGATCGTGCCGCCGACGGCGACGACCAGGATGATCGCCGTGTTGCCGAACGCGGACAGCATCTGGCCGTCCCGGAACGCCGTCACGTAGTTGTCGAAGTTCAGCGGGTCCTCGGGCAGGGCCAGCGCTCCGCTGCCGTCGGCCATCTCCCCGGACGACTTCAGCGAGGTCAGGAAGACCACGGTGAGCGGCAGCAGCACGACGAGCGTGGCGAGGACCAGGGACACGTACACGAGGGCGCGGGCCACGGTGCGGCGGGTCATACCAGGTCCACCTTTTCGTCGGGGACGACGCGCCGCTGCACCCAGGTGACCGCCAGGACGATCAGCAGCAGGACGACGGCGGCGGCCGAGGCGAGGCCCGTCTTGTTGAACTGGAAGGCCAGCTTCACGGTCTGGATCACGAAGGTCTCGGTGCCGGTGGCGCCGCCGGTCATGATGTACGGGATCTCGAAGACCGAGAGCGAGCCGGAGACCGAGAGGATCACGCTGAGGCCCAGGATGGGCTTGATGCCGGGGGCGATGATGTACCGGAACTGGTGCCAGCGGCCGGCTCCGTCGATCTCGGCCGCCTCGTACAGCTCGCCCGGGATGGACTGGATCGCGCCGAGGAAGAGCACGAAGTTCAGGCCCATGTGGCGCCAGACGGAGACGCCGGCGAGTGAGGTGTTCGCGGAGAACGGCGTGCCCAGCCAGGCGTGGTCGGCCCCGACGCCGAACAGGCTCAGTACGGAGTCGAGGGTGCCGCCGTCCTGGAAGAAGTAGAGGAAGACGAAGCCGATCGCCACCCCGTTGATCAGGTACGGGAAGAACAGCACGCCCTTGAAGAAGTTCCGGAAGCGGACGTCGAAGCTGAGGACCGTGGCGAAGTAGAGGGCCAGGACGATCTGCACCACGGAGGCGACGAGGTAGTAGCCGCTGACGAAGAAGACCTCGAACAGCTCGGAGCGGGTGAGGAGTTCGGTGTAGTTCTCGGTGCCGGTCCAGTTCAGCTCCGGGCTGACGCCGTCCCAGTCGGTGAAGCTGTACGCGAGCATGTTGGCGATCGGCGCGTAGGTGAAGGTCAGCAGCAGGGCCAGCGGGGCGATCAGGAAGAGCCACGGGGTGAGGCGGCGCGACAGCCGGGTGCGGCGCGGGGCCGGCACGGCCCGCTTCGGCCCGGCGGGCGCGGCCGGGACGTCCGGCCGCGCCGCCTTGCGGGTGGTGTCCGTCATCAGGACCCCAGCGAGTTCCGCGCCTCGGCCCAGCGCTTGCCGAGGCCGCCGAGGAAGTCGTCGAGGCTGCCCCCGCGGGCGCCGCGGGCGAGGTCGACGAGTTCCTGACGGTAGTCGGGCTTGTAGATGCCGACCTCGGACTGGTTGTCGATGGACTTCACCTCGGCGCCCTTGCTGTCGTCGAGGTCGATGAGCTTGACGCCCTTCTCCTCGTACGGCCGGAGGATGTCGGGCAGCGGGGCGTCCTTCAGCGGGGACAGGGCGAGGTTGGCCGCCGCGTAGCCGGACTTGTCGGTGAACCAGTCGATCCAGGCGCGGGCGGCCTCCTTGTGGTCGGAGTTGACGTTGACGGCCTGCTGGTAGTCCGGGGAGGTCACCGCGCAGAAGGCGCCGTCCTGCTGCGCGGGGAAGGGCATGAAGCCGATGTCGGCGGGGTCGGCGCCGGCCTGCTTCGCGGCGTCCCGCATCTGGACGACGGCCCAGGAGCCGAGCCACATGGTGGCGATCTCGCCCTTGGCCAGTTTGGGCTTGGACCCTTCCCAGTTGGTGGTGGTCGGGTCCTTCTCCACGAGTCCGCCGCCGACGATGTCGTGGAGCAGGGTGTCGCCCACGCGCAGGTCGGCGCCCTCGGCCCACGGGTCGCCCTCGGCGAGCTTCGTGGTGGCGTTCGTGTCGCAGCCGACGGAGCCGTTGACGTTGGTCCACTGGGTCAGCGGCCACATGTCCTTGAAGTTGGTGTAGTACGGCACCGCGTCGGTCTTCGACTTGATCGCCTTCAGGTCGTCGAGGAACTCGGCCGGGGTGGTGGGCCAGTCGGTGACGCCGGCCCGGCTCCACACCTTCTTGTTGTAGATGAAGCCGGGGACGACACCGATCGGGCTCTGGCCGTAGACCTTGCCGTCGACGGTGGAGTAGTCGGTGAAGCGGTACTTGGCGCCGCGTTCGGCCTTGGTGCCGAGGGAGGCGAAGAACTTCGGGTAGTCCTTCTTCTCGATGACCGCCGGGATCATGAGGACGTCGCCGTAGTTCTCCGTGTTCATACGGATCTTGACCTCACCCTCGTAGTCGGTGAGGCCGTCGAACTCGACCTTCACGCCGGGGTAGGTCCTGTTGAACTCGGCCGCGTACTTCTTCATCGTCCCGTCCTGCACCAGGTCGGTCCGGTGGGTGAGGACCGTGATGGAGCCCTCGGCCTTCGACGGGTCCTCGGGCGCCTCGGCGTCCGCGCCCTCGGAGGAGCCTCCCGTGCCCGTGCAGGCGGAGGCCAGCAGGGCGAGGAGGGCGATCGATCCGGCAAGTGTGGTGCGGCGGTACATGTGCATCAGCTCCGTTCACGGGGCGGACGAGCACGAGTGGGTTGGCTGGTTCGGCACTCTGGCAGCCCCTCACTGAACCGGTAAAGTCTCTATTGCGCCAACGATGCCAAAACGTTGCCCAGACATGGCTCGACCGGTTTAGGGAGTGTGCATGCGTCAGGTCACACCGCTCGCCGAGGGATGGACCCTGCGACACCCGGACGGCACGGGGGACGCGCTCCCCGCCTCGGTGCCGGGGTGTGTGCACACCGATCTGCTGGCGGCCGGGCTGATACCCGACCCGTTCCTCGGCCGGAACGAGGCCGAGGTGGCGTGGGTGGGCCGGCGGGAGTGGACGTACGAGACGGAACTGACCGCCGGGACGGGCGCGCACGAGCGGACGGATCTGGTCTTCGACGGTCTCGACACCGTCGCCGAGGTCCTGCTCGACGGCCGGCCGCTGGGCCGGACGCGGAACATGCACCGCTCGTACCGCTTCGACGTGACGGGGCTGAGCGGGCGGCTGACGGTGCGGTTCGCCTCCGCGTACGCCGAGGCCGAGGCGGTGCGCGGCAAGCTGGGCGAACGGCCGGGAGCGTACGCCGAGCCGTACCAGTACCTGCGCAAGATGGCCTGCTCGTTCGGCTGGGACTGGGGGCCGACGCTGGTGACGGCCGGGATCTGGCGGCCGGTGCGGCTGGAGCACTGGTCGACGGCCCGGATCGCCCGGGTGCGCCCGCTGGTCACCGTCGAGGACGGCACGGGGCAGGTCGAGCTGGCGGTCGACGTGGAGCGCCCCCGGACCGGGGCACCGCTCACCGTGGAGGCGGGCGTCGGCGGTGTACGCGCCCGCGCGCAGATCGACGGGACGCGGGGTACCGTACGGCTGCGGGTGCCGGACGTCCGCCTGTGGTGGCCTCGTGGATACGGCGAACAGCCTTTGTACGACGTCGAGTTGACGTTGTTGCGCGGCGAGGGCGCGCTGGACTCGTGGCGGCGCCGGATCGGGTTCCGGAGCGTGGAGCTGGACACCTCGGCCGACGCCCACGGCACCGGGTTCACCCTGGTCGTCAACGGGGAGCGACTGTTCGCGCGGGGCGTCAACTGGATCCCGGACGACGTCTTCCCGTCCCGGATCACCCGTGAGCGCTACCGGCGGCGGCTGGAACAGGCGGCCGGCGCGGGCGTGGACCTGGTCCGTGTCTGGGGCGGCGGGATCTACGAGAGCGAGGACTTCTACGACGCCTGCGACGAGTTGGGGCTGCTGGTCTGGCAGGACTTCCCGTTCGCGTGCGCGGCCTACCCCGAGGAGCAGCCGCTGCGCGGGGAGGTGGAGGCGGAGGCACGGGAGAACGTCGTACGGCTGATGCCGCACCCCTCGCTGGTGCTGTGGAACGGCAACAACGAGAACCTGTGGGGGTTCAGGGACTGGGACTGGGAGCCGGGGCTGGCCGGGGACTCCTGGGGTGAGGGGTACTACCTGGGCGTACTGCCGCGTGTGGTCGCCGAGTCGGACCCGACACGGCCGTACACGGCGGGCAGCCCCTGGTCCGGTTCCTGGCTGCACCACCCGAACGACCCGGCGCACGGCACGCACCACTCCTGGGAGGTGTGGAACCGCACCGACTACGCCGACTACCGCCTCCATGTGCCGCGTTTCGTGGCCGAGTTCGGCTGGCAGGCGCCGCCCGCGCACGCCACGCTGCGGCGGGCGCTGCCCGGGGAGGAGCTCGCGCCGGACTCCCCCGGCATGCTGCACCACCAGAAGGCGGACGACGGCAACGGCAAGCTGGAGCGCGGTCTGGCCCGCCGTTTCGCCGTGCCGGAGGGGGACTTCGACCGCTGGCACTATCTGACGCAGGTCAACCAGGCACGCGCGATCGCCGCCGGGATCGAGCACTGGCGCTCGCACTGGCCGGTGTGCGCGGGCACCGTGGTGTGGCAGCTCAACGACTGCTGGCCGGTGACCTCGTGGGCCGCGATCGACGGGGACGGGCGGGAGAAGCCGCTCTACCACGAGCTGCGGCGGCTGTACGCGGACCGGCTGCTGACCGTGCGGGCGGACGGGGACGGTGGTGGTCTCGCGGTGGCGGCGGTCAACCAGTCCGCCGGGGCCTGGCACGGCACGCTGCGGCTGCGCCGGATGTCCGTGGACGGCACGGTGCTCGGGGAGGCGGGCCCGGTACTGGCCGCCGAGGGGCGGACGGTGGCGGTGACCGAGGTCCCGGCCGGTCTGGTACCGGCCGGCCCGAAGGAGTTCCTGGTCGCCGACGCGGACACGGTGCGGGCGCTGCACTTCCCCGTGCCGGACCGGGAGATCCCGTATCCGCGCCCGGAGTTCGAGGTCGCCCTCGCGCCCGACGGGATCACGGTCACGGCCCGCACCCTCGTACGGGACCTGCTGCTCCAGGCCGACCGGCTGGCCCCGGAGGCGGTGGCCGACCGGGGGCTGGTGACCCTGCTGCCCGGGGAAGAGGTGACGATCGGGGTGCGGGGCTGGAAGACTCCGGACCCGGACACCGCCCGTTCCGCCCTGTACTGCGTGGAGCCCACTCGATGACGGCAACGCCGCTCCCCCGCGTCACCATCAAGGACGTCGCCGCGCGCGCCGGTGTGTCCAAGGGGGCCGTGTCCCTCGCCTTCAACCGGAAACCCGGCCTGTCGGAGGCGACCCGCGACCGGATCTTCCGGGCGGCGCGGGAACTGGGGTGGGCGCCGAGTCCGACCGCGCGCACGCTGGCCGGGTCGCGGGTGGACGTGGTGGGTCTCGCGGTGTGCCGGCCCGCCCGGCTGCTCGGCCTGGAGCCGTTCTACATGGAGTTCGTCTCCGGGGTGGAGAGCGTCCTGGTCGAGCGGTCCTGCTCGCTGCTGCTGCGGCTGGTGCGCAGCCCGGACGAGGAGGTCGGGCTGATGGAGTCGTGGTGGAGGGGCCGGCAGATCGGCGGGTCGATCCTGGTGGACTTCCGGGCCGACGACCCCCGCCCGGCGGTGGCCGAACGGCTGGGGCTGCCGGTGGTGGCCGTCGGGCACCCGTCGCTGACCGGCGGGCTGACCTCCGTATGGACGGACGACGCCACGGCCGTGACCGAGGCGGTGCGGTATCTGGCGGCGCTCGGGCACCGGCGGATCGCCCGGGTGGGCGGCGCGGCGGCGCTCGGGCACACCTCGATCCGTACGACCGCGTTCGACGAGGCGGTCGGGGCGCTGGAGCCGGCCGCGCGGGCGTGGCAGGTGGCGACGGACTTCTCCGGGGACGCGGGCGCGCGGGCGACCCGCTCGCTGCTGGCGGCGGCGCCGGCGGAGAGGCCGACGGCGATCGTGTACGACAACGACATCATGGCGGTGGCGGGGCTGTCGGTGGCGGCGGAGATGGGGCTGCGGGTGCCGGACGACGTGTCGCTGCTGGCGTGGGACGACTCGCAGCTGTGCCGGCTGACGCATCCGACGCTGTCGGCGATGAGCCACGATGTGCACGGGTTCGGGGCGGAGGTGGCCCGGACGTTGTTCGGGCTGATCACGGGAGAAGGGCCGGGGTCCCACCCCGTGCCGACCCCGGTGTTGACGCCTCGAGGGTCCACGGCGCCGCCGTGAGGGTTTCCTCGCCCCCGCCGCCCCTTCCCGTTCCCGTCCCCCCGGGGGCGCTGCCCCCGGACCCCCGCTCCTCAAACGCCGGAGGGGCTAAGTTCCAGCCCCTCCAGCGTTTGAGGAGCGGGGTCTGGGGCGGAGCCCCGGTGTCGGGACGGGAAGGGGCGGCGGGGGCGAGGCAAACGTGTGATGTTCACCGCTCCGGCCGACGGGACTGTGCAGTCACGTTACCCACAAGTAGCATGACCCGTAAGCAAGCGCTCAGCGTCCCGCACCCTGGAGGAGAGCCATCGTGCCTCGTACCGTCAGGGACGTCGTCTTCGTCGACGGCGTCCGTACCCCGTTCGGCAAGGCGGGCCCGAAGGGCGTCTACCACGAGACCCGCGCCGACGACCTCGTCGTGAAGGCGATCCGGGAGCTGCTGCGCCGCAACCCCGGTCTCGACCCGAAGAAGATCGACGAGGTCGCCATCGCCGCGACCACGCAGATCGGCGACCAGGGCCTGACCATCGGCCGCACGGCCGGCATCCTCGCGGGCCTGCCCACCTCGGTCCCGGGCTACTCCATCGACCGCATGTGCGCCGGCGCCCTGACCGCCGTCACCACGGTGGCCGGCTCCGTCGCCTTCGGCGCGTACGACGTCGCCGTCGCGGGCGGTGTCGAGCACATGGGCCGCCACCCGATGGGCGAGGGCGTGGACCCCAACCCCCGCTTCGTCTCCGAGAAGCTGGTCGACGAGTCCGCCCTGTTCATGGGCATGACCGCGGAGAACCTGCACGACCGCTACCCGCAGATCACCAAGCGGCGCGCCGACGAGTACGCGGTCCGCTCCCAGGAGAAGGCCGCCAAGGCGTACGCCAACGGCAAGATCCAGGCCGACCTGGTGCCGGTCTCGGTGCGCCGCACCAACGCAGAAGCCGGCGAGACCGGCTGGGGCCTGGTCACCGCCGACGAGCCGATGCGCCCGGGCACCACCCTGGAGAACCTGGCCGGTCTGAAGACCCCGTTCCGCGTCCACGGCCGGGTCACCGCCGGCAACGCGGCCGGTCTGAACGACGGCGCCACCGCCTCGCTCATCGCGAGCGAGGACTTCGCCCGCGAGAACGGTCTCCCGGTCAAGATGCGCCTGGTCTCCTACTCCTTCGCGGGTGTGGAGCCCGAGGTCATGGGCTACGGCCCGATCCCGGCCACGGAGAAGGCCCTGGCCCAGGCCGGCCTGTCCATCTCCGACATCGGCCTGTTCGAGATCAACGAGGCCTTCGCCGTCCAGGTCCTCGCCTTCCTGGACCACTACGGCATCGCCGACGACGACGAGCGCGTCAACCAGTACGGCGGCGCCATCGCCTTCGGCCACCCGCTGGCCTCCTCCGGCGTCCGTCTGATGACGCAGCTGGCCCGCCAGTTCGAGGAACAGCCGAACGTCCGCTACGGCCTGACCACCATGTGCGTCGGCTTCGGCATGGGCGCGACGGTCATCTGGGAGAACCCGCACTTCGAGGGGGACAAGTGAGCACCACCGCAGAGCTGTTGAAGGGGGCAGCCGAGCTGTTCCCCGGCGAGGTCGTCACCACGGCCCACGTACGCCACTTCGAACTCCCCCTCGGCGCCGGGCGCTTCGCGCTCATCACCCTGGACAACGGGCTCGACCACACCAAGCCGACCACCTTCGGCCCCCAGTCGCTGGCGAACCTCGACGCCGCCGTCGACCAGGTGGAGAAGGAGGCCGCGGACGGCGAGATCGTCGGCGTCGGTGTCACCGGCAAGCCGTTCATCTTCGCGGTCGGCGCCGACCTCAAGGGCGTCGAGCTGCTGAAGCGGCACGAGGACGCGCTCGCCATCGGCAAGGGCGGCCACGACGTCTTCAAGCGGCTGTCGAAGCTGGCCGTGCCGACGTTCGCGTACTACAACGGCGCCGCGATGGGCGGCGGCGTCGAGGTCGGCCTGCACTGCACCTACCGCACGGTGTCGGCGGCCATCCCGGCGTTCTCGCTCCCCGAGGTCTTCCTCGGTCTGGTCCCCGGCTGGGGCGGCTGCGCCCTGCTGCCGAACCTGATCGGCGCCGACAAGGCCGTCTCGGTCATCATCGAGAACAGCCTGAACCAGAACAAGCAGCTCAAGGGCGCGCAGGTCCACGAACTCGGCATCGCGGACGCGATCTTCGAGGGCGCGGACTTCCTGGAGCAGTCGCTGATCTGGACGGCGGCCGTCCTCAAGGGCGAGATCGTCGTCGAGCGTCCGGTGATCGACCGCGGTGAGGCCTGGGACCAGGCCGTCGCGCGCGGCCGGTTCATCGCCGACTCCAAGGTGCACGGCGCCGCCCCGGCCGCCTACCGCGCCCTGGACATCATCGCCGCCGCCAAGGACGGCGACCTCCAGCGGGGCTACGACGCCGAGGACCAGGCCCTCGCCGACCTCATCATGGGCGGCGAACTGCGCTCCGGCATCTACGCCTTCAACCTGGTGCAGAAGCGCGGCAAGCGCCCGGCGGGCGCCCCGGACAAGTCGCTGGCCCGCCCGGTCACCAAGGTGGGCGTCGTCGGCGCCGGCCTGATGGCCTCCCAGCTGGCGCTGCTCTTCCTGCGCCGCCTGGAGGTCCCGGTCGTCCTCACCGACATCGACCAGGAGCGCGTCGACAAGGGTGTGGGCTACGTCCACGCCGAGATCGACAAGCTGCTCGGCAAGGGCCGTGTCAACCAGGACAAGGCGAACCGGCTGAAGGCCCTTGTCTCCGGTGTCCTGGACAAGGCCGAGGGCTTCGCGGACGCGGACTTCGTCATCGAGGCCGTGTTCGAGGAGATGGGCGTCAAGCAGAAGGTCTTCGCCGAGGTCGAGGCGGTCGCCCCGGCCCACGCGATCCTCGCGACGAACACCTCCTCCCTCTCCGTGACGGAGATGGCGTCGAAGCTGAAGCACCCCGAGCGGGTCGTCGGCTTCCACTTCTTCAACCCGGTCGCGATCCTGCCTCTGCTGGAGATCGTCCGCGGCGAGCAGACGGACGACGCCTCGCTGGCCACGGCGTTCGGCGTCGCCAAGAAGCTGAAGAAGACCGCGGTGCTGGTCAAGGACGCCCCGGCGTTCGTGGTCAACCGCATCCTGACCCGCTTCATGGGCGAGATCCAGAACGTCATCGACGAGGGCACTCCGGTCGAGGTCGCGGAGAAGGCGGTGGAGCCGCTCGGTCTGCCGATGTCCCCGCTGGTCCTGCTGGAGCTGGTCGGCCCCGCGATCGGCCTGCACGTCTCGGAGACCCTCAACCGGGCCTTCCCCGAGCGCTTCACGGTCTCCCCGAACCTCAAGGCGGTCGTCGAGGCCGGCAAGCGCGGCTTCTACGTCTACGACAGCGGCAAGCCCGAGCTGGACCCGGAGGTCGCGGCGCTGCTGAAGCAGGGCGACACCGTCCTCACCGAGGAGCAGGTCCGCGCCCGCGTCCTGGACGCGGTGGCCCAGGAGATCGGCCTGATGCTCGACGAGGGCGTCGTCGCCGAGGCCCAGGACATCGACCTCTGCCTGATCACCGGCGCCGGCTGGCCCTTCCACCTGGGCGGCATCACGCCGTACCTGGACCGCGAGGGCGTGTCGGAACGGGTGAACGGGAAGCGGTTCCTGGAGGCCGGGGTGGCGAGCGTGCCCGCCTAGGCGCTCCGTCGGCCATGCCGGAGAGGCGTGGGAACCGTGTGCCGGTCACGCGGTTCCCACGCCTCTTCCGCTTGGCCCCCGACCGCCGTCGACGCTCCGCACGAGCACACGCGATCCCTCTCGCGCGGAAACCGTCGGGCGCCACGTGCGACCCTGGTCCACATGAGGGAACTGCTGGTGGTCGACGGAGCCAACGTCGTCGGATCCGTACCGGACGGCTGGTGGCGGGACCGGCGGGGCGCGGCCGAGCGGCTGCGCGACCTCCTGCTGAACCACGCCGAGCGGACCGGTGCCGATGTGGTGCTGGTGGTCGAGGGGGCCGCCCGGGGCGTGGAATCCGTCCCAGGTGTACGCGTCGAGTCGGCGGCCGGCAGCGGGGACGATCACATCGTGGCCCTGGTGGAGCGGGCCGAGCAGCCCGTGGTCGTGGTCACCGCCGACCGTGCGCTCAGGCGCAGGGTCGGCGAGCTGGGCGCGACCTGCGTGGGTCCGCGGGCGGTGCGCCGGTGAGACTCGGCCGTCGGCCGCCGTCCCTTCGCCGTCGCGTCGGCAGGTGGCGCCGCATGCGCACCGGGCGGATCCTCGTGCTGCCGTTCCTGCTCACCACGGCCGTGCTCCTGGGCACCACCCCGTACGCGGCCCCGCCGTACGCCTCCGCCCCGCTCGCCGCAGACACCCCGTACCGGCTCTGGCACTGGAACATCGCCGGGAACACCCTGCACCGCGGCTCCGTCTCCGACGGGCTCATCGGCGCCCTGGTCTCCTCGGTCCTCAACCGCGACTCCGGCCTGGTCTCACTCAACGAAGTGTGCCGCGGGCAGTACGAGGCGGTTCAGGAGTGGCTCCGCGGGGCCGGCTGGCCGGCCGACCGAGGCAACTTCTCCCGGTTCACCGCCACGCTGACCCCCCGCAAGGGGCTGTGCCAGGGTTCCGAGCCGTACGGGATCGCGCTGTTCAGCAAATGGCCGCTGGGCCCGGCGAAGACCTACGTCCTGCCGTCCGACGGCACGGCGGAGCGCCGGGCGCTCCTGTGCGCGCCGCTCGCCGACCGTCCGGAGGTGACCTTCTGCACCACTCATCTGACGCCCCGCGCCTTCCCGGGAAGGGACGGCTCGCCCAACGACCGCCAGATCGCCGCCGTCCGGGCACGGCTCGACGCCTTCGCCACGGCCGGCCGGACCTATCTGGTGGCCGGTGACTTCAACGCCCAGCCACACCACACCCGCATGGACCGGATGTACGCGCCGTCCGTCGACCGCCGCACGGACCGCGGCGGGCGGGGTGCGCACCGCGAACTGGACGACGCGGACCGCGGGCACTGCGCCGGGCACGGCGAGCGGACCTTCTCCGTGCCCGCGCCCCGCCCCGGGCCGTGCGGCAGCGGCGTCAAGCTCGACTACCTCTTCGTACGCGCCGCCCGGATCAGCGGCGCGTACACGGCGGACTCCCTGGCCATACCGACCTCGTGCCACGGCGTACGCCTCTGCTCCGACCATCGGGCCCTGATCGGTACGGTGACGCTGCGCCGCGGCCGGTGAGGCGGGGCCTCACACGTCCGTTGCCGCGAGCTCCGCGATCGCGGCCGTCGCGCGGGCGCAGTTGTCGCGGTCCTCGAAGGCGAAGAAGGCGCGCGCCCGGTAGTCGTACTCCGGCTCGCGCTTGCACCCGTTGCCGAGGTAGCGGATCACTTCGGTCACCACTTCCTCGACGTTGCCGCACACCGGTCCGAACCCGTCGTACGCCGCCTCGAAGTACCCCTTTCTGGCGTGCTTGGCCCAGTACTCGTCCGGGTCGAACCTGGCGTAGACGAGCGGCGTGCCGAGATAGGCCATGTCGAAGTGGACCGAGGACCAGTCCGTGATGAACAGGTCGCACTGGCGCAGGGCCGTCTGAACACTGACCTTCGTCTGGTCCAGACGCTGCACTCGGGGGTGGTCCGGTACGACCCCGTCGACCATGTTCCGCATCTCGTAGTGCGGAAGGAAGTCGAGCACGTAGTCGTAGTGCTCCAGCGCCTCCATCAGCTTCGGGTGGCGCAGCAGCTGCACCATGAACTCCCGGTAGGTCGACTCCCGGAAGATCTCGTCGACCGCGTCCTGGTCGGCACCGTCCCCCTGAAGGTACGAGGGGATCGTCAGGTACTTGCGCCAGGTGGGCATCAGCAGGACACGCCGTCGGCCGCGGTCCGGCTGCAGCGCGTCGAAGCGCGGGAAGCCCAGCGCCTTGGCCTGGTCCCCGTAGTGCATGTGCTCGGAGAAGTACTGGGCCTCCCGGTCGCTGGTCGCGAACACCAGGTCCACACCGGTCCGGTTGCGGTGCAGGGCCTTGCTGCCGTCCTCGTCGGTGACCCCGTGCTGGAGGAAGACCCGTCGGGCCCCGACGCGCCAGTTGAGGTGCTTGAGGTACCTCGTGCGGTCCCAGCCGTCGGGGAGCATGTACGAGTCGATGTCGTAGGCGTTGATGAGCAGCGACGCGTGCAGCATCAGCAGTTTGTGCTTCCAGGAGCTGTGCGCCACCACGTTCCCCAGGCGCTTCAGCTTGGCCCGGTCCGCGCTGCCCTTCTCGATGATGTAGTAGGCCTTGCGGCGGCGCTCGTGCTTACGCAGATACGTGAACAGGTGCAGGCTGTTGTCCTGTGCGGTGTCCCTGCGCTCGCCGATCAGCCAGATCTCCTTGCGACGGAAGAACCGGAGCGTGGCCCGCCGGATGGCGCGGGCACGCCAGAAGGGCGCCTTGTGCTTCTTCTGCTCCTGGTCCAGGCCCTCGAGGAACTCCTCCCAGGCCTTGTCGCCGTTCCGGCCCTGCGCCTCCCGGACGACCAGGACGGCGTTGTCCTTGCCCTTCGACAGCGGAAGGACATAGCGGTCCGCGACCTTCATGGGACGGGCGCTGCGCAGCATCGCGGTGGTGATCATGCACGGGCGTGAGACATCACGGCCGGAGGTGCAGAACACCAGCTTCAGCGGGAACTCACCGTCCTTGAGGGCGTGTGCCGGGACGACCGCCTCGAATCCGCCCCAGGCGAGATCGTCACGCGTCGCCAGCAGGTCACTGCGCCACACCTGTCGCGCGGGCACCATCTGACCGCTCTTCTCCACCCACAGCTGCAGGGGATTGCGCATGGCGGCGCTCATGGGGAGTCCGTTGAGCACGAACCGGCCGGCCACGACGATCCCGCCGGTCTTGGCGTCCGCCTGGATCCGTTCCACGTGCACGCTGGTGGAGGAGACCTTCGTCAGCGGGAGCAACGAGCTCGGCACCGCGACGTCGAGGTAGAGGTCCCCGCCCCGCCCGTACACACCGCTGACCGTCTGCTCCGGGCGCGCGAAGAGCTCGTACCAGTTCATGTACATCGCCAGGAACGGCACCCGGTGGCGGGTGTCGTGGGTGGAGGCCAGGACCGCGTCGGGCGGCACCAGCGTGTAGACCGCGCGGGCCCGCTGGAAGAGCCGGAACAGCTCCTCCTCGGGCAGGACCTGCGGCGCGCGCAGGGCGAAACCCTGGTAGCTGCGCACCAGGAACCGGTTGAGGACCTCCTGCCGGTGGCCGGAGAGGCGGGAGCGGAGCGTCATCAGGTACTCCTCCAGAAGGAGGTGGTCCCAGTAGTTCTCCGTGCGCTCCCACAGCTTGTCCATCGTGGAGTCCTCGGCGGCGCGCTTGCGGTACCGGTAGACCGTGTTCGGCACCATCGCGATGCGGTCCGCGAGCAGCATGGCGGTGACCGAGAAGAACGCGTCCTCGAAGTGCACGCCCTCACGGAACCGGATGTCGTTCGCGCGGATGAACTCGACGTCGAAGAGTTTGTGGCAGGCGCTTCCGCCGTGGATCATCTCCGGGATGTTCTCGATTCCGGGATGCACCTGGACCTGCTTCCCGAAGTAGCGGAGCCAGGGCCAGTTGGTCTCCTCCGGGAACGTCTCCATCCGTCCGATGGTGAGCGGCACACGCTCTTTGACCGCGGTTCGCCACATGATTTCCAGGGCGTCCTCGGGCAGGACGTCGTCGGAGTCGCAGAACGTGATGTAACGGGCGCTGACCAGGTCCATTCCCGCGTTCCTGGCCCCGCCGGCCTTTCCCTCGGGATGCACGAACGCCCATACGTTCTGATATTGCCCGGCGAACTCCGCGGCAATCGCGGGCGAGCCGTCGCTACTGCCGTTGTCGACCAGGATCACCTGGCAGCGGTCGAACACCGTCTGGCGGGCCAGTGAGTCCAGGCACTCCTGGAGATATCTCTCCACGTTGAAGATGGGGACGACGACGGCGACGTCGTAGAGGGGATCGAACACCTATGACTCCTGTTTTCTGCCGAATACCCCATTTCTGGAGCGGATCGTGATCAGTGCTGGGTGGACTCGATGACGAGTTGGGCGTTCCCGCCGTCGGCGGTGACGCGCGCGGAACCGTGGAATCCGTTGACGGGCGGTTGCTGGGACAGGGCCGGGGAGACGGTGCAGGGGCGCGAGACGTCCCTGCCCCGGGTGCACAACACCAGACGCACGGGGAAGGAGCCGGCCGGGAACTCCCGGGGGTCGACGGTGACGCTGAAGACGGCTCCCTCCTGGCCCGGTTGGTCGTGGCCCTGCCCGTGGTTCACCGCCGGAAGGGTCTTGCCGCTCCGTTCGAACCAGACCTGCAGTTCGAGCTTGGCGAGCAGTTCGTCGGGGATCCCGTTGACCGAGAAGCGGCCGTGGACCACCGCCGTCCCGCCCTCGCCGGCGGAGACCCCCTCGATCCGGGCCGGAACGGACGTGACCTTCGTGAGCGGCAGCCCCCAGGACGTCCCCGGATAGTCGACGTAGAGGTCCCCCTCCCGGCCGAAGACCGAGCCGAGGACGGAGGCCGGACGGTAGAAGAGGTCGAAGTCCGCGAAGTGCAGCGCGAGATAGGGGAGTCGGTGCCTGGTGTCGTTCGTGCTCCGGGCGAACTGCTCCGAGGTGATTCCCCAGTAGAGCGTGCGACAGCGCTCGAAGAGCTTCCGGCAGTCGGCTTCGCCGAAGATCCGCGGCGCCCTCAGCAGGAAGCCCTGCATGCTGCGGATGAGGAACCGTTCCAGCGTCTCCTGCTGGTACGGCGTGAGTCCCTGACGCATACCCGCGAGGTACTCCAGCATCATCAGCTGATCGGCGTAGTTCTGCGGGAGGTCCCAGATGGTGTCCATGACGGAGGAGCCGTCACCGCGTCTGCGGTACTCGTAGACGAGGGCGTCGACCAGTGCGATGCGCTCCGAGAGCAGCAGCGCGGGCAGTGAGACATAGGCGTCCTCGAAGGCGGTGCCGGTACCGAACCGGATGCCCTGGGAGCGCAGCAGGTCGAGGTCGAAGATCTTGTTCCAGCAGGACGCCGAGTGGATCAGGTCGGGGATGTCGACGACGCTGCTCACCGTTTTGACGTTCTTGCCGAAGTATTTGTGCCACGGCGCCTTGACCGGCTTCGGGACATGCTTCTCGCGGCCCACGACGATCGTGGCCCTGGTTTTGACGATGGTGTTCCGGAGCACTTCCAGGGACCGCTCGGGCACGACGTCGTCGGCGTCCCAGAAGACGATGTACGGCGTCGAGGCCATGTCCATGCCCATGTTGCGCGCGTCGCCGGCCCGTCCCTGGGGCTGCGAGACCAGGTCGACGTTGGCGTACCGGCCGGCGAATTCGCTCGCGATCTCCACCGACCGGTCACTGCTGCCGTTGTCGACGAGAATCACATGGGCGCGCGCGAAGGCGGTCTGCGCGGCCACCGACTCCAGGAATTCGGCGAAGAAGTTCTGGACATCGCGGAACGGCACGACGACCGTCACGTCACGGTTGGCTTGGGACATGCTTCCTCCTGGCACACCACATCAATGGTTCAACTCCCGAACGAGACGATCGATCGCTTCCGACGCCCTCACGTTGTTCTGCTGGTCCCGGTACTCGAAGAAATTCTCCACCCGCCGCAGATACTCGGGCTCCCTCTCACACCCTCCCCGCATGTAGCGGACCACTTCGCCCACGACCTCTTCGACGGTTTCACCGACCGGCCCGAATCCGTCCCGGCGGGCGTCGAAATAGCCCTTCTGGTAATGCCCGTCCCAGTACTCCTCGGCATCGAACTGTGCGTACACCAGGGGAGTTCCGAGGTATGCGACGTCGAAGGCGGTGGACGACCAGTCCGTGACGAAGAGATCGCAGCGCCGCATGGCCTCCTGCACACTGACCTCGTTCTGGTCGATGATCCGGACCCGGTCGCGGTCCGGCACGATCTCCCCGACCATCGCGCGCATTTCGTAGTGCGGCAGGAACTGCAGTGTGTAGTCGTACCGGTCCAGGGCTGCCAGCAGCTCCGGGTCGTTCAGGAAACGGACCATGAAATCCCGGTAGCCGGAGGCGAGGAACCGGTCGCGCATGGCCTGTCGCGTCTCACGTCCGTCGCCGTCACGGCTGTACGAGGCGACGGTCAGATAGGCGCGCCACGTCGGCATGAACAGGACGGTGCGCCCGCCGCGCCCGGGGACCAGCGCGTCGAAGCGGGGGAAGCCGACGACCCCCACCTGCCCCTCGTAGCCGAGTTCCTCCGACAGGAACCGCCCCTCGCGCCGACTCACCGCGAGGATGAGGTCGACGCCCGTGCGGTTGCGGTGCAGGCCCTTGCTGACGTCCTTGTCCGTCACACCGTGCTGCAGGAAGACCCGGCGGGCACCCACGCGCCAGTTCAGATGCTTGAGGTAGCGGGTCCGGTCCCAGCCGTCGGGCAGCATGTAGGTGTCGATGTCGTAGGCGTTGACCAGCACGGACGCATGCAACATCAACAGCTTGTGCTTCCAGGAGCTGTGGGTGACGACGTGCCCGAGCCCCGCCAGACGGGCCCGGTCGGGGCTGCCGGCCCGGATGACGTAGTACGCCCCGCGCCGCTTGCCCGCGGTGCGCGCGTGCCGGAACAGGTGCCAGCCGTTGTCCTGCGCGGTGTCGCCCCGCTCACCGAACAGCCAGATGTCCCGGCCGAGGAGCAGCGGTTTCAGCGGCTTCGTGAACAGCCGTAGCAGGCGCTGCTTCCAGAACGGCCGACGGCGCAGCACATGCTTGGCGTCCTTGGCGAGGAGACTGCCCGGGATACCGCGGGCGAGCCGGCGCGCCGTGCCGGAGACCATGAGGATCGCCCGGTTCTTCCCTTTCCAGTGCGGCACGACCCGTGTTCCGCCGTGCTCGACCACGCGCGCCCCGCGCAGATAGCCCGCGGCGACCAGACACGGGGTGACCGCCTGGCCACCCTCGGAGTCGATGACGAATTCGAGGTCGTGGACCCCCTTCCGCAGGGCGTCGAAGGGCAGGTCGGCGGTGAAGCCGCCCCATTCCGTGTCGGGTCGGGTGTTCCTCAGGTCCCGCCGGCGGATCTGCGTGGCGGGGACGCTGAGGCGGCTCCCTCGGACACGCAGGCCGAGGTGCCCCGCCAGGGGCCGGACCATGGGCATGCCGCTGACCTCGAACCGTCCGGAGAGCCGCAGCGTCCCGGTTCCCGGCACCCGGCGAACGTGCTCCAGATGAGCGGTGAAGGGCGCGGCCTGCGCCAACGGGGCCAGTTGGTCCGGCAGTTCACCGATGAGGTACGGGCGCCCGTCACGCACGGAGAGCTTGTGCAGCCTGGCCGCCCGATCCGCGAACAGGCCGAAGTCCCCGGTGAGGAAGGCCAGATAGGCCACGCGATGGCGGGCGTCCGCGGTGGCCCTGACGATCACGTCGGGCGAGACGCCCCAGTAGACCGCGCGGCACCGCGAGTAGATGTCCTCCAGCTCCGCCCCTTGGAAGAGGTCGGGTGCCCGGAGCGCGAAGCCCTGGTAGCTCCGGACCAGGAAGAGATCGAGCACGGCCTTCGAGTTTTCCGGGAGGCCCGCGCCCAGCCGGTGCAGGTACTCCACGAGCTGGAGGTGGTCCCAGTAGTTCTGCCGCCGCGTCCAGATCGCGTCCATGGTCGAGTTCCCCGCGGCGCGCTTGCGGTAGCGGTAGACACACGCGTCGACCAGGGCGAGCCGGGTGGCGAGAACGAGCGCGGAGACGCCGACGTAGGCGTCCTCGAAGTGGACGCCTTCAGCGAAGCGGATGCCGTGGGAGCGCAGGTAGGAAAGGTCGAAGAGCTTGTTGCAGGCACTGGCGCTGTGCACCAGTTCAGGCATTTCGGCGAGGCTGTCGAACGTCCGGTCGCCCTTTCCGAAGTGCTCCTTCCAGGCCCAGTTGGTCGGCTTGGGGAACGTCTCCATCGCACCCACCACGACCTGGGCCCCCGTGGCCGAGGAGGCGTCCAGCATGCGTTCGAGCGCGGTGGGCGGGAGCACGTCGTCGGAGTCGCAGAAGGTGATACGCGGGCTGGTCGCCCGGTCCATGCCGAGGTTGCGGGCCGCTCCGGCGCCGCCGCCGTGGCGCACCAGCACCGTGGTGTTGGCGTGCCGACGGGCGAACTCCGCGCAGAGCCGGTAGGAGCCGTCCGTACTGCCGTTGTCGACGAGCACGATCTCGCAGCGCTCGAACACCGTCTGTGCCTCGATGGAGTCCAGGCACTCCTGGAGGTACTGCTCCACGTTGTAGACCGGCACGACCAGCGTGACGTCATAGGAATTCATGTGCGACGGAACTCACTCGCAGGCTCGAGGGCATTCTCGTATTCCGCTGCTTCATAAGGACTGGGCACCGGGAAATACGCTTCGAGGAAACGTTTCAGCATTTCCCGCTGCGCTTCCGGGTCAGCCGACTCCACCGTGTCGTTGAGGCAGAAGGTGTCCATGTTCCGGTTGGCGAGGAGTGTGTTCAGGCGCCTCTCGGCCAGATCGGCCGAGAGGTCGATGTACCGGTACTGGATGTCCCCCACCGTGGCCCGGGCGGAGTGGTATGCGAAATAGTGGTGCAGCGACGAGGCGATCGGCACGTCCTCAGGGGAACGGAAACGTGAATGCTGGGTGGTGGCGTGCTGCTCCGCGAAGGTCTCCTCGATTTCCTGAAGCACACTCCTGCGGAGCGCATGCGGCGTGTGCTTCATCTTCTGAGATATGGCGGTACCGAATTTCTGCGCGATGAGCCAACGGCTGTTCTTGCCCGCGGCGTTGACCGGAAGGTCGGTCGAGGAGACGGCGCCGCCCGGTATCAGCGCGGGTGAGGTGAAGAACTTGGTGATGCCGTTCGGATGGAAGAAATGCCCAGGCGTCACCGGCCGGCCGAAGAACACGTCGTCGTTCAGGTAGAGGAAGCACTCCGAGAGTCCCGGAATATGGTGCAGCTGACTCTCGATGGCGTGCGAGTTGAACGTCGGCAGGGCGGAGGCGTCGGAGAAGATCTCCCGGTGGTCCACCACCCGGAGGTTCGCGTGCTGCGCCTGGAGCCAGTACGGGGCCTGGCCCGCCGTCACGAGGTAGATGTTGCGCACCCAGGGGGCGTTCTGGTGGAGCGACCGCAGCGAGTACCGCAGTTCGTCACGACTGGTGTACCGCGAGTCGTTCGCCGCCTGCTCGTGCAGTCCGTCCGCGGAGAACCCCTGGCGGACACGGTCGCGCGACGCCCGCCAGACCGGGTCGGAGTCGTCGACCCAGGTGTAGACGACGTCGATGGGGAATTGGTGGTCCTCGGGGAGCGGCACGGCAAACTCGGCCAGGGTCCTCGCGTCCCCCGTGTGGTAGGCGGGAGGAATAGGGCTGAAGAGGCTCTGCGGCGCCGACTTGCGCGGGGCTCTCACCGGAACCGCGTCGATGACCCGGTTGGGGCGCGGGGCCCGCAGCTCCCCGTCCCGCTCCGTCCACATCTCCAGGTCGCATCCGGTGGCCGCGCCGAAGACCAGTTGCTGGGTGGGGTCGCACACGTACCACGCGACGCGCAGCACCTTGTTCTTGCGCAGCTGCCGCCATGACCGCTCGTCGTCGCCGGGCTCCATCCGCGCCTCGTCGCCGCCGGCGGGTCCCACATAGCCCGGGGCCTGCGCGAAGGCCAGCTGGAGCAGTTCCTCGACCAGCGGGCGGGACTCGGCGGGGACGGCGACGGCGGGCAGCCCGCTGTTCGTGCCCCGCACGCAGAAGTAGTCGACGCCCGCCGCCTCCAGAACGGAGACCACGATGTTCAGGTTGCGGGCGCGGGCAGCCCAGTCCGTCGCCCCCTCGACCAACAGCGCACGCATGTGGCGGCGGCCGACGCGGACGACCCGCTGGCTGTAGGCGGTGCTGTGCCGGGACGCCTTTCGCTTGCCCCCCATCGCCCAGACCACCGCGGCGGAGCGCACGGAGTCGGCGGCGGTGAGCGAGGACTTCACGGCCTTGCGGACCGGGGTCGGCACCCCGCGGACGATGCGCTGCCTCGCACCGGTCGGAACCGCAGACCGGTACGCCGAGATCAGCGCTCCGGCTTCAGGGTTCTCCGAGCCACCCACGAGGCATCCACCATCCATACCCGGCAGCTCCGCCCTCCAAGGATGTCGCACACCCCTCCGTGGGGGCCTTGGCGTGGAAGAAGCTCGCATTACCAGACGCAGGGCTCGTCACCCCGATTCGACTGCGATCACCGCATAACGGTGAACCATCAAACTTTCACATGATGGTTTCCTGAAAGTCCAGGTCAGGACAGCCTGTGGACAACTTGTGATGCGTGACAATCATCACCGATGACCCGTACAACCATTTGTGGATCTAGATTTCCAGCATGATCTGGCGTGGTGACGCGCCGTGAGTTGGCAGGTTTCGTCGGTCCGGGGCGGTGAGGGCCGGCTCAGTCGCCCGGCAGGCGGTCCCAGTCGGACAGGGTGAGGCCGGGTTCCGGCCGCTGCCGGTTCACCAGGACGGCGCCGTCCGCGGTGACCGCCGCCATGACGACCCGGCCCCGCCCGTCCAGCGCCAGCGCCGGAGTGCCGATACAGGTCACCCCCGTGTCGGACCACCACAGTCCACCGGACTCCGCGCCGGTGCCGCAGACGCCGATCACGGCTGTTCCCGTACGTCCCTGGTGGGCCAGGACCGTGCAGTCGTAGCCGTCGACGGAGGCACGGAGCGTGGCGTGGGGTCCCTCGCCCGGGGCCCCACCGACGGGGAAGGCCCACTCGCCGGGCCGTTGCGCGTAGACGCCCGTCCCACTCTGCTCGGACCAGTACGCGGTGAACACGCCGGGGGCGGTCTCGAGGAGCGCGGCAGAGCCGGGTACCGGAGCGGGCGAGAGGTCCTGCGCCCGGCGCAGGTCGGCTCCGGGCTCCGTCTGCACCCAGCGCATGACCGACCGGTTCCCCGGCGCGAGGAGTTCGACCAGTCCGGCGGAGTTCGCCGCTGCGGCCGGCCCGCCCTCGACCGCGCCGCCGCGCAGGTCCTTCCAGGCCTCCCACGCCCCGCTCTTGGATTCGCGCCGCAGCATGACCCCGCCGGGGCCGCCGGAGACGAAGACGTGGACCGTGCCCTGTCCGTCGACGGCGGCGGTCGGCACGCCGAGTGTCGCGGCGTCCCTCGGGTCGCGGTACGGGTTGCCCAGAGAACGCCAGTCCCCCAGCGTTCGGCCCGACTGGTACTGCACGGCGTAGAGCAGGTCGACCTTCGGCGCGTCCCCGCCCGTCCGCTTCTCCCTGCGCCCGAGGAAGTGCGCGTAGCGATTGGCCCCTTGGGCGACGGCGAGCCCGGTCAGCCCCTCAGCGGGGAAGAAGTCCGGCCCGCTCCAGCGCCCGCTGCCGACCGCGGTCTCCGTCCAGCGGTGCACACCGCCTTCGACGAGCGCGTACACGGCGAGGCGGTCGTCGTTCCCGCGCAGCAGCCACGACCCCGTGGCCACCGCCTGCGCACCTCTGCCGCGCATGTGTGCCGTCCCTTCCCGCGCCGGGCCCCGGTATCCACGGATGACCCCAGAATCCGCCACATCATAAGCACGTCCGAACAAGCGTCCCGTTGCCCCGTCGGCGCCGCACGAGCCTCGGGTCGCGGTCGCCGGAACGGATCCGGGAGCGGCCGGAAGCACCGGGGGCGGGACGGCCGGCCGTACTCACCGGGGCACACAACCGGGCACATTGCTCAAAAGAGTTTTCGAGCACCTGTCTATAGTTCAATGCCAACCAAGCGTCAGCCGAGCAGCACCGACCCGGCCCCTCACGGGAGCGGCCTGCTGCCCTTGCCCACCGGGCACGAGTTGCGAGGACCCCGCCGTGAGTCACGACCTGAGCACGCCTGTGCCGCCTGCCGACCACACCCCGCCCGACAAGCGGGGCAACCGCAGAGCTCAGAAGAAGAAGCGACGTACCGGCCGGATCGTACTCTTCTCCCTGCTCGCCCTCGTCCTCGTCCTGGGCGGCACCGCCTATTGGCTCTACTCGTCCCTGGACTCCAAGCTCAAGGACAATGCCGTCGACCTCGACAAGGCCCTCGGCGACGACTCCTCCCGCCCCGCGAAGAAGGCCGCGGCGGGCGACGCGATGAACCTGCTGGTGCTCGGCTCCGACTCGCGGGCCGGTGACAACGGCGACCTGGCCGGTGGGAACGTGAGCGGACAGCGGTCGGACACCACGTTGCTGGTGCACATAGCCAAGGGCCACACCGAGGCGGTCGCGGTGAGCATCCCGCGCGACACCCTGGTGACCCGGCCCGAGTGCACCACGGAGAGCGGCAAGGTGCTGCCGGAGGCGAAGCGCGTGATGTTCAACGCGGTCTACGCCCTCGGCGGGCCGGCCTGCACGGCGAAGACCGTCGAGTCGATGAGCGACGTCCGCATCGACCACCTGGTGGAGCTCGACTTCTCCGGCTTCAAGCAGATCGTGGACGAGGTGGGTGGCGTCACCGTGAAGCTGGACGAGCCGATCGACAACGATCAGCTGCAGCTGGGGACGGGCACACACCGCCTGGACGGTGACCAGTCCCTGCAGTTCGTCCGCACCCGGCACGGCTACGGCGACGGCAGCGACCTGGGCCGCATCGAACTCCAGCAGAAGTTCCTCAAGGCGCTGATCAGCGAGGTGCAGAAGCAGGACCTGCTGACCAGCCCCACCAAGGCCTACTCCATCGCCCGGTCCGCAACCGGCGCGCTCACCACCGACAAGGAACTCGCGTCGCTGACCGCCCTCGCCGACTTCGCCCAGAGCGTCAAGGGCATCGACGCCGAGGGCATGGAGACGGTCATGCTGCCGGTCACGTACGACAAGGTCGACCCGAACCGGGTGGTCGCCGTCGAGTCGAAGGCGGAGAAGCTGTGGACGGCGATCCGCGACGACACCGAGATCCCGGCGGAACTGCTCAAGGACGCCAAGAAGACCGGCTGACCCCTGAGGAGCAACGGGCCCCGCATGCCGCATCGAAACGGGACGTACGGGGCCTGTTCGGCAGGCCGACCGGTCACCTTTCCCGGCTACGGGCCTCCTCGCTGCGGCCCTGGGCCGGGCGTCGACGCCGTGAACGTCGTCGGGTCGGTGCCCGACGGGTGGTGGCGGGACCGGCGGGGGGCCGCGGAGCGGCTGCGTGACCGGCTGGCCGCGGACGGTCTGCCCGGTCGTTCCGGTCCGGTGGAGATCGTGCTGGTGGAGATCGTGCTGGTGGTCGAGGGTGCGGCGCGCGGGGTGGAGTCGGTGCCGGGGGGTTCGTGTGGAGTCCGCTCCGGGCAGTGGTGACGATCACGTGGTCGCGCTGGCGGCCGGGGCGGGAGACCGCCCGGTCCTGGTCGTCACGGCCGACCGTGAGCTGCGCCGCGGGGTGACCGCCGTGGGCGCGGAGGTCGCCGGTCCGCGGTCCGTGCCCCGCTGAGACCGGCGACGTCCGGTGCCCTCTAGGTGTCGGCGTTCAGGTCCAGCCGCTGGTGGATCAGGCGGGCGAAGTGGGCCAGGGTGCGTCCGGTGGCCAGGTCGGCCGGGCCGAGGCGGATGTCGAACAGGTCCCTCGTCCGGACCAGGAACTGCATGCCCAGCAGCGAGTCCAGTCCGAAGTCGGTGACGTTGCGCGTGGGGTCCAAGTCGGCCGGGTCGGTCTGCAGGACGCCCGCGAGGAGCCGGGCGATCGTCTCGGTGATCCTGTGCACCGCCTCGTCCGCCGGGAGGTCCGCCAGTGTGCTCAGGAGTTCGTTGCGGGCGTCCGGGGAGGCCGTGGAGGAGGACGGGATCAGCGGGGCGAACCGGGGGGTGGCCAGGGCGGGCAGCAGATGGCGTGCGGCTCCCCAGCGGTAGCGGCCCGCTCCGGCGACGTCGGTGCCGGCGGCCAGGAGGCGGTCGGCGGTGGCGAGGACCTCGGCGGGGGTGAGCAGTTCGAGGCCGCGTGCGGTCATGGCGGGGCCCATGCCGCTGCGGGCGACGTAGCCGGTCTCGCCGATCGGGCCCCAGGCCAGTGCCGTACCCGGCCGGCCGGCGGCGCGCCGGGCCCGGGTGAGGGCTTCCAGGTGGGCGTTGGCCGCCGCGTAGGCGGCCTGGCCCGGGTTGCCGATGCCGGCGGAGACGGAGGAGTAGGTGAGGAACAGGTCCAGGTCGCGGTCGGCGGTGAGGCGGTCCAGGAGGGCCGCGCCGCCCGCCTTGGGCGCCAGTACGGCGGCGAACCGGTCGTCGGTGAGGTCGGCCAGCACCGCGTCGTCCATGTGCATCGCCGCGTGGACGACGCCGCGCAGGGGGTGTCCGGTGGCGTCGACGGCGTCGAGGACCCGGCGCAGCGCGGTTTCGTCGGTGACGTCGGCGGCGTGAGCGGTGGCGCGCACGCCCCGGTCGGTGAGTTCCCGGAGGAGGGCGGGCGCGTCGGGGGCGTCGGGTCCGCCGCGGGAGAGCAGGGCCAGGTGCCGGGCCCCGCGGTCGGCCAGCAGGCGGGCGGTGGCGGCGCCGAGTCCGCTCAGTCCGCCGGTGATCAGATAGGTGCCCTCGCCGTCGAGGCGGAGGGTGCCGGGTGCGGGTTCCACGGGGACGGGTTCGTCGAGGGGGTCGAAGGTGACGACGACCTTGCCGGTGTGCCGGGAGTGCTGCAGGAGGTGGAAGGCCTCCTCGACGCGTGCGGCGGGGTAGGTCGTGTGGGGCAGGGGGCGGTAGGTGCCGGAGGCGGCCTCCGCCTCGAAGTCCGTGAGGAGCAGGGCGCCGAGTTCCGGGTCGTCGATGACGGCGTCGAGGTTGAAGCCGATGAAGGTGAGGCTGCGGTCGAAGGGGCGCAGTGTGACGGGGTTGTTGAGGAAGATGTCCTTCTTGCCGAGTTCGATGAAGCGGCCGTTGGGCCGTAGGAGGCCGAGGCCCTGGGCGATGGCCTCGCCGCTGAGGGAGTTCACCACGACGTCCACGCCCCGGCCGCCGGTCAGTTCCCGTACGCGGGGGACGAAGTCCAGGCTGCGTGAGTCGAGTACGTGCTCGGCGCCGAGGGTGCGCAGCAGGTCCCGTTTGGTCTCGGTGCCGGCGGTGGCGATGACGCGGGCGCCCTGGCGGCGGGCGCACTGCAGGACGGCCAGGCCCACCGCCCCGGCTCCGCCGTGGACGAGCACGGTCTCCCCGGGGCCGAGACGGGCCTGGTTGACGAGGGTCTGGTGGACGGTCAGGAAGGCGACGGGGAAGGTCGCCGCCTCCGTGAAGCCCAGCCCGTCGGGGATGCGGACGACGGCGGAGGCGGAGGTCGTCGCGTGGGAGGCGAGGGCGGCGGGCACGAGGCCGCAGACCCGGTCGCCGGGCTTCAGGTCCCGTACGCCCTCCCCCACGGCGCGTACGACGCCGGCGCCGTCGGTGCCCAGGCCGCGGCCGATCGGGCTGTTCTCCACCGCCTCGGGCGGCAGCAGGCCGTTGGCCCTCATGGGGTCCCGGTAGTTGAGGGCCACGGCCCGCATCTCGAGGGCCACCTCGCCCGGTCCGGGTACGGGGAGGTCCGTCTGCCGCCAGATCAGCCGTCGGCGCAGGCCGGGGTCGCGGGCTTCCAGGACGTACGGCGTGCCGGCGGGGACGCCGGGGGGTTCGTCCGCCGGGTGCTGGACCTGCCGGGGGACGAACCGGCCCCCGGCGGTCAGGACGATCTCGTCCTCCTGGGCGCCCGGGTCGTCGTCGCCGGGGACGAGGAGTTCGCCGGCCAGGCGGCGGGCGTCGGTGTGGGCGTCTCCGGTGCGGTGGCACGAGAGGCGTCGCAGGGACAGGTCGGGGCGCTCGTTGGCGAGGGTGCGGCAGGCCGCCCAGACGGCCGCGTCGTCCGGGTGGGAGGGCTGCTCCGGGGCCGGGAAGAGGCCGGTCGGGCGGGTGACGAGCCATACGCGGGGGCCGACGGTGCCCTTCGGTCCGTCGCAGGCGGTGGCCAGGGAGCGCAGGAGGGCCGCCCGGCGGGTGGTCCGTGCGACGGTGTCGTGCGGGCCCGGCTCGGCGAGCAGCAGGACGACACGCGGGCCGGTGTCCGTGGGCAGGGCCTCGCTCCAGGCGGCGGCCCGGTCGGGCGCGACGACGACGGCGGCCTTCCCGAGGAGGGCGGCCAGTGCCCGCGCGGTCGCCGTCTCGGTGTCGTCCTCGACGGCGATCACCCAGGTGGCGCCGGGGACCACTGGCAGCGGCTCGGTGTCCGGACCGTGGTCCCGGTCGTGGCCCGGACCGTGGTCCCGGTCGTGGCCCGGACCGTGGTCCCGGTCGCGGTCCGGACCGTGGTCCCGGTCGTGGCCCGGACCGTGGCCGCGGTCGCGGTCCGGGCCGCCGCCGCCGTCGTCGTCCGCCGCCGCGAGGAGGACGGAACGGTCCTCGGGCCCGGTCTGTGCCACACCGGAGAAGCCGCACCGCCGCAGCAGCGGTGCCCACCGGTCGCGGGGGAGGACGCGGGACGCCGGGCGCAGGGTGTGGTCGCCGCGCTCCCAGAAGTCGTCCAGCGTGCCGGAGAGCAGGGCCTGGAGCCGGGCGTGGTGCGGTTCGGTGGCCAGCAGGTGTCCGCCGGGGGCCAGCACCGTGCGCAGCCGGCGCAGGGTCGCGGCCAGGTCGGTGGTGGCGTGCAGGGCGTCGCCCGCGAGGACGAGGTCGAAACCGGACCGGGGCAGGCCCTGACCGATCAGGTCGGCGTCCGGGTCCAGGGTGCGGTGGTCGACGAAGTCGTAGGCGGCGAAGCGGTGTTCGGCGCGGGTGAGACCGCTGCCGGTGGGGGTGGTGCAGGTGTAGCGGGTCCGGTCGGCGGGCAGCACGGGCAGTGCCGCGGCGGTCAGGGCGGTGGTGGTCGCGCCGACTTCCAGGACGCGCAGCGGACGGTCGGCGGGCCAGCGGTCGACGATGTCGCCGAGCAGTGCCTGCACGGCGCGGTGGGCGAAGCGGTGGGCCGGGCCGGTCTCGTGGAGTTGCTCGTGCGCGCTGTCCCCGGCCGACAGGAGCTCGCGTGCGTCGACGCGTCCCCGTACCACGTCGGGCAGCCGGCGCAGCTGCCGGTTGAGGAGCAGCGTCTCGGCGCCGAACGGGGGGTGGTCCTCCACCAGGCCGCGCAGCAGCGCCTCGGCGTGGGTCTCCGCGCCGGTCAGCCGCCAGGTCTGTCCGGTCGTCCGGGCGAGGCCGTGCTCGGCCAGCAGGGGCAGCATCAGCCTCACCGCCCGCCGGTGCCGGGGTTGCAGGCCCCCGGCCACCAGGTCGCCCATGGAGAAGGGGGCCGCGGGGTCGGCGAGGAGGCCGTGCAGCGTCTCGGCCCAGCAGTGGGCGCCGGCCTGTTCGGCGGCGGCGGTGAACCGGTGGTGGCCGCTGTCGTCCAGGGCGGCGCGGGCGGCGGCGATACGCGGTCCGGCCGCGCGCGCGACCTCGGCGGGCGCGGGGAGCGGGGAGGGCGGGGCGGGGGTCCCCGGGTGGGGGGCGGCCCGGAGCACGGTGCGCTGGACGGTCAGCGGGGTGCGCTCGGTCAGGTGGCCCCGGCGGGTGCGGCAGCCGTCGATCTCGGCGGTGACCGTGCCGTCGGCGTCGGCGTAGGTGATGTCCCAGCACATCTCGTTGGCGCCGCGGCTGCGCCGGCGCAGGTGTACGACGCCGGTGGGCGCGGGGGTGCGCCACACGCGTACGGATCCGAACACGGTCGGCAGGAACGCGGCGGATTCCGTCTCCGCCCCGGCGAGGGCCACGGTGGCCTGCAGCGGCGCGTCGATCAGGACCGGGTGGGCGGTGTAGGCGTCGGCGGTGTGCGCCAGCCGGTAGGTGACCAGCACCTCTTCGTCGCCGACCTCGACACGGTCGATGAGCTGGAAGTCCGGCCCGCAGTTCAGCCCGATGCCGTGGCACGTCCGGTAGAAGTCGGGGCCGTCGACGCTCCGGTCGCAGCGGGCCCGGAGCGCGGTGAGGTCGAGCGGGTCCGGTGCCGTGCCGAGCAGGGTGCGGACCTGGGCGCGTACGACGGGCAGGCACTCCCCTCCGTGTTCCTCGCGGACGCTGATGGTCACGGCGCCGTCGTCGGGGGTGACCGCGGTCTGCAGCGCGACCGGTGTGGGGTCCGGCCACGGCACGGAGAGCGGACGGCCGATCTCCAGGTGCCGTACCTCGACCGGGCGGTCCAGGGCCCGGCGGCCGGCGCTCAGGGCCATCTCCACGTAGGCGGCGGCCGGCATGAGGACGTCGTCCCCGATCCTGTGGTCGCCCAGCCAGGGCACCAGTTGCGGTTCGACGGTGCCGTGCCACACGGGGTGCGGGGCGGGCATCCGCTCGCCCACCAGCGGATGGTCCAGCAGACCGCTGCCGCTGGTGCCCGCGACCCGGTCCTGCGCGGTGCCGTGCCAGTACCTCTCGTGCTGCCAGGCGTAGGCGGGCAGGTCGACCACCCGGCCCGGCCGGGGGAAGTGGTGCCGCCAGTCGGTGCCGGGGTCGGCGGCGAGCACGGCGGCGACGGCCGCCGCGGTCTCGCGGGGGCCGTCCCCGTCGCGGTGCAGGGTGGCGACGCAGACGGCGCCGGTGCGGCGCAGGTAGGGGCGCAGCACCGGGTGCGGGCCGATCTCGGCCAGGACGCCCGCGTGTCCGGCGGCGAGCAGGCCGGCGGCCTCGGCGAACCGGACGGGCTCGCGGACGTTGCGCCACCAGTACGCGGCGTCGAGTTCCGGCCCGTTCAGCCCGGTGCCGGTGACGGTGGAGACGAACGGGATGCGGGCGGGGGCGGGTTCGAGTCCGTCGAGGGCGTCGAGCAGCGGTTCCCGGATGGGGTCCATGGCCCGGCTGTGGAAGGCGTAGTCCAGGTCCAGTTCGCGGAAGAAGACGCCGCGGCCGGTCAGTTCGGCGCCCCAGGCGGCGAGTGCGTCGGCGTCCCCGGCGACGGTCACGTCGCTCTCGCTGTTGATCCCCGCGATCTCCAACGCGCCGTCGTGGCGGAGGAGTTCCTCGCGCGCCTGCGCCTCGGGCAGGCCGACGGCGGCCATCCGGCCCCGGCCGGCCGTGGCGCCCTGGGTGCGGCTGCGTACGGCGATCACCAACGCCGCCTGTTCGAGGGTGAGGACCCCGGCGGCGTGGGCGGCGGCGACCTCGCCGACGCTGTGTCCGGCCACCGCCCGCGGGCGCACGCCGTGCGAGGCGAGCAGCCCGGTCAGGCCGGCCTGGACGGCGAACAGGGCCGGCTGGGCCACCTCCGTACGCCGCCACTTCCGGGGGGAGGGGTGGGCCAGTTCCTTGGCCACCGACCAGCCGAGGTGGGGTGCCAGGGCCGCGTCGGCCTCCTCGACGGCCCGGCGGAAGGCCGGTTCGCCCTCCAGCAGGTCGGCGGCCATGCCCGGCCACTGGGAGGCGTTGCCGGAGAACACGAACGCGGTCCCGTCCCGCTCGCCCGTGCGCACGACGGCCCCGCGGGCGGGTTCCGCGGCCGTCAGCCGGTCCAGCTGCCGGGCGGCGTCCCGCGGGCCGGCGGCCAGTACGGTGGCGCGGTGCGGGTGCGCGGTGCGCCGTACGGTGCTGGTGTGGGCCAGGTCGTAGAACTCGCCGGGCTCCGTGTCCCGCAGTCGCTCCGCCATGCGGGCGGTCATCCGCTTCAGCGCCTTGGGGGACCGTGCGGAGACGACCAGCGGCAGCGGGCGCCCGTCCGGCACCGGGTGCGGCTCGGGCCGGCGGGCGGCGGGGGGCGGCGGGGTGACGACGGCGTGGGCGTTGGCCCCGCCGAAACCGAAGGCGCTCACTCCCACGGCGGCCCGCTCCCCCACCTCCAGCGGGACGGGTTCGACGGCGGGGGCCAGTCCCAGGCCGTCGAAGTCGATCCGGGGGTTGAGGGGAAGGGCGTGCAGGGACGCCGGCACCAGTCGGTGGCGCAGCACCAGGATCGCCTTGAGCAGGCCGGCCATCCCGGAGGCGGGCTCCAGGTGGCCGAGGTTCGACTTCACCGAGCCGATCGGCAACGGGCCGCCGCGCCGGTTCCGGCCCAGTGCCCGGCCGATGGCCTCGGCCTCCGCCGGGTCCCCGATCTGGGTGCCGGTGCCGTGGGCCTCGACGTAGACCAGGTCGTCGGCGTCGATCCCGGCCTCCGCGTAGACCGTGCGCAGCAGCGCCTCCTGCGTCTCGGCGCTGGGGACGATCATGCCGGTACTGCGGCCGTCGGTGTTGTTGCCGGTGGCGGCCAGTACGGCGTGGACGCGGTCGCCGTCCGCCACCGCGTCCGTGAGGCGCTTGAGGACGAGCACCGCGCCGCCCTCCGCGCGGACGAATCCGTCGGCGTCGGCGGAGAACGCCGCGCAGTGCCCGCGCCGCGACAGCATGCCCGCGTAGGAGAATCCGGCGAAGGAGTAGGGGTTCGACAGCACGTTGACACCGCCGGCCAGGGCGACGCGGCCGGTGCCCTCGCGCAGGGTGCGGCAGGCCCGGTCCAGGGCGACCAGGGCGGAGGAACAGGCCGTGTCGACGGCCATGCTCGGCCCGCGCAGGTCGAAGGCGTACGACATCCGGTTCGCCGTGATGGACAGGGTGGCGCCGGGCATGGTGTGCGGGCTCGTGTGGTCCTGCATCATCGACAGGTTCACGCCGTAGCCGGGGTCCGAGACGCCCACGTACACGCAGGTGTCCGATCCGGCCAGCGATTCGGCGGGGATGGCGGCGTCGTCCAGTGCCTCGGCGGTCATCTCCAGCAGCAGCCGCTGCTGGGGGTCGATGTGCCGGGCCTCCGCGGGGGACATGCCGAAGTAGGCGGCGTCGAACGAGGCGACGTCGTCGAGGAAGCCGCCGGCGGCGGTGTAGCTGCGGCCGGGGCGCACGGTCCCCGGGTCGACCGTACGGTCGCGGGGCAGCCGGTCGGCGGGCATCTCGCCGACCATGTCCCGTCCGTCGCGCAGCACGGACCACAGGCCGTCCAGGTCGGTGACGCCTCCGGGGAGCCGGCAACCCACGCCCACCACCGCCACGGCCCGTTCAAGCTGCTCCATCGCCAAGTCCCCGCCCCTTCACGCCGTTTGCTGGCCCTCGTGCGGATTGAAGCGGACCGGAGGGGACAACGAGCGGGAAAATCCATCCCATATCACTCGTTGGAGTGGACATCATTACGTATACGTCATTCCGGTGCGGCAGCGGCTACGGTGGCGCGGTGCCCGAAGCCATCCGTGCCCGTATCGCCGCCGTCTCCGCTCATCTTCCGTCCCGCTACCGGACCTTGGACGAGATCCGCGTCAAGATCACCGGGACGGGTGGCTACGCTCCGCCGCCCGGCCTGCTGGAGGATCTCACCGGGGTGCGCGGCGTCCATGTGCACGAGGACGGCGAGGACGCCTCCGACCTCGCCGTGACGGCCGCCCGCGCGGCGCTCGACGAGTCGGGGCTGAAGATCGGCGACATCGGCCTGCTGCTGTTCGCCTCGACCTCGCAGGACCTGGTCGAACCCGCCACGTCCCATCTCGTGGCCGCCAAACTGGGCGCCACGTGCCCGGTGTTCGACGTCAAGAACGCCTGCAACAGCTTCCTCAACGCCATGGAGGTGGCCGCCTCGTTCATCGAGACCGGCCGCTGCCGCACGGTCCTCATCGCCTGCGGTGAACCCTCCACCCTGGCCACCCGCTGGCACCTCCCCGGCCGGGAGGACCTGCTGAGGGCCCTGCCCGGCTACACCGCCTCCGACGCCGGCGCCGCGATGGTGCTCACCGCGGGCCCCGCGGGTGACGGCGATCCCGGCATCCTGGCCCAGCGGTTCGTCAGCAACTCCGCCGCCTGGAACGCCTGCACCGTGTCCGGCGGGGGGAGCATGCACCACCTCTCCGTCCACGACGACCACACCACCCTGCGGCTGAACGGGGACCTGCGCCGGGCCGCGCTCGACGTGCTCCCCCGGATCCTGGACACCGCCGGGGAGGGACTCGAGGCGGCACGTTCCGGCGCCTACGCCTTCATCGCCTTCCACCAGATCGCCATGCCGCAGTACCGCGAGGTGATCGACTGGTTCTCCCTCCCCGAGGACCGCTGCCTGCCCGCGGTGGCCGAGCACGGGAACTGCGCGGCGGCCTCCCTCCCCCTGCAACTGGTCAAGGCGCGGGAGGCCGACCGCATCGAGAGCGGGGACCTGGTGGCGATGATCGGCCTGGCCAGTGGTTTCAGCTTCGGCCTGGCTCTCGTACGGTGGTGACCGCCCGGGCCGTGGACACCCCGGCCCTCGCCCCCGTACCGGATCCCGCCGCGCTGGAGCGGCTGATGCCGGGCTACCCCGCGCCCCGGCACTGGCGGCGCGTGCCGGTCACCGGGCAGCACTATCTCGATCTCGGCTCCGGGCAGCCGGTGCTGTTCCTGCACGGCAACCCGTCGTGGAGCTACGTCTGGCGGGGGCTGCTGCACCGGCTCTCCCCGCACGCCCGCTGCCTGGCACCGGACCTGCCGGGTTTCGGACTGTCCCGGCACCTGCGGCCGGCGGACGGGGTCCCGGACCCCTACGAGGCCCAACTGGAGGGCCTGGACGGCCTCTACCGCCATCTGGTGCGGGACGAGGGGCTGCCCGAGCGGGGCTGGACGTTCGTCCTGCACGACTGGGGCGGCCCGCTCGGTGCCGCCTGGGCCCTGCGGAACCCGGGTGTGGTGGCCCGGCTGGCCTTCTGCAACACCGTGGCCTTCCCCTTCCCGGACGGCTTCCGGCTGCCGTTCCACCTGCGGTGGATCCGTGACCACCGGCCGGTCGCCGAACTCGTCCACGCCACCAACGCGTTCGCCCGCGTCGCCGTGCGCGCCGGAGTCCACCGCCCGCTGCTCACGGCCGAACGCCGGGCCTATCTACGGCCCTGTGCCCGCCGCGCGGAGCGCCGGGCGGTCACCGACGCCGTCCGGGCGATCCCCCGCGGCCCCGCGGACCCGGCGTGGCGGCTGCTCGAACCTCCCGGCGGCGGGGCCGGCCTGTCGGAGCTGCCGCTGCTCATCGGCTGGGGCATGCGCGATCCCGTCTTCACCCCGGCCCTGCTGGAGGAGTGGGTCCGCCGCCATCCCCACGCCGTCGTCCACCGCTTCCCCGACGCCGGGCACTTCGTGATGGAGGACGCCGGCGCCGAACTGGGCGACCGCATCCGTGACTTCCTCCAGGAGGCACCATGACCGCCACCGTCCCCGGCATCGCCGCACGCCTGACCGACGGACCCGACGCCGTCGCCCTCGTCGAATGCCGTAAGGGAACCTCCCGGACGACCGGTCGCGGCGAGCTGGTGCGGCGCTGCCACCGCCTCGCGCAGGCCCTGCGCGAGGCGGGCGTCCGGCCCGGTCACAAGGCCGTCGTGATGACCCGCGACGCCCACGACCTCACCGCCGTCTCGTACGCCCTCGGTGTCCTCGGCGCCGTCCCCGTGCTGATCGAACCGCGCGCCGAGGTCGGCCGCTGCCTGCGGGACGTCGCCCCGGACGTCTTCGTCGGGGAGCCGCTGGCCCACCTCGGGCGCCGGGCCCTGGGATGGGGCCGCCCCCACGTACGGATCCCCCTGGTCACCGGTCCCGCGCCGCTCCCCCTGGGACGGCGGCTGGCCACCCGCGCACCGGCCGGTGACACCCCGGCCCCGCGGGTGCGGGAGTCCGACGGCGACGAGCCGGCCCTCATCGCCTTCACGTCCGGCTCCACCGGACGGCCCAAGGGCGCGGAGTACCGCCACACCACCCTGGCCGGGCAGCTCGACGCGCTGACCGCGCTGATGGCCCCCCGGCCCGACGACGTACTGCTCGCCGGGTTCCTGCCGGTCGCGCTGCTCGGTCCGCTGCTCGGCGTGACCACCGTCGTCCCGGCGGTGAACCACCTGGCCCCGGCCCGCACGGCGCCGGAGGAACTCGTCGGGCCGATCCTGGAACACCGGGCGAGCATCGTCCTGGCGTCACCCGCCGTGCTCACCCTGATCGCCCGTCACTGCGCCCGCCACGGCGTCACCCTGCCCTCGGTCCGGCAGGTCCTGTCCTTCGGCGCCCCGCTGCGCGTCCGCCTCGCCGACGCCCTGCGCGGGGCCGTGCCGGACGACGCCGAGATCCTCAGCGTCTACGGTGCCACGGAGTGCCTGCCCGTCTCCGCGATCCACGACCACGAGCTACGGGCCTCGCGCACCGCGCCGCCCGCCGGGCACGCGGGCACCTGTCTGGGCCGGCCGCTGCCCGGCGTCCGCGCCCGGATCCTGGACGCCGACGCCACCGGGCTCGGCGAGATCGCCGTCACCGGCCCCACCGTCAGCCCCGCCTACCACGCGCGCCCCGACGCCGACGCCGCCGCCAAGAGCGACACCGGCCACGGTGTGCTGCACCGCACCGGGGACCTCGGCCGGCTCGACGACGAGGGCCGGCTGTGGTTCCTCGGCCGCAAGGCCCACCTGGTCACCGGCACCGGCTTCACCCTGACCACCGAGGACATCGAGGCCGCGGCGGACACCGCCCCCGGCATCCGGCGCACCGCCCTGGTCGGGGTCGGCACGGCCGTGTGCCAACTGCCCGTGCTGTGCGTGGAGCCCCTGCCGTCCACCCCGCGTGCCGCCGCCCTGGCGGCCGTGCGCGCCGTCCTGAAGGACCATCCGGACGGGCACCGCGTCGGCGCCCTGCTGATCCGTCCCGGTTTTCCCACCGACCCCCGGCACAACTCCAAGATCGACCGCATGCGGCTGGCCGGCTGGGCCGCGAAGCGCCTGCGCGGGAGGGTCCGATGAAGGTACTGGTCACCGGCGGGAGCGGCTTCCTCGGTCTGGAGATCTGCCGGCAACTGAGCGCACGGGGCGACGTCGTCTCCTCCCTGGGCCGCCGCCCCAGCGGCGCGCTGGAGCGGCTGGGCGTCCACCAGCACCTGGGGGACCTCGCCGACGCCGCCGCGGTCTCGCGTGCCGTCGCCGGGTGCGACGCCGTCGTCCACAACGCCGCGCTGGCCGGTGTCAGCGGCCCGCCGCGGCCCTACTGGGTCACCAATGTCGTCGGCACCCGCCATGTGATCGAGCAGTGCCGCGCCCATCGTGTGCGCACGCTCCTCCACACCTCGACCGCCAGTGTCGTCTTCCGGCCCGGTGGTGTGGAAGGCGTCACCGAGAGCCTTCCCCCCGTCCCCCGCCACCTGGCCGCCTACCCCGCGACCAAGGCCCGCGCCGAGGCCCTGGTGCTGACCGCGCACGGTCCGGAGCTGGCCACCGTCTCGCTGCGCCCGCACGTCATCTGGGGGCCGGGCGACCCCCATTTCGTACCCGCCCTGGCGCGTGCCGTGCGGGCCGGCCGTCTGCTGATGCCCGGCGACGGCGGCAACCTCGTCGACACCACCCACGTCCGGACCGCCGCCCACGCCCATCTGCTCGCCCTGGACCGGCTGCGGCGGTCACCGGACACGGCGGGCGGCCGCGCCTACTTCATCGGCCAGGACGACCCGCGCCCCCTGCGCGAGCTCACCCGGCACTTCCTGCGGGCCGCCGGTATCGACGCCCGCTGGTGCGCCGTACCGCCCCGGCTCGCCACCGCCGGCGCCGCGGTCGGCGACACGCTGCTGCGCGCGGTCCGCAGTCCCCGCACCCACGCCCTGAGCCGCTTCCTGGTCGCGGAACTGCTGCATCCGCACTGGTTCGACCTCACCGCCGCCCGCCGCGACCTGGGCTTCGAGCCGCCGGTCGGATTCGACGCCGGTATCGCGGAGCTCACCCGGCTCACCCTGTCCGCCCCGAACGACAGCGAGGAAACCCCGTGCCGGACACCTACGACGCCGTCCGCTCCATCCTGACCGGCGCCTTCCGGGTCCCGGAGGACGAGATCCGGCCCCAGCGCACACTGGAGCGACTGGACCTGGACTCCCTGGCCCTGACGGAGCTGGTGCTCATCCTCCACGAACGCTTCGGGGTGCGGATCAGCAACGAGGACCTCTCCCGCGACACGACCCTCGCGCAGGTCGTCGACCACCTGGACGCGCTGCTCGCGGACGGCACGAGCACGGCGGCACCGTCGTGACCGATCCCGTCGCCGTCACCGGTCTCGGCCTGGTCACCCCCGCCGGAGAGGACGCCGACGCCACCTGGGACGGGGTCTGCCGCGGGGCGGGCACCGCGTCCCGCGACCCGGCGCCGGCCGGCCTGCCCGTGGACTTCTCCTGCCGCGTCCCCCTGTCGCGCGACGCCCTGGACCGGCGCGTCGGGCGCACCGCCTGGCGCATGTCACGCAACGCCGTACTGGCGGTACTCGCCGCCCGTGAGGCGGTGCACGACGCCGGCCTCGATCCCCGGACGTGGGACGGCGAGCGGGTCGCCGTCGTCATCGGCTGCGGGATGGGGGCGGGCGCGGAACGCGAGGAACAGGCCGGGCGCCTGCGGGAACTGGGCGCCGACATGGTCTCCGCGCTCACCGTCCCCCAGATCATCCCGAACATGGCGGCCGGAGAGGTCTCCATCGATCTCGGGGCCCGCGGCCCCGGCCTCGCCCCGGCCACCGCCTGCGCCTCGGGTGCCACCGCGGTCGCCGTGGCCCGCGACCTCCTGGTCTCCGGCCGGTGCGACGTCGCGGTGGCCGGGGCCACCGAAGCCGCCGTCACCCCGCTGACGGTCGCCGGCTTCTGGCGTGCGGGCACCCTGTCCCGGCGCACCGGCGAGCCCACCGGCGCGTCCCGGCCCTTCGCCGCCGACCGTGACGGCTTCGTCCTGGCGGAAGGCGCGGGCGTCGTCGTACTGGAACGGACCGGGGACGCGGCCGCCCGCGGTGCGCGCGTCCGTGCCCGGCTGGTGGGCTGCGGCAGCACCTCGGACGCCCACCACCCCACCGCGCCCGCCCCGGACGCCAGGGGTGCGGAGGCGGCGCTGCGCACCGCCCTGGCGGACGCGGGCCTGTCTCCGCGCGACGTCGACCACGTCAACGCCCACGGCACCTCCACTCCGCTGGGCGACGCCGCCGAGGCGGCCCTGATCACCCGGGTGCTGCCGCACCGTCCCAGCGTCACCGCGCCCAAGGGCGTACTCGGCCACAGCCTGGGTGCGGCGGGTGCCGTCGAGGCGGCGCTGACCGTGCTCACCCTTCAGCACGGCACGGTGCCGCCGGTCGCGAACCTGGACACCCCGGCACCGGGGTTCGACATCGACTGCGTGACCGAGGAGCCCCGCCGACAGGACGTCCGTACCGCCGTCAGTCACTCCTTCGGCTTCGGCGGGCACAACGTCGTCCTCGTTCTGGCCAAAGCCTGACGGCGGGCCCGTGCCGGTTCAGCGGGACGGTGGGGCGGGCGGGGTGGCGGCCGGTTCCTCGTCGTGGCCCGGGGCCAGGCGGCTGTGGCCGCGGCTGTAGAGGAAGTAGACGACGACGCCGATCGCCATCCAGATGCCGAAGCGGACCCAGGTCTCGGCGGGCAGGTTCAGCATCAGCCACAGGGACGCGGCGACCGACACGATCGGCAGGACCGGCACCCAGGGGGTGCGGAACGAGCGGTGCAGGTCGGGCCGGGTCCTGCGGAGGACGATCACGCCGATCGCGACGATGACGAAGGCGAACAGGGTGCCGATGTTCACCAGCGCGGCGAGCTCGTTCAGCGGGGTGAAGCCGGCGAGGACCGCGATGAGGACGCCGAGCAGGATGGTCGGCCGGTGCGGGGTCCTGAACCGGGGGTGGACCCGGGAGAAGAACCGGGGCAGCAGTCCGTCGCGGCTCATCGCGAAGAAGACCCGGGTCTGGCCGAGCAGCAGGATCATGCAGACGGTCGTCAGGCCGACGGCGGCGCCGAAGCTGATGAAGCCCGCGAACCAGGGATGCCCGGTGGCCTTGAAGGCGTCGGCCAGCGGGGCGTCCACGGACAGCTCCCGGTAGTTCTGCATACCGGTGACGACGATCGACACCAGCACGTACAGCGTGGTGCAGATGAAGAGGGAGCCGAGGATGCCGCGGGGCATGTCGCGCTGCGGGTTCTTGGTCTCCTCGGCGGCCGTGGCGACGATGTCGAAGCCGATGAAGGCGAAGAACACCACCGAGGCGGCGGTGAAGATGCCCATCACGCCGAAGTTGGCCGGGGCCCAGCCGAACATGAGCTGGATGAGCGGGGCGTCGAGGCTCTGGCCGGCGGGCACGGGCTTGGAGTCCGGGATGAACGGGTCGTAGTTGTCGGCGGTGATGAAGAAGGCACCCGCGATGATCACCACGAGGACCACGGTCACCTTGATGGCGACGACGACCGAGGTGACGCGGGCGGACAGCTTCATGCCGAGGACGAGGATGCCGGTGAGCACCAGCACCAGGGCGGCGGCGAGGATGTCGAACCCGAAGACGTCGGAGCCCTCGCGGCTGCCCAGCGCCGCGGGCATCTCCCAGCCCGCGTTGGCCATGAGCGACTGGATGTAGCCCGACCAGCCGACGGCCACCACCGCCGTGCCGAGCGCGAACTCCAGGACCAGGTCCCAGCCGATGATCCAGGCCGGCAGCTCACCCAGGGAGGCGTACGAGAACGTGTAGGCGGAGCCCGCCACCGGGACGGTGGAGGCGAACTCGGCGTAGCAGAGCGCGGCGAGCGCGCAGACGACACCGGCCACGACGAAGGCCAGGGCCGTGGCCGGCCCGGCGTTGTCCTTGGCGACCGTACCGGTGAGGACGAAGATGCCGGTGCCGATGATGACACCGACGCCGAAGACGGTCAGGTCCAGCGCGGAGAGGGACTTCTTGAGCGCGTGCTCGGGTTCCTCGGTGTCGCGGATGGACTGCTCCACCTTCTTCGTCCGGAAGAGCGGGCTTGTCACGGGTACCTCCCACGCTTGTCGTCCTCGACATGATCGAGAGGGGGCGTAGCTCGTATGCCCCGGCGCGGGCGCTTTCACGCAGACGGGCCGCGCGCGCCACTCTTCACAGTGGCACGGGCGGCCCGTCCGGGCGACGCGTGAGGCGTGGGTCAGTCGCGGGCCGGCTCCACCGAGCCGACCGCGTCGGCGGCGGACCGCTCGTACCTGCCGTCGAGCTTCGCCACCAGGCCGGTGACCTGGCGGGCGATGTCGGGGGCGGTCAGTCCGATCTCGGCCATGACCTCGGCGCGCGAGGCGTGGTCGAGGAAGCGCGGCGGGATGCCGAAGTCGCGCAGCGGTACGTCCACGCCGGCGTCGCGCAGGGCCTGGGCGACCGCGGAGCCGACGCCGCCGACGCGCGAGTTGTCCTCGACGGTGACGACCACGCGGTGCTTCTCGGCGAGCGGGGCCATGGCCTCGTCGACGGGCTTGACCCAGCGCGGGTCGACGACGGTGGTGGAGATGCCCTGCCGGTCGAGCAGGGCGGCGATCTCCAGGCACATCGGCGCGAGGGCGCCCACGGAGACCAGCAGCACGTCGGGGGCGTCGGTGCCGGGCTCGCGCAGGACGTCCATGCCGCCGACGCGGCCCACGGCGGGCACGGCGGGGCCGACGGCGCCCTTGGAGAAGCGCACCACGGTGGGGGCGTCCTCCACGGCGACGGCCTCGCGGAGCTGGGCGCGCACCTGGTCGGCGTCGCGCGGGGCGGCGAGCCGCAGCCCGGGGACGACCTGGAGGATCGACATGTCCCACATGCCGTTGTGGGAGGCGCCGTCGGTGCCGGTGACACCGGCCCGGTCGAGCACGAACGTCACGCCGCACTTGTGCAGGGCCACGTCCATGAGCACCTGGTCGAAGGCGCGGTTGAGGAAGGTGGCGTACACGGCGAAGACGGGGTGCACCCCGGCGTGGGCGAGGCCGGCCGCGGAGACGGCGCCGTGCTGCTCGGCGATGCCGACGTCGTAGACCCGGTCGGGGAAGCGCTTGGCGAACTTGTCGAGGCCGACCGGCTGGAGCATGGCCGCGGTGATGGCGACGACGTCCTCGCGCTCCTCGCCGAGCTTGACCATCTCCTCGCCGAAGACACTCGTCCAGTCGGCGCCGGAGCTGGCGATCGGCAGGCCCGTGTCGGGGTGGATCCTGCCGACGGCGTGGAAGCGGTCGGCCTCGTCCTGGAGGGCGGGCTGGTAGCCGCGGCCCTTCTCCGTGAGGCAGTGCACGATCACCGGGCCGCCGAACCGCTTGGCGCGGGCCAGGGCGGACTCCAGGGCCTCGATGTCGTGGCCGTCGATGGGTCCGACGTACTTCAGGCCGAGGTCCTCGAACATGCCCTGCGGGGCGATGAAGTCCTTCAGGCCCTTCTTGGCGCCGTGCAGCGTGTCGAAGAGGGGTTTGCCGACGACCGGGGTGCGCTCCAGGAGGTCCTTGGTGCGGGTCAGGAAGCGCTCGTAGCCGTCGGTGGTGCGCAGGGTCGCGAGGTGGTTGGCGAGGCCGCCGATGGTGGGCGAGTAGGAGCGCTCGTTGTCGTTGACGACGATGACGAGCGGGCGGTCCTTGGCGTCGGCGATGTTGTTCAGCGCCTCCCAGGCCATGCCGCCGGTCAGCGCGCCGTCGCCGATGACCGCGACGACGTGGCTGTCGCGCTTCTTGATCTGGTTGGCCTTGGCGATGCCGTCGGCCCAGCCGAGGACGGTGGAGGCGTGGCTGTTCTCGATGACGTCGTGCTCGGACTCGGCCTGCGAGGGGTAGCCGGACAGGCCGCCCTTCATCTTCAGCTTGGAGAAGTCCTGCCTGCCGGTCAGCAGCTTGTGGACGTAGGACTGGTGGCCGGTGTCCCAGAGCACCTTGTCCTTGGGGGACTCGAAGACCCGGTGCAGGGCGATGGTGAGCTCCACCACACCGAGGTTGGGGCCGAGGTGGCCGCCGGTCTTGGAGACCGCGTCGACGAGGAAGGTCCGGATCTCCCCGGCCAGCCGGTCGAGCTCCTCCAGGCCGAGCCGGTCCAGATCGCGCGGTCCCCTGATGCGGGTCAGCAGCGGCACCCGTGCCTCCTTGCAGTAGAGCTGATCGAGCTGTTGCCGGGCGGGTCGAGTCTAATGTTCCGCCCGGCAGGAACGACTCCGGGCGGTGCGTCGTACATCACCCGGTCAGCAGTACCCATAAACACAGAACTGTTGCCCGGCGCCTAAAGGGCACCGGGCAACAGCAACGTACTTCAGGGGCGCGGGGAACTGCGCGACAAGCCACAGCGCACCCGCAGCAGAAACACTAGGCGCGCCCAGCCGTCTTCTGCGTCTTACGAGTGACCGCGTCGATGACGACGGTAGCCAGCAGCACACCACCGGTGATCATGTACTGGACCGGCGAGGCGATGCCCTCCAGCGCCAGCCCGTACGTGATCGAGATGATCACCATCACACCGAGCAGCGCGTCCCACGTACGGCCACGACCGCCGAAGAGCGACGTACCACCGATGACCGCCGCGGCGATGACGTTCATCAGGAACTCACCGGTACCCGCGCCCTGGTTGGCGGAGGCGATCTTCGACGCGACGAACAGGCCGCCGATCGCGGCGAACGTGCCGGCGATCGCGAAGACCGAGATGCGGACCATCTCGACGTTGATACCGGCACGGCGGGACGCCTCGACGCTGCCGCCGAGCGCGAAGACCTTGCGGCCGTACGCGGTGCGGCGCAGCACGAAGTCCGTGAGCACCAGGAACGCCAGGAAGATCACCACGGCCAGCGGCAGGCCCTTGTACTGGTTGAAGACGATCGCGGCGGCGAAGGCCAGGATCGCGAGCAGTACGGTCCGCACGATGAGCTCGTTCAGCGGGCGGGAGGGCACACCGGCGGCCTCGCGGCGCCGGTTGTCGAAGAACGCGGTGACGAAGTAGCCCACGGTCACGACGAGCGCCAGGCCGTAGGCGGCGGCCACGTCCGAGAAGTAGTAGCTGGTCAGCTTGACGACCAGGCCCTCGGAGTCGAGGTTGATGGTGCCGTTGTCGCCGAGGATCTGCAGCATGAAGCCCTGCCAGAACAGCAGTCCGGCCAGCGTCACGGCGAAGGCCGGGACGCCGATGCGGGCGAAGATGACGCCGTGGATGGCGCCGGCCACCGTGCCGGTGAGGATCGCCAGCACCAGGGCCAGCACCTCGTTCATCCCGTGCGTGACGTTCATGACCGCGAAGGCCGCGCCCGCGACACCGCTGACCGAGCCGACCGACAGGTCGATCTCGCCGAGCAGCAGGACGAAGACGATGCCGACGGCGATCATGCCCGTGCCGACCATGGCGACGGACATGTCGGAGAAGTTGCCGGCGGTGAGGAAGTTGGAGTTCAGGCTGGTGAAGATCGCCCAGATGATCAGCAGGCCGACCACGACGGGGATGGAGCCGAGGTCACCGGCCTTCATCTTCCGCTTGAACTCGTTGAGGTAACCCGCGAAGCCCTGTTCGCGCACCAGCAGCCGGGGGTCGACCGCGGCGACGGCCGCGGTGGCCGCCTCGGGGTTCTCGACGGCGTGGTCCTCGGTGGGGGTGGAGGTCTTTTCGGTGCTCACTTCTTGATCTCCCCATTGGTGCGCGCCGCACGACGGGTCACGGCGTTGTCCGTGGCGCCCGTGATGGCGGAGATGATCTCTTCCTGCGAGGTCGACTTGACCTCGAAGACGCCGTTGTTGCGCCCGAGGCGCAGGACGGCGACCTTGTCCGCCACGGCCTTCACATCGGCCATGTTGTGGCTGATGAGGATGACGGCGTGGCCGCGCTCGCGCAGCCGCTCGACCAGGTCGAGGACCTGCGCGGTCTGCTCGACGCCGAGGGCGGCGGTGGGCTCGTCCAGGATCACCAGCTTGGGCTCGCCGAGCATGGACCGGGCGATGGCCACGACCTGGCGCTGACCGCCGGAGAGGGAGGCGATCGGGATGCGGACGCTGGGGATGCGGATCGACAGGGTGTCGAGGAGCTCGCGGGAGCGGCGCTCCATCTCCACCTCGTCCAGGACTCCGCGCCTGCGGATCTCCCGGCCCAGGTAGAGGTTGCCGACGACGTCGATGTTGTCGCACAGCGCGAGGTCCTGGTAGACCGTCGCGATGCCCAGGTTCTGGGCGTCGTGCGGCTTGCTGATCTGGACGGCCTTGCCGTCCCACTCGATGGATCCCTCATCGATGGGATGCACGCCGGCGATCGTCTTGACCAGCGTGGACTTTCCGGCGCCGTTGTCGCCCACCAGGGCGACCACCTCACCGGCGTGGACCTCAAGCTCTACGTCGGTGAGCGCCTGGACGGCACCGAAACGCTTGGAGACCCCGCGCAACGCCAGCACGGGCGTAGCGGACACGTGAACCATCTCCTTCGCCGCCTGACCCGGCGGGAGGTTGTGCAGAAGTTTCTGAGGGGGGGTGTTCCGTCCGGCGCCCCGCGTAGCTTGCGGGGCTGATGTGTGCGGGGCGCCGGCGGAGCGTGTGGCAGTCGGTCCCGTGCGGGGAGTCCGGGTCACGGACTCCCCGAGGCATCACGGGAGTTGGGGACTGCTTACTTGAGGCCGATCTTGTCGCAGGCGGCCTTGTACTTGTCCGTGCAGATCTCCTGGACGGTGTAGATGCCGTCCTTGATCACGGTGTCGTTGATGTTGTCCTGGGTCAGCGAGACGACCGGGACGATCACGGACGGGACGGCCTTGGTGGTGGGGCTGTCGACCTTCTCCTTGGCGAGGGAGTCGAGCGACTTGCCCTGGGCCAGCAGCACGGCCATCTCCGCGGCCACGTCGGCCTCCTGCGGGTACGGCTTGTAGACGCTCATGTACTGCTCACCGGTGACGATGCGCTGCACACCCGCGAGCTCGGCGTCCTGGCCGGTGACGGGGACGTCCTTCAGGCCCGCGGCCTTGAGGGCGGTGATGATGCCGCCCGCCATGCCGTCGTTGGCGGAGTAGACGCCGACGATCTTGTCCTTGCCGAGGGCGGAGATGGCGCCCTCCATGTTGGCGTTGGCGTTCTCCGGCTTCCACTCCTTGGTGTCGTACTCGCGGCCGACCTTCACCTTGCCGTCGAGGACGGAGTGCGCGCCCTGCTTGAACATGGCGGCGTTCGGGTCGGTGGAGGAGCCGTTCATCATGACGATCTGGCCGTCCTTGGCCTTGTCGCCGAGCGCCTCGAGCAGGGCCTCGCCCTGGGTCTTGCCGACGGTCACGTTGTCGAACGAGGTGTAGGCGTCGATCGGGCCCTCGGCGAGGCGGTCGTAGGCGACGACCGGGATGCCGGCGTCCTTGGCCTTCTTCACCGAGCCGGCGATGGCCTTGGCGTCCACCGCGTCCACGATGAGCACGTCCACCTTGTTGGTGATCATCGTGTCGACCTGCTGGTTCTGCAGGCTGGCGTCCTGCTTGGCGTTGGCGTAGACGACCTCGCCCTTGTTGTTCGTGAGCTCCTTGACCTTCTTCTCGATCAAGGGCTTGTCGAGCTTCTCGTACCGCGCGGTCTGGTTCTCCGGCAGGAGCAGGCCGACCTTGATGTCATCGCCCTTGGCGGCGGAGTCACCGGAGTCCTTCTTGTCGCCCGACTCGGCGGCGCTGCCACAAGCGGCGAGCGAGATGGCCATCGCACCGGCGGCGACGGCAAAGGCAGCACGACGCATACGCGTGTTCACTTCTACAAACCTCCCTGACGAGGCCGCGTCGTTGCGGCCGAGGTGGCTGGAAGTCAACTCGGCCACACGTGCGACGTCAAGAAGTAAATCCTTAACGAGATGGCAACGGTGCCATCCGTTCTCTAAGTGAAGGCAGGTGTCGCCACGGTGAGCGACCCGGTCGCGGTGCCGTCCAAAAGGGTCGAATCGCCCATCTCGCTCAGTGCGAGGGCGAGCGCTCCGAGCACCTCCGCACGACCCCCAAGTGCCCCGGGGAGAACGGACAGTTGACGCGCCGCACTGGGGATCGCATAGCGGCCGACGGACTCCCGGATCGGCCCGAGCACCAGCTCACCGGCCTCGGCGAGATCACCGCCGAGGACCACCCGGCTCGGGTTCAGCAGGTTGCAGAGATTGGCGACTCCACTGCCGATGTGGCGGCCGACGTCGGCGATCACCCGACGGCAGCCGGGGTCCCCGTCCCGCGCCAGCCGCACGACGCCCTCCATCGTGAGGTCGGTACCGTGACCGGGCTGGAGCAGCGGGAGCACATAGCGCGCGGCCGTGAAGGTCTCCAGGCAGCCGCGGTTGCCGCAGCGGCAGACGGGGCCGGACTCGTCGAGTGTAATATGTCCGATTTCGCCCGCGGTGCCGCCCGGGCCGCGATAGATCTTGCCGTCGATCACCAGACCGGCGCCGACGCCGCTGGCGACCTTGATGTACGCCAGGTCGCGCACGCCCCGGCCGCTGCCCCAGACCATCTCGCCGAGGGCGCCGAGGTTGGCGTCGTTGTCCACGTGCACCGGCACGCCGAGCCGCCCCCGCAGCTCCTCGGCGGGCCTGGTGCCGGTCCAGCCGGGCAGGATCGCGGTCGAGCCCAGGGTCCCGGACTCCACGTCGATCGGCCCCGGTACGCCGAGGCCCACGCCGGCGACCTTGGACGGGTCCACTCCGGTCGCCTCGATCAGCCGCTTGACCAGTTGTTCCGCCCGGTCGAAGCCCTGCGCCGCGGAGGCGTCCACGTCCAGCGGCTCGGACTCCTCGGCCAGCACCTGATGGGCGAGGTTCCCGACCGCGACCCGCAGATGGGTGTGACCGAAGTCGACCCCGATCACGATGCCGGCGTCCCCGCTCAGTGAGACGCTGCGTGCCCGGCGCCCGCCCGCCGAGGTGGGTGTGACCTCGACCGTTCCGCCGTCCTTCAGTTCCCTGACGATGTTGGAGACCGTGGCCGCGGACAGGCCGGTCGTCCTCGCGATCTCGGCCTGGGTGAGGGAACCCGCAAGACGTACTGCCCGGACGACCCGCTCCAGGTTGGCTCGGTGCAGCGACGACTGCGACCCCGGAGTCTCCACGACGACCTCCTGCGCGCGGGGGCCGCTTCGGTGAGGCCCCTCTCATGTCCAACTAGTGAACTCTAAGATGAGCCGTTCGGGTCACCTCCCGTCAAGAGGTTGAACCGTTTCCGGATGCACGGACACAGGGACACGCGCCGCTCCCAGGGGCGGGAGCGGCGCGTGCGGAAGCGGTTCCGGTGCGTTACTTCAGGGCCCCCGCGGTGAGGCCCTGCACCACCTGACGCTGGAAGACGATGTACGCGGCGAGCACGGGCAGCATCGCCATGACGAGGCCGGCGAACAGTCCGGACCAGTCGCCCTTGTAACCCTGGCTGACGGCCAGCTGCACCAGGCCCTGGGTGAGGACGTGCTTGTCCTCGTCCGTGTTGAGCACGGTGGGCAGCATGTACTGGTTCCACTGCCCCAGGAAGTTGAAAATGCCCACACTGATCAGACCGGGCTTGGCCATCGGAAGCATGATCTGGAAGAACGTCCTGGTGTGCGAGGCCCCGTCCACGAACGCGGCCTCCGCCACGGAACTGGGCAGCGTCCGGAAGAACGCGGTCAGGAAGAACACCGTGAAGGGCAGTGAGTACGCGATGTAGACCAGGATCAACCCGTGGATCGTGTTCAGCAGTCCCATGTTGTTGACGACGTAGAACAACGGGACCAGGGCGAGCATGACCGGAAAGCTCATGCCGCCGATGAACAGGTAATAGATGAAGCGGTTGCCCGGGAAATCGAAGCGGGCCAGCACATAGGCCGCCATCGAACCCAGCACGAGCGTGCCGACGAGTGAGCCGCCGACCACCAGAATGGTGTTCAGGAAGTAGTCACTCATATGGGCCTGGCTCCAGGCCCGCGACCAGTTGTCGAAGTGCAGTGTGTCCGGCAGCGACCAGGGCGAGCCGAAGATGGAGGCGTCGTCCTTGAAGGACGTCATCACCGCCCACACCAGCGGCATGACGACCATGATCGCCCAGACCACGAGAATTCCGTGCGAGAAGACATTGAGGACGGTGCCCTCTTTCTTCTCCCGCACGGGCTCGCCGCCCGGAATGCCCGCCTTGGTGACGGTGACACCGGACTCGGCCGGTACGGGGGCGGGGGGCTCGGTCGTCTTCATCAGTACTCCAGCCGCTCGCGCCGCCCCAGCTTCATCACGACGGCGGCGAAAGCCAGCGTGACGACGAGGAGGGCGACACCGATGGTGGTGGCGTAGGCGGCCTGACCGTCACGGAACGCCTTCTGGTACACGTACAGGACCATGACGGTGGTCGAGTAGTCGGGGCCGCCGGGTCCGGTCGTCATGATCTGTACGACTGCGAACGACTCGGCGCCCAGGGCGAGGATGCCCATGTACACCCAGCCGGACTGCACGGTGTCCCACAGCAGCGGCAGCGTGACGCGGAAGAAGGTGGTCACGCGGTTGGCGCCGTCGAGCAGCGCGGCCTCGTACAGATCCGCCGGGATGGACGCCATACCCGCGGAGAACAGGACCACGAAGAATCCGACCGTGGACCAGACGAGCACCCCCATCACGGCCCACAGGGCGAGGTCCGGATCACCCAGCCACAGCGGCTGGACGTCGTCGAGCCCGACCGCCCGCAGCACCGAGTTGATCGCACCGCTGTCCGGGTTGTACGCGAACGCGAACATCAGGGCGACGATGGCGATCGAGAGCACCTGCGGGAAGAAGTAGACGATCTTGTAGAACGCGGAGCCGCGGACCCCGGAGATCACCGGGCCGCCGCGGCGCCGCCGGCCGCCCACGTTGATCATGAAGGAGAGGAACAGGGCCAGGCCGATCGTCACCACCGGCAGCAGCAGGGCGAACAACAGGCTGTGCTGCAGCGACTTCCAGAAGATGTCGTCGTCCAGCATCCGTTCGTAGTTGTCGAAGCCGACCATGGAGAAGTCGGGACTCAGACCGGTCCAGTCCGTGAAGGAGTAGTAGATCGACTGGATGAACGGCCAGATGACGAAGAGCGCGTACAGCCCCAGGGGAACCGTCAGGAACCCCACGATGAACCGGTACTTGCCGTGCTGCATTGCTACCGACCCCGATCTGCGCGCGGGTGCCGCCAGGGCCGGCCCGGTGCGTGCGCGCCGGACAGGCCCTGGTGACGGATCCTCACTGGTGCTTGTAGTGCTTGATCGACGAGTCCTTGGCCGCCTCGTCGGCATAGCCCTGGATCTTCTTGATGGCCTCGGCGGGGGTGATGCGGCCCGCCATCATCTCGCCGAGCCCGGACACACCGATCTTCTCCTTCTGGAGCTGCACGTACCAGTCCTGCAGGCGCGGGTTCACGACGTTCCCGCCGGCCTTGTCCAGCGCCGCGACGCCGGACTTCAGGCCCGGGGTGAGCTCGATGCCGTCGGTGCCGCCGTTGAACGCGGTCAGGGACTTCACCTTGCTGGTGAAGTTCTTGGAGGACGCCTCGCTCAGCATGATGCGCAGCTGTTCCATGCCGCCCGCGCCGTTCTTCGCCTTGGCCGGCACGATGAACGGCTCACCGCCGGAGGCCCAGATGGTGCCGAAGGGCAGCTTGTCGGAGGAGTCGATTCCCGTGGGCGCCGAGACCGCGAGGTCGAAGTCGGCGGGGATGACCTTCGCGGACTCGTTCTCCACCCAGGAGCCGTTCGGGAGGAACAGCGCCTTGCCCTGCGCCCAGGCGGTCTGCGACTGGATGTGGTCCAGACCCGGGGTGCCCCTGAGGATGTAGCCCTTCCTGTAGAGCTCGTAGTAGGCCTCGAAGCAGGCCTTGACGGCGGGGTGCTTCCAGGCGCCCGGCTCCAGGTTGTCGATGGCGTCGAGGACTTCCCGGCCGCCGACCTTGCCAATCATCGGGTAGAGCGAGAACGGGACGTAGTAGGGGTACTTGCCCGCGTACGTCCAGCCCGCCATGCCCTTCTTCTTGGCCTTCTCGCAGACCGCGAGCATCTGGTCCCAGGTTTCCGGGTACTGCTCGTCGAGCGAGTCCAGGGCCTTCTGCGAGTACCAGACGCCGTAGACCGTGTAGGCGTAGTACATGATCCAGACCGGGTCGCCGTCGAACTGGCCCATCTCCACGATGCCGGGGCGCAGCGTGTCCCGGACCTTCTTGCTCGGGTCGTCGTACGAGGGGGCGTCCAGCAGCGGGGTGAGGTCGGCGAGCTGCTTCTTGCCGACCAGGACACCCATGTCCATCTGCTCGGCGCCGGAGTTGTCGATGAGGTCGGGCGGATTGCCCTGGTTGAACCTCGGCTGCAGGGTCGACTGGATCTTCTGGGTGGCGGAGAACTTGACCTTCGCCTTGGGGAAGTTCGTCTCGTAGACCTTCACCGCGTCCTCGGCGTACTCCTTGCCGAAGCCGCCGTCGAACAGGACGAATTCCATCTGCGCGGTGTCGTTGACCGCGAGCGGGTTCTTCTCGGTCTTCTCGCCCGATTCGGCCTTCTCCTGTTCTTCACCGCCCCCGCTGGCACACGCGGACAGGAAGCTCATCGCCGGTACGGAGACCAGGCCGAGCGCGGCGGACCGCCTGATCAGTGCGCGGCGCCCCACACCGGTCGTGCCGTTGTTCCCGGTGGAACCGGTGCCGTTGTTCTCGGCGGAAGTGGATCCCATGCTCAAGTCCTCGCCTTCTCCAGGACTCAGGCGGTGAACCGGATCCTCCCCGGCACCGCGTTCGGTCAAGCTGGGTCGTGCAGGAAGTGCGGCCGTACAGGGTCGGGTGCGGTGAAGACACCCCGGAGTGCCGACAGGTATAGTCCACTTCCCGCCGACGGATCAAGATCGAACGCAAGGTTCACCTCTGGTCTTTTCCGAGTTGAGACCTCGCGGAAATACCGGCCTCCGGCGCGTTCCCCGACGGAGGAATCATTGCCGTTGGACTGGAATTCCGCATTCAACCCCCTTGACACCACCGGCCACTTGACGCACTACTAGACCTTGCGCATCTCATTGACAACGTTGTCCGGCGCAGGGAGGGTCCTCACTCATGCACAACAGGGTTCGGCACAGATGGGGAACGGCGGTCGTCGCGGCGACCGCCTTCGCTTTGGCCGCGGGCTCACAGGGCGTCGCGGTGGCGCTGCCCCAGGCGCCGCCGAAGGCGGACCGTGAGTTCGCGTCGTCGTTCGAATCCGGGGAGCCCGCCCCGGACTGGCTGAACACCGTCGACACCACGGGGGGCGGCGAGAAGCGCGCCTCGGGCGTGGACGGCGGTTACAGCTCCGGCATTCCGGGCAATGTCACCGACCATGTCACGGACGTCCGCGCCAGCGCGGAGAACACCGGCGGCGGGGAGGTGAAGGAGAACCTCGTCGACGGTGAGCCGAGCAGCAAGTGGCTGGCCTTCGAGTCCACCGGCTGGGTGGAGTTCGACCTGGACGCCCCCGTCGAGGCGGTCCGTTACGCCCTCACGTCCGCCAACGACGCCGCCGAGCGCGACCCGAGGGACTGGACCCTCAAGGGATCCACCGACGGCGAGGACTGGAAGACCCTCGACACCCGGTCGGGCGAGACCTTCGCGCAGCGCTTCCAGACCAGGATCTACGACATCGACGCCTCCGCCGTCGCCGAGTACCGGCACTTCCGGCTGGAGATCACCAAGAACGGCAGCGGCGGCATAGTCCAGCTCGCCGACGTCCAGTTCTCCACCGGCGACGACGAGGCGCCCGTCCCGCAGGACATGCTCTCGCTGGTCGACCGCGGCCCCACCGGCTCGCCGACGGCCAAGGCGGGCGCCGGGTTCACCGGGAAGCGCGCCCTGCGCTACGCCGGCCGGCACACCGCCGACGGACGGGCGTACTCGTACAACAAGGTGTTCGACGTCAACACGAGGGTCGACCGGAACACCGAACTGTCGTACCGCGTCTTCCCCTCGATGGCGGACGGCGACCTCGACTACGACTCCACCAACGTCTCCGTCGACCTCGCCTTCACCGACGGCACCCATCTGAGCGACCTGCGCGCCACCGACCAGCACGGGTTCCCGCTCACCCCGCAGGGACAGGGCGCGTCGAAGATCCTCTACGTCAACCAGTGGAACAACGTGGTCTCCCGGATCGGCTCGGTGGCCGCCGGCAAGACCGTCGACCGGATCCTGGTCGCGTACGACTCCCCCAAGGGCCGGACCAAGTTCCGCGGCTGGCTGGACGACGTGTCGCTGAAGCCGGTGAAGCCCGAGCGGCCGAAGGCCCATCTCTCCGACTACGCGGTGACGACCCGGGGCACCAACTCCAGCGGCGGGTTCTCGCGCGGCAACAACTTCCCCGCGACGGCCGTGCCGCACGGGTTCAACTTCTGGACCCCGGTCACCAACGCCGGTTCGCTGAGCTGGCTGTACGACTACGCGCGCGGCAACAACGCGGACAACCTGCCGACGATCCAGGCGTTCAGCGCGAGCCACGAGCCGAGCCCCTGGATGGGCGACCGGCAGACCTTCCAGGTGATGCCGTCGGCCGCCTCCGGCACCCCGGACACCGGCCGTGAGAAGCGCGAGCTGGCGTTCCGGCACGAGAACGAGACCGCGCGGCCGTACTACTACGGGGTGCGGTTCGAGAACGGCCTGAAGGCCGAACTGGCGCCGACCGACCACGCGGCGGCGATGCGCTTCACCTTCCCCGGCGACGACGCGAGCGTGCTCTTCGACAACGTCACCGACCAGGCCGGCCTGACCCTCGACAAGGAGAACGGCACCTTCACCGGCTACTCGGACGTCAAGTCCGGGCTGTCGACGGGCGCGACCCGGCTGTTCGTCCACGGCGAGTTCGACAAGAAGGTCACCGAGGGCGACGCCAGCGGCGTCAAGGGCTACCTGCGCTTCGACGCGGGCAAGGACCGCACGGTCACACTGCGCCTGGCCACCTCCCTGATCAGCGTCGACCAGGCGAAGGACAACCTGCGCCAGGAGATCCCCGAGGGCCGCGACTTCGAGGCGGTCAAGAAGAGCGCCCAGCGCCAGTGGGACCGCATCCTCGGCAAGGTCGAGGTCGAGGGCGCCACCCCGGACCAGCTGACCACGCTCTACTCCAGCCTCTACCGGCTGTACCTGTACCCGAACGCGGGCCACGAGAAGGTCGACGGGAAGTACCGGTACGCCTCCCCCTTCTCGAAGATGGAGGCGGCCGACACCCCGACGCACACCGGCGCGAAGATCGTCGACGGCAAGGTGTACGTCAACAACGGCTTCTGGGACACCTACCGGACCACCTGGCCGGCGTACTCCTTCCTGACCCCGTCCAAGGCCGGTGAGCTGGTCGACGGGTTCGTGCAGCACTACAAGGACGGCGGCTGGACCTCGCGCTGGTCCTCCCCCGGCTACGCCGACCTGATGACCGGCACCTCCTCGGACGTCGCGTTCGCCGACGCGTACGTCAAGGGCGTCGACTTCGACGCGGAGGCCGCGTACGACGCGGCGGTGAAGAACGCCACCGTCGTACCGCCGTCGTCGGGCGTGGGCCGCAAGGGCATGGCGACCTCGCCGTTCCTCGGCTACACCAGCACCGACACCCACGAGGGCCTGTCGTGGGCGCTGGAGGGCTACCTCAACGACTACGGCATCGCGAAGATGGGCGAGGCGCTCTACAAGGAGACGGGCGAGAAGCGCTACAAGGAGGAGTCGGCGTACTTCCTCGACCGCGCCCAGGACTACGTCAACATGTTCGACTCCGAGGCCGGATTCTTCCAGGGCAGGAACGCCGAGGGTGACTGGAGGGTCGAGTCCTCGAAGTACGACCCGCGCGTGTGGGGCCACGACTACACCGAGACCAACGGCTGGGGCTACGCCTTCACCGCCCCGCAGGACAGCCGCGGTCTGGCCAACCTGTACGGCGGCCGGGACGGCCTCGGCGACAAGCTCGACGAGTACCTCTCCACCCCCGAGACGGCCTCCCCCGAGTTCAAGGGCTCCTACGGCGGTGTCATCCACGAGATGACCGAGGCGCGGGACGTCCGGATGGGCATGTACGGCCACTCCAACCAGGTCGCCCACCACGCCCTGTACATGTACGACGCGGCCGGGCAGCCCTGGAAGACGCAGAAGAACGTGCGCGAGGTGCTGTCCCGCCTGTACACCGGCAGCGAGATCGGCCAGGGCTACCACGGCGACGAGGACAACGGCGAGCAGTCGGCCTGGTACCTCTTCTCCTCGCTCGGCTTCTACCCGCTGGTGATGGGCAGCGGCGAGTACGCCATCGGCTCCCCGCTGTTCAAGAAGGTCACCGTGCACCTGGAGAACGGCCGCGAGCTGGTCGTCAAGGCACCGAGGAACAGCGCGCGGAACATCTACGTGCAGGGCCTGAAGGTCAACGGCAAGCGCTGGGACTCCACTTCGCTGCCGCACTCGCTGATCTCGAAGGGCGGTGTCCTGGAGTTCGACATGGGCCCGCGTCCGTCGTCGTGGGGCACGGGCGAGAACGCGGCGCCCGTGGCGATCACCGAGGACGACGAAGTGCCCACGCCCCGCGAGGACGCGCTGAAGGGCGAGGGCGCCCTGTTCGACGACACGTCGGCGACCGGCGCCACGGTCTCCACCGTGGAACTGCCCGTCACCGGGGACACCGAGGCGGTGCAGTACACGCTGACCTCCTCGGACCACACCGAGGCGCCCACGGGCTGGGTGCTCCAGGGCTCGGCCGACGGCACGACGTGGACGGACCTCGACCGGCGGACGGACGAGTCGTTCCGCTGGGACCGCCAGACCCGCGCCTTCTCGGTCGACCGGCCGAAGGCCTACGGCCACTACCGGCTGGTGCTGGCCGGTGAGGCGGCACTGGCGGAGGTGGAACTGCTGAGCTGAGCGGACCGCCGCTCACCCGGCGGGTCCGGGCATCGCCCGGACCCGCCTTTCCCATGGACTCCCCCCGGACCGACAGGTACCTCTCCCGTCCCCGGTGCACCAGAATGGGGGCGGCCCCCGGTGCTCTCCGGGCGGCGCTTCCACGGCATGGGGAGAGCACAGACATGACCCCGCCCCGCACCCCGAAGATCCCCTACGGCGGCGACTACAACCCCGAGCAGTGGCCGGAGGAGGTGTGGGACGAGGACCACCGTCTGTTCACCCGGGCCGGCATCGACACGCTCACCGTCGGCGTCTTCTCCTGGTCCCTCACCCAACCCGCCGAGGACACCTACGACTTCACCGTCCTGGACCGCATCCTCGACCGCGCCGCCGCCGAGGGCCGCCGGGTCTGCCTCGCCACCGGCACCGCCGCCCTCCCGCCCTGGCTGGCGAAGCGCCACCCGGAGGTCAACCGCACCGACTTCGAGGGCCGCCGCCACCGCTACGGCCAGCGCCACAACTTCTGCCCCGGCTCACCGGCGTACAAGTGCGCCGCCGCGGCCCTGGCCGGCCGCCTCGCCGAACGGTACGCGGGCCACCCCGCCGTACTCGCCTGGCACATCAACAACGAGTACGGCGGCGCCTGTTACTGCGACCTGTGCGCCGACGCCTTCCGTGCCTGGCTGCGCGAACGCCACGGCACCCTGGACGCCCTCAACGACGCCTGGTGGACGACGTTCTGGTCGCACCGCTACACCGACTGGGACCAGATCGAGCCGCCCAGCGCCCTCACCGAGCACTGGCGCGGCCCCGACCACACCGCCTTCCAGGGCATCACCCTGGACTACCACCGCTTCACCACGGACGCCCTGCTCGGCTGCTTCCTCGCCGAGAAGGAGGCGATCCGCGCCCACGACCCGGACACCCCCGTCACCACCAACTTCATGGGCATGTTCCGTCCGCTCGACTACCACCGCTGGGCGCCCCACCTCGACTTCGCGTCCTGGGACAGCTACCCGCCCCTGGACGCCCCGCCCACCGTCGCCGCCCTCGCCCACGACCTGATGCGCGGCCTCAAGGACGGCGCCCCCTTCTGGCTGATGGAGCAGACCCCGTCCACCACCGCCTGCCGCGACGTCAACCCGCTGCGCCGCCCCGGCGAACTGCGCCTGGCCACGTACCAGGCCGTCGCCCACGGCGCGGACGCCGCCCTCTACTTCCAGATGCGTGCCTCACGCGGCGCCTGCGAGAAGTACCACGGCGCCGTCATCGGCCACGCGGGACGGGCCGACACCCGCGTCTTCCGGGAGGTCGCCGAGGTGGGGGAGGAGCTGAAGCTCCTGGGCGGCGCGAGCCTGGGCGCCCGCACCCCCGCCCGCACCGCCCTCCTCTTCGACTGGGACAGCTGGTGGGCCCTGGAGATGTCCGACGGACCCTCCCGGCTGGTCCGCTACCAGGAGGTGGTCCACGCCTACTACCGGGCCGCCCGAGAGGCCGGCGCCGACGTGGACGTCGTCCCGGTCACCGCCGACCTCACCCCGTACGACGTGGTCCTCGCCCCCGTGCTGCACATGGTCAAGGGCGATCTCGCGGCCCGTCTGGAGGCCGTCACCGCGCGCGGCGGGACCGTGCTGGCGACGTTCCTCTCCGGCCGCGTCGACGAGCACGACCGGGCCTTCCCCACCGACGTGCCGGGACCGCTCGCCCCGCTGCTGGGCATCCGGATCGACGAATGGGACGCGCGTCAGGCGGAGGTCGTGAACCCCGTCCACCTGGGCGACCTCACCGCCGACGCCCGCCTGGTCTTCGAGATCGTGCGGCCGCGCGGCGCGGAACCGGTCGGCACGTACGGCGCCGACTTCTACGCCGGCACCCCGGCCGTCACCCGCCACCGCGTCGGCGGGGGCGAGGCGTGGTACGTCGCCACGGCCCTCGACCAGCCGGGCGTCGGCCACGTGGTCCGCCGGGTCCTCGCCCGCCACGACCTCGTCGGCCCCTACGCCGACCACACCGCCGTCGAGACCGCGACCCGCGTCGCCCCCGACGGCACCCGCCTGCTCTTCCTCCTCAACCACGCACCGGAACCGGTCCACTTGACGGCCCACGCCCCCGCCACCGACCTGCTCACCGGCGAACGCACCGAGCGGGACGAGCCGTTCACCCTCGACCCGCTCGGCGTGGCGGTCCTGCGTCTTCAGTAGATGATCCGCCCCCGCCCGTCCGGCACCCCGGACTTGCGCAGGAAGTAGCTGTTGACCTGGTCGCGCCACTCACGGGCGCTGCGCGACTGCTCCTCGAACCGCTCGGCCACGCGCGCGTGCCGGGCGGGTTCCACCAGGTCCGCGAGGCCCGCCCACACCCGGCGGGCCTCCTCGGCCTCCTCCACGCCCTCGAAGTGCGTGTCGTAGATGTGCTGGATCACCGTCTTCCCGCTGTGAAGCACATGCCCGTACGGCACATGGTGGAAGAACAACAGCAGTTCGTCGGGGCAGGTCTCCGGTGACTCGTACACCTCGGCCCACGGCTTGGCGTACTGACCGGCGTACCCGGTACCGGTCGCCGTGCTGCGGTCCACGCCGACGCCGTCACGGTCGGCGAAGTGGTAGGTGCCCCAGGGGCTGTACTCGTAGCCGTCCACGCTCGGCCCGTAGTGGTGCCCCGGCTGCACCATGAAGCCCACCCCGAGCGGCGCGGTGTACTTCTCGTACGTCGACCAGGAACCGTCGAGCACCGAGTGCAGCCCGTCGACCAGCCGCTCCTCCGCCCCTGGATGGGTCAGCGCGATCCACTCACCGAGGACGGCCCGCGGCTCCGCCGCCGGGTCCCAGGCCAGCCGCCCGAAGGTGTAGAGGTTGGCCTGCGCGAGGGGATGGCCGGTCCAGAACGGGTCGTCGCCGGCGTTCGACACGGCCACAAGACCGTCCGCCAGCCGCCCGGCGCTCACCTCACCGTCCGGCCGGAACCGCAACGCCCCGCTCCACATCGGACCCAGCCAGCACGCGTGCCGCTGCTGCCCGGTGTACTCCTGCGTGACCTGCAGTTCCACCGCGAGCCGCGTGCCCGGCATGGCGCCGATCAGCGGGGAGACCGGCTCGCGCACCTGGAAGTCCATCGGCCCGTGCTTGACCTGGAGCACCGCGTTCGCCGCGAACCGGCCGGCCAGCGGGGTGAAATGGTCGTACGCGGCCCGCGCCCGGTCGGTGCTCCGGTCCCGCCAGTCCTGGTGGTGGTCGTAGACGAACGCCCGCCAGTGCACCGTGCCGCCGTACGGCTCCAGCGCGGCGGCCAGCATGTTCGCGCCGTCGGCGTGCGAGCGGCCGTACACGAACGGGCCGGGCCGCCCCTCCGAATCGGCCTTCACGACGTACCCGCCGAAGTCGCCGATCACCTCGTACACGCGCCCCGTCGCCTCCGCCCACCAGCCGCGCACCGCCTCGTCCAGCGGATCGGCGGTGGGCAGCCCGCCCAGCACCATCGGCGCGGCGAAGGTGACCGACAGGTGGGTGCGGATGCCGTACGGACGCAACACGTCGGCGATCGCGGCCACTTCACCGATCCGGTCGGTGAGCAGACGCGCCTCGGCCGCGTGCACGTTGACGTTGTTGACGGCGACGGCGTTGATCCCGCACGCCGCGAGCAGCCTGCCGTACGCCCGCACCCGCTCCAGATCACCGCGCGCCCGGCCATCGGCCCAGAACAGCGAACCGCCCGCGTAGCCGCGCTCGACCTGGCCCATGACCGGGTGCACGGCCACGTTGTCCCAGTGGTCCAGCATGCGCGAGGCGTACGCCGGACGGTGCTCCTCACGGGCCCGCTCACCGGTGAAGGCGCCCTCTCCGAGCCGTACGACGTGGAACAGGCCGTACAGCAGCCCGCGTCCGCCGGACGCGGTGACGGTGGTGACGCCGTCCCGGCGCATCAGCGCGAAACCCTCGTCACCGAGCCCGTCGGCCGGTCGGAGAACCAGCTCGGCGTCCTCGCCGCCGTCCCGTACGACCCGCCCGCCGAACCGCTCACAGGCGTCGGCCAGTTCGCCGTACACCGTCTCCACCAGGGGCCCGGCGTCGGCGGCGCGTATCAGCGAACGCCGGCTGCCGACCGCCCGGAACGCGGCCGACGGCAGCCAGGCCGCGTCGAAGTCCCCCGAGTACGTCATGCGGTGAAGTCCTCCTGGGTCTCGGTGATCACCGGGCGGCTGCTGTGCAGCAGGGACAGCAGCAGGGGGGCGGCGAGCAGGGCGGGCAGGGCCTCGGTGAGCAGGGCGGTGCCGGCGGCCGTCAGGATCAGCAGCGAGAGGGCGCCGAGGGTGGCGCGGGGGTGCCGCAGCAGGAAGTAGGCGGCGAGGCGGGCGGTGTCGCGGGTTCGGAAGGTGAACAGGGTGGTGAGGACCAGGGCGTGCGCGCCCCACAGGAGGGAGCCCGTGCCGATCAGCGCGAGGAGCGCCGCCCACCAGCCGGGGAGTCCGGTGGCGGGGAAGTGGGTGAGGGTGAAGGCGATCACCGTGAGCCAGGCGAGCAGCGGTGCCCACAGCCTCAGCACGGGGAGGGCGCCCAGTCGCCAGCCGCGCAGGAAGGCGCGGGCCGGGTGGAGGTCGGTGAGGTCGCGGCCGCGGTGGTGCAGGGCGTGGAGGGCGGCGGAGGCGGCCGGGCCCAGGGGCAGCAGGCAGAGGGCGGCGAGGGGGAGGTTGGCGGGGTCGGGTGCGAGGAGGAAGAGGCCGGCGAGGCCCGGCGCCGCGGTGAGCAGCAGCAGGGCCTCGACGGTGACGAGCGTGTGGATCAGCGCGGCGGCCCGGGAGAGCGTCCCGGTGCCGAACGCGTCGGCCCGTACGGTGCTCACGGCACCTCCCGGCCGAGCAGCCGCCGCTCGTCCCACCAGGGCGGGGTCTCGTCGTCGACCGGGGTCAGCTCGACGAGGGTGATCTCGTGGCGGGCCAGGGTGAGGTCGAGGCCGGCGCGGCCGTCCTCGACCGGCAGCCGCTGGTGGGCGCGGGCGGGTTCGGATGCCTCGTGCAGGACGTCGAGCTGTCCGGGCTTCGGGGAGCGAGGGCCGCCCATGTGCCGCCAGGCGGTGTACGCGTTGCCGCGCTCCTCGTCGGCCGAGGAGCGGCGGACGAACACCTCGCCGCGCGGGGCGGTGCCGACCGGCAGGGACAGGCGCAGGGTGTGCCGGTCCGGGCCGGGTGTCTCTCCTGTCGGGTCGACGGGGGCCCAGGCGAGGACGGTGACCCGGCCGTCGGCGTGCCGGGTCACCAAGTGGTCCTCGCCCCGCGCCAGTCGCTCCTCCCCCATGCGGGCCATGAAGGCGTAGAGGTGGTAGGTGGGTTTGCGCAGTTGGCGGTGGGTGAGCAGGCCGAAACCGCCGTGGAAGAGGGCGGTCGGGATGCCGGCCTCCTCGAAGACGTCGCTGAACGTCCAGTAGGAGAAGGAGTCGGCGTGGTCGCCGCCGGCCGCCAGGACCGGGGCCAGGTAGGCGGCGTGGAAGGCGGTGTCGTGGATGGGGTTGTCGGGGCGGTAGGAGGAGTTGAACTCGGTGATGTGGACGGGCAGGCCCTCCAGCCGGGTGCCCTCGAGGGACCGGCGGGGCTCGGCGAACTGGTCGAGGAGGTCGCTCGCCGGGGCGAGCGTCTGGTGGACGCCGAACGGGACGTGCCGGGCGGGCCCGGAGCTGTAGGCGTGCCGGGAGACGAAGTCGACGGGCACGTCCCGGCGTTCGGCGAACTCGGCGAACCGCTCCATCCAGCCGTCGGCGCCGGGCGAGACCGCCGGGCCGCCCACCTTCAGCCCGGCGTCCACCTCCTTCACGGCGTGCGCGGTCGCCTCGTACAGCCGGTGGTACGCCTGTTCGTCGGCGCCCGGCCAGAAGGCGGGCAGGTCGGGCTCGTTCCACACCTCGACGGGCCAGGTGCGCACCTCGTCGGCGCCGTAGCGGTCGACGAGGTGGGCGAGGGTGGCGCGGACCAGGTCCGTCCACTCCTTCTCGTCGGCGGGCGGGGTGACGTTGCCCTTCCACCAGAAGACCGTCTGCTCCCCCGAGGCCAGCGCGCCCGGCATGAAGCCGAGTTCGAGGAAGGGGCGGATGCCGAGGCCGAGGCAGGCGTCGAGCACCTGGTCGAGGTAGGTGAACGAGTGGTGGGTGCGGCGGACGCCCTGCCACTCGTAGGGGCGGTGGATGCCCAGGCCGTCGCTGAGCAGGCCGTGGCCGCGCAGGTACCGGAAGCCGATGTCGCGCTGGAGCAGGGCGAGGGAGTCCTGGTAGTCGCGGCGCAGGGCGAGGTCGAGGCGGCCGGTGCCGACGCAGGCCCGCCAGGCGCCGGACAGCCGGCCGTTCGGCGCGTCGGGGACGCTGATCACGCGTTCTCCTTCTTGAACCGCTCGTAGGCCTGGTTGTGCAGGTCGATGAACCGGTCCATGTTCCTGGCCTTCAGCTCCTCGACGTAGTCGTCCCACTCGGAGAGCGGGCGCTTGCCGAGGACGAACCGGAGGGCGTTCTGGGTGACGTGGTCCTTCAGCGGGGTGTCCCAGAGGGTCGCCTGCTCCTGCTCCTCGGCGCGCAGCGGGTGCGGCGGGTCGGTGGGCAGCGGCTCGCGGGCCGCCATGGCGTCGGTGAACTTCTTCTCGTCGGGGCTGAAGGAGGAGGAGACCAGGGCCCAGCTGCCGCCGTAGGCGAAGACGCCGTTGGAGAAGCCGAAGTCCTTCTGGAGGTCCTTCGGGGCGTCCGGGTCGGAGCCCATGAGGCTGATGCCGGGCTTGAGTCCGTACTGTCCGGGCCCGGAGCGGGTGAAGGTGGTGTTCTCCACGCCCCACTTGCAGAACTCCTGGCCGGCGTCGGAGTACCAGAGCCAGTCCACGAACTGCATCAGGGCGACGAAGTCGTCGCCCTCCAGGGCCTTTCCGGAGATCATCATGCCGTTCTCCAGGCGGGCACCGCCCAGGACCACCGGCCCGGCGGGTCCGAGCGGCACCGGGATCATCTCGATGGTGGCGCCCTTGACCTGCTTCTCCAGGTTGTAGCGGTAGTTCTGCACCAGCTCCTGCGGGTTGGCGCTGATCGCGAAGGACTTCTCCGCCAGCAGCTTCCTGACCGCCTCGTCGTCGGTCTGGGTGAAGCTCTCGGGGTCCATCAGCTTCTCGGCGACCAGCTTGTGCAGGTACTCGACGACCTGGCGGAAGGCGTCCGTGGCGCCGGTGAAGACGAATTTCCGCGCCTTGGCGTCCCAGCTGGTGTTCAGGTACGACCAGCCGGCCCGCACGCCGTACGCCTGGCCGAGGTACTGGAACAGGGCGCCGGCGGGGAAGGGGGTGTTGGTGCTCCAGCGGTCGGTGAACGGGTAGCGGTCGGGGTACTCCTCCTTGAGCGCCTTGAGGGTCGTGTACACCTCGTCCCAGGTGGTGGGCAGGCTCAGGCCGTGCTTGTCCAGGATGTCGGTGCGGAAGGACAGCGAGTAGCCCTGCTTGACCTTCTCGTGCAGTCCGGGCAGCAGGTAGTAGTTGCCGTCGGACTGGCGCAGTGAGTCGACCTCCGGCTGGAGGTTCCATCTCCTGACCTTGTCCTGGAAGTTGGGCATCAGGTCCACGTACTTGCTGACCGGCAGGATCGCGCCCGAGGAGACGAACGCGCTCTCCGCGCCCGGGTAGGTCTTGGGGATGAGGAGCGGGGCGTCGCCCGCGCCGATGAGCAGGCTGCGCTTCTTCTCGTAGTCGCTCAGCGGGACCGGGGTGGCCTGGAAGGTGATGCCGGTGCGTCGGGTGATCTCCTTCCAGAACAGCCAGTCGTCCTTCATCGGGTAGCCGGGGTTGTTGTTGTGCAGGACGGAGAAGGTCAGCGGCTCGGTGGCCTTGAACTGCTCGCCGGCCCGGTAGTTCTTCATGGCGCCGTCGCGCTTCTTCGACAGGTCCTTGGCGTCGTCGCCGCCGTCACCGCCGCTGCCGCAGCCGGTGAGGGCGGCGAGGCCGATGAACCCGGCGGCGCCGAGGAGCTGGCGCCGGGACAGCCGTCCGGTGTTCTTCACAGGGGACTCCCTTGGTACGTCGGCGAGTTGAGGAGGAGAAAGGGGGTTGCGGCCGTCAGCCCTTGACCGCGCCGAGCATCACGCCCGAGACGAAGTAGCGCTGCACGAACGGGTAGAGGCAGAGGATCGGCAGCGAGGTGAGCACGATCGTGACGGCCTGGATGTTCGCCGAGACCTGGGTGAGCTGCTCGGTGGCCGCGCCCGCGCCGGTGCCTCCGGTGGCGCCGGCGAGCAGGTTGCGCAGATAGACCGTGACCGGCATCAGTTCGGTGCGGTCCATGTAGAGGAACGCCGAGAACCAGGAGTTCCAGAAGGACACCGCGTAGAAGAGGATCATGGTCGCGACGACCGCCTTCGACAGCGGCAGCACGATCCGCAGCAGGATGCCGTACGTACTGAGGCCGTCGATCTGCGCGGCCTCCTCCAGCTCCGACGGCAGGCTCTCGAAGAAGGCCTTCATCACCAGCAGGTTGAAGACGCTGATCGCGTTCGGCAGGGCGATCGCCCACACGCTGTTCTTCAGGCCGAGGCTGGTGATCAGGACGTAGTGGGGGATCAGGCCGCCGGTGAAGAACATGGTGAAGACGGCGATCCCGACCAGGGCGCCGCGCCCCTTGAGGTTCCTCTTCGACAGGACGTAGGCGTAGCAGGTGGTCAGCACCATGGCGACGGCGGTGGAGACCACCGTGTAGAAGACGGTGTTGCCGTAGTTGCGCCAGAACATCGAGTCGTTGAAGACGATCTCGTACGTGGTGAGGTTGAAGCCCTTGGGCCACAGCGTCACCTCACCGGCACGGATGTGCCGCTCCCCGCTGAACGAGCGGGCGATGATGTTGACGAAGGGGTACAGCGTCACCAGCACGACCAGGGTGAGGATCACGCCGTTGACGCCCTGGAAGACGCGGTGGCCGCGGGTCGGCCGGTCGACGCTCACCACAGGCTCGTCCCCACCGTGCGGCGCGACAGCTGGTTGGCCGAGGTGATGAGCACCAGGCCGATGACCGCCTCGAACAGGCCGATCGCGGCGGCGTAGCTGAAGCTGTTGGACTCCACACCGGTCCGGTAGAGGTACGTGGAGATCACGTCGGCGGTCGGATAGGTCAGCGGGTTGTAGAGCAACAGGACCTTCTCGAAGCCGACGGCCATGAACGTGCCGATGTTGAGGATCAGCAGCGTGATCATGGTGGGGCGGATGCCGGGCAGGGTGACGTGCCAGATCCGCTGCCAGCGGCCCGCGCCGTCGATGCGGGCGGCCTCGTACAGGTCCTCGTCGATGGTGGTGAGCGCGGCGAGGTAGAGGATCGTGCCCCAGCCGGCGGTCTGCCAGATCTCCGAGCCGACGTAGACGGTGCGGAACCAGTCGGGTTCCTGGATGAACCGGATCGGGTCGTGCCCGAACCAGCCCAGGACATGGTTGACCGGACCGTCCGTGGCGAGCATCTGCAGCGTGATGCCGGCGACGATCACGATCGACAGGAAGTGCGGCAGGTACGACACCGACTGCACGAACCGCTTCAGGGAATTCCGGCGCACCTCGTTCAGCAGCAGGGCGAGGACGATCGGGATCGGGAAGCAGAAGACGAGCGTGAGTCCGCCCATCCACAGGGTGTTCCTGAAGACCTGCCAGAAGGTGGGGTCGGACAGGAACATCTCGACGTAGCGCAGTCCCACCCAGTACTCGCCGAAGACCGAACCGCCCGGCTCGAACCGGCGGAACGCGATCACGTTGCCGATCATCGGCAGATAGCGGAACACCAGGAAGAACAGCAGCGGCAGCACGGCCAGCGAGTACAACTGCCAGTCCCTGCGCAGCGCGCGCCGCCAGCCGGTGCGCGCGGGTGAGCGTGTGCGTCGTGGGGGTGTCTTCGTCGGCGGCGGGTCCTGCGTGCCCGGCGGCGGAGCCGATGTGGTGGAGGTGCTCATTGCTCGGGCCTCCCCTGCGTAGGGCACGGAACCGAAAGTTTCGTGCCCTTACCGGTAACTTCGCGGCAACCTATGAGCAGTGGTAAGCGGTGTCAATGGGTGGTGCGTGGCGGAAATTCAAGAGGTCGCGGCGGCGACGGATCCGGTACGCACGGCTGTGGAAACGGGTCTTGGTCTGTTAACGTCCCCAAAACTTTCTGGTGCACGCCCGCAACGATCGGCCGTACCGCCCGTTCGACTCCGTTTCGACTCTGCGAGGTGCCCCGTGCCCGCGTTCGACCTGCCCCCGGCTGAACTGGAGCACTACCGGCCGGAGATCGAGGAGCCCGCCGACTTCGACGCGTTCTGGGAGCGCACGCTGAAGGAGGCGTCGGCCGAGGGGGACCCGCTGGTCTCGGTGAGGCCGGTGGTGAACGGGCTGCGGCTCACCGAGACCTGGGACGTGACGTTCCGCGGCTTCGCCGGCGACCCGGTGCGCGCCTGGTTCAGCCTTCCCGCGAACGTGGCCGAACCCCTTCCGGCGGTGGTGGAGTTCGCGGGTTACGGACGCGGACGCGGCCTGCCGCACGAGCGGCTGACCTGGGTGAACGCCGGGTACGCGCATCTGCTGATGGACAACCGGGGCCAGGGCGACCAGTACGGCTGCGGCGGCGGCACCCCCGACCCGCACGCCCTGGCGCCGGGCGGCCCCGGTCCGGCGGTCCGCGGTCTGCTCGACCCGAGGGACCACCACTACCGCCGGCTGATCACCGACGCGGTGCGCGCGGTGGCCGCCGTACGCGCGCTGCCGGGGGTGGACGCCGGCCGCGTCGCGGCCGTGGGCAACAGCCAGGGGGGAGGACTCGCGCTGGCCGTGGCGGGTCTCGTACCGGATCTGACGGCGCTCCTGGTCACCGCTCCGCTGCTGTGCGGCATCCACCGCGCCCTGGACCTCACCGACGCGCCCCCGTACGGCGAGATCACCGCCTACCTCTCGGTGCACCGGGGCGCCGAGGAGGCCGCCTACCGCACCCTCTCCTACGTCGAGGGCGTGTCCTTCGCCCGGCGCGCGCACGCCCCGGCCCACTTCGGGGTCGGGCTGCGCGACACGGTCTGTCCGCCGAGCGGGGCGTACGCGGCGTTCAACCGGTACGCGGAACGCACGGCCGGTGATCCGGCCAAGGTGCTCCACGCCTATCCCTTCAACGGGCACGAGGGCGGGGACGCGGTGCACGTACGGCGCCAACTGGACTGGCTCGCTTCGCTGCTGGGTGACTGACGGGGTGCGCGGGCGGCCCCGATGACGGCCGGACACGCCATCGGGGCCGCCCACGGGGCGGTTCAGCCGACCCGGCAGGGCAGGGTCGTCGTACTGTCGCCGCCCGCGCCGGAGACCACATAGCCGAACGTCGCGCTCTCCCCCGGATCGAGGGAGCCGTTGTAGTCGGCGTTGTGGACCATCACGTCCTGGCCGTCGTAGGTGGCGTTGCCGCTCCACAGGCTGTCGACGCTCTGGCCCGCCGGGAGGGTCCAGTCGACCATCCAGCCCAGCATCGGCACGTCACCGCTGTTGGTGACGGTCACCTGGGACTGGTAGCCGCCGCTCCAGCTGCCCGTGGTGCTGCGGGTGGCGGTGCACTCCCCCGCGACGGGGTCGGGGTCGGTCGGGTCGCCGGGGTCCTTGACACCGGTCACCTCGCCGTCGCCGCCGTCGAAGACGACGTCCGAGCAGGAGTAGAAGGTCTCCTGGCTGTCCGAGCGCTGCCAGACCATGTAGATGACGTGCCGGCCGGACTTGCCCTCGGGGAGCTGTCCGCTCCAGCGGTAGTCGGCCTCGACGGTGCCCGGGGATCCGTTGAGCGGCGGGTGGTCGACGGAGAGGAAGGGGTCCTCCTCCATGTCGGCCCAGGTGAGGGCCCGCGTCGGGTCGAAGCCGTCCTTGGTGACGTAGACGTGGAACCAACCGGGGTGCGCGGCCCAGGCGTTGTAGGAGAAGTCGACGGTCGCGCCCGAGGTGAGGTGGGTGAGCGGCCAGTCGGCGCTGGGCGTGTCGAAGCCGGTGAAGTTGGTGTTCCCGCCGCTGCACAGCTTCCCGTCGGGCACGAAGCCGCGGGTGCGGCCGGCGCCGTCGGAGCGCAGGACGGAGAACCAGTTGTAGAAGGGGGTGGTGCCGCCGACCTGGGCGGCGGTCCTGCAGGCCGGGTTGACCGGCTTGATCTCACCGGTGTCGGTCAACGCGTCCTGCCAGCACAGGAAGGTGCGGCTGCCGGGCTTCATCGGCGTGCCGTGGGCTTCGGCCTCACCGCCCGCCGTCACGACCAGGCCGACGGCCGGGACGGCGGCGAGCAGGGAGACCAGGACGAGGAAGAGGGCTCGGGTGCGGGTGGGGAGCGCTGAGCGGGGAGCGGACCCGCCCCCCGGTCTTGTTGTGATCATGACACACCTGTCCGCGACTGTGGGGTTGACGGATCATGCAGGGGTGCGTGAAGGGGCGAGGTGGGAGTGTCCCAACGGCGGGTTCCGGTCCACCTGAGCATGGGAGCGCTCCCACCTCGTCCGTGAGGGGGACGGTAGCGCGGGGTGGCGCGCTTGTAAACGGTTGCCGCACCGGGGAGTCGTACCGGTGGGCCAGTCCGGGGCGTCGATCAGCCGCTCGACATGGTCACCGGCCGGCGCTCCTCCGAAGAGCCGGACCACCTGCGCCGGCACGCGTTCCCCGCCGGGGACCACGACGGCGGCAACGGCGAGGGCCGTATCCCCGTCACCGGGGATACGGCCCTCGACTGCCCTGCCGGACCGCTTACTTGCGGATCAGGCTGCGCAGCACGTACTGCAGGATGCCGCCGTTGCGGTAGTAGTCGGCCTCACCGGGGGTGTCGATGCGGACGACCGCGTCGAACTCGACGCCCGTGTCGGTGGTGACCTTCACCGTGCGCGGGGTGGTGCCGTCGTTCAGCTCGGTGACGCCGGAGACGGAGAAGGTCTCCTCGCCGGTCAGGCCGAGGGAGGACGCGGTCCGGCCCTCCGGGAACTGGAGCGGCAGGACGCCCATGCCGATGAGGTTCGAGCGGTGGATGCGCTCGTAGGACTCGGCGATGACGAACTTGACGCCGAGGAGGGCCGTGCCCTTGGCCGCCCAGTCGCGGGACGAGCCGGAGCCGTACTCCTTGCCGGCCAGGACGACCAGCGGGGTGCCCTGCTCGATGTAGTTGCGGGAGGCGTCGTAGATGAACGACACCGGGCCGCCGTCCTGCGTGAAGTCGCGGGTGTAGCCGCCCTCGGTGCCCGGCGCGATCTGGTTGCGCAGGCGGATGTTGGCGAACGTACCGCGGATCATGACCTCGTGGTTGCCGCGGCGCGAGCCGTAGCTGTTGAAGTCGCGGCGCTCGATGCCGTGCTCCGTGAGGTACTTGCCGGCCGGGGTGTCGGCCTTGATGGCACCGGCCGGGGAGATGTGGTCGGTGGTGACCGAGTCGCCCAGCTTGGCGAGCACGCGGGCGCCGGTGATGTCCTCGACCGGGGCCGGCTCCATGCCCATGCCCTCGAAGTACGGGGGCTTGCGCACGTAGGTGGACTCGCCGTCCCACTCGAAGGTGTCGCCGGTCGGGATGGGCAGCGCCTGCCACTGGGCGTCACCGGCGAAGACGTCGGCGTAGGACTTGGAGAACATGTCCTCGCCGATCGCGTTGGCGACGACGTCGTTCACCTCGGCCTCGGAGGGCCAGATGTCCTTCAGGTAGACCGGGTTGCCGTCGGTGTCGGTGCCGAGGGCCTCCTTGGTGATGTCCACCTTCATGGAGCCGGCGAGCGCGTAGGCCACGACCAGCGGCGGGGACGCCAGGTAGTTCATCTTGACGTCGGGGTTGATCCGGCCCTCGAAGTTGCGGTTGCCGGAGAGCACCGAGGTGACGGCGAGGTCGTGGTCGTTGACCGCCTTGGAGACCTCCTCCGGCAGCGGGCCGGAGTTGCCGATGCAGGTGGTGCAGCCGTAGCCGACGAGGTTGAAGCCGACCTTGTCGAGGTACGGGGTGAGGCCCGCCTTGTCGAAGTAGTCGGTGACGACCTTGGAGCCCGGGGCGAGGGTGGTCTTGACCCACGGCTTGCGGGTCAGGCCCTTCTCCACCGCCTTCTTGGCCACCAGGGCCGCGGCGACCATGACGTACGGGTTGGAGGTGTTGGTGCAGGAGGTGATGGCCGCGACCGTCACCGCGCCGTGGTCCAGCTCGTAGGTCGTACCGTCGGGGGCGGTGACCTGGACCGGGTTGGACGGGGCGCCGTTCGGGATGGTGGACGGGGCGTCGGAGCCGGGGAAGGACTCCTTGCTGGCCTCGTACTCGTCGTTGACGTAGTTGCGGACGTCGGCCTTGAACTGCTCGGCGGCGTTCGCGAGGACGATGCGGTCCTGCGGGCGCTTCGGGCCGGCGATGGAGGGGACGACGGTGGCGAGGTCCAGCTCGAGCTTCTCGGAGAAGTCCGGCTCGGCCTGCGGGTCCAGCCAGAGGCCCTGCTCCTTGGCGTACGCCTCGACCAGCGCGACCTGCTGGTCGCTGCGGCCGGTCAGGCGCATGTAGTTCAGGGTCTCGTCGTCGATCGGGAAGATCGCGGCGGTGGAGCCGAACTCCGGCGACATGTTGCCGATGGTGGCGCGGTTGGCGAGGCTCGTGGCCGCCACGCCCTCGCCGTAGAACTCGACGAACTTGCCGACGACGCCGTGCTTGCGCAGCATCTCGGTGATGGTGAGCACGAGGTCGGTGGCGGTGGTGCCGGGCGTCAGCTCGCCGGTGAGCTTGAAGCCGACGACGCGCGGGATGAGCATGGAGACCGGCTGGCCGAGCATGGCGGCCTCGGCCTCGATGCCGCCGACGCCCCAGCCGAGGACGCCGAGGCCGTTGACCATGGTGGTGTGCGAGTCGGTGCCGACCAGGGTGTCGGGGTAGGCCTTGCCGTCGCGGACCATGACGACACGGGCCAGGTGCTCGATGTTCACCTGGTGGACGATGCCGGTGCCGGGCGGGACGACCTTGAAGTCGTCGAAGGCGGTCTGGCCCCAGCGCAGGAACTGGTAGCGCTCGCGGTTGCGGCCGTACTCCAGGTCGACGTTCTGCTTGAAGGCGTCGTTGGTGCCGAACTTGTCGGCGATGACGGAGTGGTCGATGACCATCTCGGCCGGGGAGAGCGGGTTGATCTTGTTCGGGTCGCCGCCGAGCTCCTTGACGGCCTCACGCATGGTGGCGAGGTCCACGACGCAGGGCACGCCGGTGAAGTCCTGCATGATCACGCGGGCCGGCGTGAACTGGATCTCCTGCGACGGCTGGGCCTGGGAGTCCCAGCCGCCCAGGGCGCGGATGTGGTCGGCGGTGATGTTCGCGCCGTCCTCGGTGCGGAGCAGGTTCTCCAGCAGCACCTTCAGGCTGTAGGGAAGGCGCGCGGAGCCCTCGACCTTGTCCAGCCGGAAGATCTCGTACGACTCGTCGCCCACCTGCAGCGTGCTGCGGGCGTCGAAGCTGTTCGCCGACACGACAGTCTCCTTCATTGATGTGCGCGTACCACCGCATCCTGCCGCCACGCCGCCCTGGCCTATCCGCTGAGGTAAGGCTAAGTTAGGTAGCCCTTACCAGGGTGGCGGCTGCGGTGCGCCTCGGCAGATATCTCGATGTCGAGATAACTCTAGTACACAAGGGCCGAATGGTCATGCCCGGGCCCGGTACACCCGGCACGCCCGGCCCGATGCACCACCCCCACCCTCCGCCGCGTCGCGACCCGGCGCCATCTTTGCGCCCGGACGGGGTAACCGACTGAAACGGAGTCAGTCCGGGACAGGAAGGGGCACAGGAATGCCGCTCACGTTTCGCAAGAGCTTTCGGATCCTTCCGGGGGTACGGCTGAACATCAACAAACGGTCGTGGTCCATCACCACCGGCGGCAGGAGCGGCCCCCGGCACACCCGCAGCAGTACGGGACGTCGTACGACATCGATGGATTTGCCCGGACCTTTCGGATGGCGCCGGACCCGCCAGACCCGCCGCACCAGGGGATACTGACGTCACATCACCCGACCATCACCCGAATGGACCCCCCAAGAGGCGCCATCTCATATCTGAGATAACCTCATCCTCATGTCAGACGACTACCTCGTACGCATCGGCAAGCTCATCCGTGACGCCCGGCAGCATCGCGGGTGGACGCAGGCCCAGCTCGCCGAGGCGCTCAACACCAGCCAGAGCGCCGTCAATCGGATCGAGCGCGGCAACCAGAACATCAGCCTTGAGATGATCGCCCGGATCGGTGAGGCCCTGGACAGCGAGATCGTCTCGCTGGGCTACGCCGGCCCGATGCACCTGCGCGTGGTGGGCGGCCGCCGGCTCTCCGGCGCCATCGACGTCAAGACGAGCAAGAACGCGTGCGTGGCACTGCTGTGCGCCTCCCTGCTCAACAAGGGGCGCACCGTGCTGCGCCGCGTCGCCCGCATCGAGGAGGTCTACCGCCTCCTGGAGGTGCTGAACTCCATCGGCGTACGCACCCGTTGGATCAACGACGGTGTCGACCTGGAGATCGTGCCGCCGGCCGAGCTGGACCTCGCGTCCATCGACGCGGACGCCGCCCGCCGCACCCGCTCCATCATCATGTTCCTCGGCCCGCTGCTGCACCGCCTGGACCGCTTCATGCTGCCGTACGCCGGCGGCTGCGACCTCGGTACGCGCACCGTCGAGCCGCACATGATCGCGCTGCGCCGGTTCGGCCTGGACATCGCCGCGACCGAGGGCCAGTACCACGCGGTGGTCGACCACTCCGTCGCCCCCGACCGCCCGATCGTGCTGACCGAACGCGGGGACACCGTCACCGAGAACGCGCTGCTGGCCGCCGCCCGGCACGACGGCACCACCGTCATCCGCAACGCCTCCTCCAACTACATGGTCCAGGACCTGTGCTTCTTCCTGGAGGCGCTGGGCGTCAAGGTCGACGGCATCGGCACCACCACCCTCACCGTGCACGGTGTGCCCACCATCGACGTCGACGTGGACTACTCCCCCTCCGAGGACCCGGTCGAGGCGATGAGCCTGGTGGCCGCGGCCGTGGTGACGGAGTCGGAGCTGACGGTCCGCCGGGTCCCCATCGAGTTCCTGGAGATCGAGCTGGCGGTCCTGGAGGAGATGGGCCTCGACCACGACCGCACACCGGAGTACTTCGCCGACAACGGCCGTACGCGCCTGGTGGACCTCACCGTCCGCCCCTCCAAGCTGGAGGCGCCGATCGACAAGATCCACCCGATGCCGTTCCCGGGCCTGAACATCGACAACGTCCCGTTCTTCGCGGCGATCGCGGCGGTGGCCCAGGGCCAGACCCTCATCCACGACTGGGTCTACGACAACCGCGCCATCTACCTGACCGACCTCAACCGCCTCGGCGGCCGCCTCCAGCTCCTCGACCCGCACCGCGTCCTGGTCGAGGGCCCGACCCGCTGGCGTGCCGCGGAGATGATGTGCCCGCCGGCGCTGCGCCCGGCCGTGGTGGTCCTGCTGGCGATGATGGCGGCGGAGGGCACGTCGGTCCTGCGCAACGTGTACGTCATCAACCGCGGCTACGAGGACCTGGCGGAGCGCCTGAACTCGATCGGGGCGCAGATCGAGATCTTCCGGGACATTTGAGAACTCTAGGAAAAGACAGGATGAAGCCCCTCCTGACCAGCACTTATGCAAGCCAGGAGGGGGTTCGGCTCGGTCTGTGGGACTTCTCAGGGACTTTTAGGTCGAGCCGGGAGACTGTCGGTTTCAGAGGCTGAGGACGGATTGCCCGGCGTTGCACGTGTCGGGCACGGGCAGGGCACCGGCCTTCCTCTCGGTGTCAGGCCACTGGCCCCGGAGCCCTGCCATGCAGGGTCAGATAAAACGTGCGGAGCGATTCCGGGGAGCTTCCCACCGCGAAACAGTCGCGGACCTTGCCCAAGGGGTTCCACACCCGGCCGTCCGGCATGCGTACCCCGGTCGGCTCCCCGAAGTAGGACCGCTGGTCGGCGTCGAAGTCGATCCACGTCGCGCCGGTCCGTCGGACCAGGACCTTTCCGACGTAGGCTCCGAGGCCGAACAGCGCTTCGCGCACCCTCGCCTCTTCCACCCCGTTCTTGTGGACATCAGCCGTCGGAGACGGAGTGGACCCCCAACGCTTCCAGCATCGCCACGAAAATCGGCTCCACGAACGGATCGGGCCAGACTTCCCGCACCAGCACTGGAAGAAGATCCAGTGCACGAACCCGCTGGAACGGCTGAACCGGGAGATCAAACGCCGCACCGACGTCGTCCAGGTCTTCCCCAACCCGCTCGCCGTCCTTCGCCTCGCGACCCCGGTCCTCGCCGAACTCCCCAACGAATGGATCGCCTTCCCTCGCCGCATCAGGCAACTGATCGCCTACACCATCGGAAGGGACGTGACCCTGCCTCGCCACCACAGCCGCTCACCAGCATATTTCACCGGTCACCACAGGATGAAAGAGGCTCACTGACAAGGTGATGCTGTTGGAGCGCCGACAAGTGCAGGGCCCGTGCTCCAACGCCCGTCACGATGCCGAACGTTTCCGCTGCAGCAACCAGGTACCCCCTGTCACCGCCCCCGTCACCAAAAAGCCCACCATCAGCGACATCCTGAATTCCTCCATCTTGCTGCCGTCGTCCGCCATAACCACCGACAGCGTCGTGATGACGGCCGTGATCACTAGCCCAATGGCCAGGTTCTTGCGCACCAGCGATTTCAGCATTTTCTCCTCGTTTCTCGATGAGTGCGCCGCAGTGTCGTCCTCAATTCGGCGGCACACCTGGGTTGTCATCGGTTCGGGTCGATCAATACTCGGTGAGCACGGCCTTGCGTCGCGTTCTGTTACGGACGTTGCCAGCAGACCGCCTCTGGCTAGGCGTCGTGCTTCTCATAGCCGGACGTCCGGTCATTCCCTCCTACCGGGAGGTCTCCAGCACCGTCCGGTTCAGCTGCTGCATCAGCCCGCCCGGGCCGGTCAGCGACGAGCCCTGCTCCTTGGGCCGCGCATCATCGGCCTCTGCACCCGCCCGCCCGACGACGCGACATGGAGTAGTCGTACTGGCCTTCGACGACGGCCTGGTGGCTGACGCCGACGCCCAACACCAGGCGGCCGCCTGCAAGTCCGATGCGCATCCTGTCTCCTTCGTGGTGTCGACGGTCTGCGGTCGCGCATCCGGTGACGGCAACGGGGTTCGGCACAGTGAGGGGCGACTTGTCCGCGCGGCGCTCCGTCCGGTCGGCACGTCGGACGTTCTTCGGTGATCCAACCAGTGGATCGGTCCGGCCGGTGACGCCGATGCGAGCATCCCTGTCCATGCCGACTGGGCATGGACAGGAGGATGTTCCTCGCCCTTTCCCACAATCAGGGGTTCTTCAGCGCCCATCGACGGCGCGCGTGTCCCATGAAGGCACACTCGCGAAGGCGCGAGGCCAAGGCGGCCCGGTGTCGCACGACTTCACACTGAACGGGTACCGCTGCCGGGTAGCGGGGTGAGCGAAGCCGGCAGCGGCACGCCACTCCGTTACAGGATTTCGATCCAGTCGACGTGGGGCGGCCTGTTGGGGAAGGTGATGATGTAGTGCTTGGGGTAGGTGACGGTCGTCCCGTTCACGTCGTGGTACTTGACCCTGTTGTTTCCGGTGGAGATCTTGTCGACCCACACGGCGGCGCCCGGCCCGCTCGCTGCGAAGTTGTAGGTGCCCTTGTTGGCGAAGCAGAAACTCAAGTCGAAAGAGCCGATGTAGTCCTGGCCGTGCACATCGGCTCGCAGATAGTCGGACGGGCCGCAGTTGACCTTGTCGATGGCGTGTGCTGTTCCGGCCGGTATGACGACGGCCATGACGGCGGCCGCGGCTACTGGAAGGGTGAGACGCAGTTTCCTGGACAGCATCCTCTGACTCCTTTTTTTGGGGGCACCGGCCGTCCGGCGAGAGCTTGTCGTGGCGCAATAAAATTGACGGGCGTTTCGCCTGCCGGTATACGATTTTCACGCTAAAAGCATGGCCCTATGATTGTCAACGGCGGTTTTCCGCAATGGCATTGGGGTTGTGCCAAGGTCGCGCCGGAGCCGCCGACATCCTGTAACGGCCCCGGCATTGGGCGCGTCGGGGCCCGATGCGGCCGACCGGTGCACGCCGCGTGAAAATGACGCCACCCGGCGACCTACGCTTGGCCTGTTGTTTTCACTTCTCGATACGCATCGTCCCAGAAAATGCCCTCTTTCCTCGGGGAAAGGACCGGGGGGGGACAGGAAATAAGGGCGAGCAGGCCTGAGGTGCGAGACCATGACTGTTGACGCCAATACGGATGTCTCCTCGTTATGCTGGTCCGATTTCTGCGGGCCGGCGAGTGTGCCGATGAGACGGGAGACGGTCGGGTCCAAGGCCACCGGACCGGACACGCCCGGCCCGGCCCGCGGCGGGCCGACGCCGGCCAGGCAGGCACCGCCGAGCGCGACGGCCAGGGCGGCACCGTGGGCCGGACGCCGAGGATCTCCGGACGGGGCCCGTCGTGGGGCCGGCGCCTCGAACGCGAACGCCACCGGGTACGCGCCGGCGAAGAACCCCAGGGCACCGCGCCAGCCGTAAGTCATGCTGCCGTGCACGAGCAGAAAGAGGATCAGACCGAGCATCACCGGCATCACCGGCAGGGCCGAATCCGTCACGAGCGGGGGCGCGAGCCCCCCGGCCACCACGATGCCCGCAGCGCACCAGGCTCCGGCGACACGGATCGTCCCTCGTCGACGCGGACACCGTCGTCACCGCGACGTGCCGGACCGCGCCATGGCCTGCGGCCCGCCCGCCTCCGTCGCCGGCTGGCGGCCGCGGATCCTGCGGGCCAGACCGACGAGGACCGAGCGCAGCGCCTCGGCCCGACGGCTGGACGGGACGAACATCTGCTGCTTGAGCCGCGCGGTGCGCTGGTGCTTGGTGATGAACGGACGCAGCCCGGACTCCCAGGCGTCCAGGGCGGCGGCGAGGTCGCCGGGGTGCTCCTGCAGGGCCGCGCCCAGTGCGGCGCCGCCGCGCAGCGAGGACGTGGCGCCCATGCCCGAGTAGAGGTTCATGCACCAGGCCGCGTCCCCCACCAGCACGACCCGCCCCGTGCTCCACCGCGGCATCCGCACCTGGTGCACCGAGTCGAACAGGTGGTCAGGGGCCTCTTCCAGGGAGTCCAGGACGTGGCGCACCACGGGGTCGTCCATCCCGGAGAAGACCGCGCGCAGCCGCTCGACCCGCGACCCGCTGAACTGCTCCTGGATGTCCCTTGTCCGGTAGGTCAGCAGCGCGGTGGGCGCGTGGTCGGCGAGCCCGAACACCCACACCGCCCGCTTGGCGCGCGCGATGATGATGCTGTCGCTCGCCTCGTACGTGGGCACCTGCTCCTTCAGCTGGAAGGCGCAGATCATCGCGTTCCACGTGGTCAGGTGGTCCTCGTGCGGACCGAACGCGATCCGGCGCACGCTCGAGCGCATCCCGTCCGCGCCGACCACCAGGTCGAAGCTCTCGCGGTACTGCTTCCCGGTGCCGGCGTTCTCGAGCAGGACCTGCACCTCGGCAGGACCCTCGGTGATCTCGACCGGAGTGGTCGCGAACCGCACCTCGACACCCGTGATGCTCTGCCACAGCGCGGCCTCGATGTCGCCGCGCAGCACCGCTGCCGGCCCTCCGGGCTGGTCCAGGAATCCCAGAGCCGGCCTGCGCCTGCCCCGGCGATCCACCGACCACGCACTCGTGCCGGCCGCCCGTTCCGGGTTGCGGGTGTGCAGGTGGTCGGCGATGCCCAGGTCGACCGCGGCCTGCCGGCCCTCAGGGAACAGCCCGACGAAGTAGCCCCCGGTGCGCCGCTCGGGCGCCCGTTCGACGATCACCGGCGTCCAACCGGCCCGGCGCAGCCCGATCGCCGCGGACATCCCCGCTATCCCGAGCCCCACCACCAACGCCCTCTTCCGCATGGCCGTCACCGCGCCGTGCCGGACGGGACAGCGGCCGCCGCCGCGGTGAACTCGGCTGCCAGCCGGCGGTGGACGACCCTGCGGAGCAGATCGAGAACGCCCGAAACCAGCACCTGGGCCGGGCGGCTGGACGGTACGAACCGCTGTTGCTTGATCCGTGCGGAGCGCCGCTGGCTGGTGATGTAGGGACGCAGGCCGGACTCCCAGGCGTCCAGGGCGGCGGCGAGGTCGCCGGGGTGCTCCTGCAGGGCCGCGCCCAGTGCGGCGCCGCCGCGCAGCGAGGACGAGGAGCCCATGGCCGAGTAGGTGTTCATGCACCAGGCCGCGTCCCCCACCAGCACGACCCGCCCCGTACTCCACCGGTCCATCTTCACCTGGTGGATCGAGTCGAACACGTGGTCAGGCGCCTGCTCCAGGGAGTCCAGGACGTGGCGCACCACGGGGTCGTCGTCCATCCCGGAGAAGGCCGCGCGCACCTGCTCGATCGACGACCCGGCGAACCGGTCCGGGATGTCCTCGGTGCGGTAGGTCAGCCACGCGCAGGGCGCGTGGTCGGCGAGTCCGAACACCCACATCGCACGCTTGGGGCGCGAGACGATGATGCTGTCGCTCGCCTCGTAGGAAGGCACCTGCTCCTTCATCTGGAACGCGCAGATCATCGCCTTCCAGTTCGCCAGGTAGTCCTCGTCCGGACCGAACACCATCCGGCGCACGCTCGAGCGCATCCCGTCGGCGCCGACCACGAGATCGAAGTCCTCGCGGTACTGCTTCCCGGTGCCGGCGTCCTCGAGCAGGACCCGCACGCCGCCGGCGCCCTCGGTGATCTCGACCGGAGTGGTCGCGAACCGCACCTCGACCGCGTCCTCGGTCCCGTCGCCGGTGATGCCCTGCCACAACGCGGCCTCGATGTCGCTGCGCAGCACCGCTGCCAGCCCGCTGGGCGCGTCCAGCAGTCCCAGAGCCGGCTTCCGCCTGCCCCGGCGATCCACCGACCACGAGTTCCCGCCCGGTCGCCATTCCGGGTTGCGGGTGTGCAGGTGGTCGGCGATCCCCAGGTCGGCCGCGGCCCGCACACCCTCCGGGAACATGAAGATGAAGTAGCCCCCGGTGCGCCGCTCGGGCGCCCGTTCGACGATCACCGGCGTCCAACCGGCCCGGCGCAGCCCGATCGCCGCGGACATCCCCGCGATCCCGAGCCCCACCACTAATGCCCTCTTCTGCATGGCTTTCCTTTCTCCGATCACGTTCTGGTGAATGGATGGCTCAATCCGGCACGACGACGGCGCGGCTGCGGCCGGTGTGTGCCCATGCCTCACCGACCCGGCTCAGGGCAATACATCTAGGGCAGCTGCAGGGGCCCGACGGCGAAGCGGGCCATGACTTCGGGCGCCTCGGCGAGCGTCTCCCCGGCTGACCGCGATCCGACGCCGCTCCCGGTGATCCGGATTCGCCGGCCGCGCAGCAGGTCCGCGGGCAGCGACGCCTCCAGGCCCGCGAGCGAGCCGATCCACACGTAGGCCGTATTCGCCTCGGTGTCCTCGCCGCTGCGGCCCAGCGCGGCGAAGGCGGCCTCGGTGACGGGCCCCACAGGCAGTCCAGCACGAGACCGGGCGACGTCTCGGACACCGCATCGGCCAGAGCCTGCTCCAGACCGTCGGGCCCCTCCTGGGCCGGCGACACGGTCGTCGCTCCTGCGCCGCGCAGCCGCTCCAGCTCCTCCCCGAACGCCAGCGCCCCCTGCACGGCGAGGCTGCCCGACATCCCGTGGCGCCCAGCACCAGCACGGTGCCCAACGCCCCCACTTCCTTGCGTCGCGCGGTGAGAACCATCCAGCCCGACGGGCCGGGGTTCATGCCCGCGGCGATCACGAGTGGATCCGCCCCCGCCGGACCTCCGCCTGGAAGGGAACGACCAGCCGCTCGGCCATCGTCCCGAAGGGCGGACGCGCGCACCCGGTGCAGACCAGTCGCCCGTACCGGCGGATACCTCAGCCGGCCACGGCCGTAGTGCCGCCAGGTGGTCGGCCCGCGCACGTTGTTGTCCAGGCCGGCTCCGGCGAGGTGCGGGGGCCCGGAACCGGGCGGAACCGTCGGCTCGGGCAAGTCGGCGCAGACGGGCGACGCATCGGGGGCGGTGACGACTGCAGCACTCATCACGGGCTCTCCTTAACTAAGTTCAGCGCCTTGGCCAGCATGCCTGAACACTGTTAAGGTGTCAATCATGACCAAGGGCATCACCCGGGAGCAGATCGTCACGGCGGCGCTCGAACTCCTCGACGACCAGGGCATGGACGCCCTCACCGTCCGCGCGCTCGCCTCCCGGCTGGACGTCCGCGCCTCCGCCCTCTACTGGCACGTGCGCAACAAGCAGGAGCTGCTCGACGAAATGGCCACCGAGGTCATGCGCCGCGTGGCCGGCGCCCTCGCCGCGGTCCCACCGGGCGACGGGTGGCGCGACGACCTCGCCGCCTACTCCCGCGTGCTGCGCTCGGAGTACCTGCTCCACCGCGACGGGGCCCGCATCTTCAGCGGCACCCGGATCACCGACCCGGACGTGGTCCGCATGAAGGAGCCGTTGTTCGAACGCTGGACCGCGTCCGGCTGGAAGCCCACCGACGCGGACGACGCCATCGACCTGGTCACCGCGTTCGTCGTCGGCTTCGTCATCGAGGAGCAGGAGAGGCGCCAGGCCGCCGGGACCGATCCGTCGCGCTACTCGATCGACCAGCGCGACGCCTGGCTCGGCGAAGGTGCGTCACTGGTCAAGGAGGCCGGGCACCTCCACGACGACGGCGACCGGCGGTTCGAACGGCTCCTCGGCATGGTCCTCGACGGGATCGCCGCCCGGCTGGACACGTGACTCACCCGCGCCTGCGCACCAGCACCGTCGCGAGCACTGCGGCCGCGACGAGCGCCGCGCCACCCATCAGGATGTAGAGCCGCACCCCGGCCAGGGAGTTCGCGGCGACCCGCCGCGACGAGCGAGTCGGTGGCTGTCGCGTTGAGCGGCATCACGCCGACGAAGTTGAGCGCGACCGACCCGACGCAGAGCACGACCGCCACCAGGCCGCCGATCGCACCGTGATTTTCGGGCGGTGTCATGACGGTCGCGCGCACGCTGCTCGCCGGGATCGCGGTGGGGCTGTTGGCCACGTTCGTCCCGTCACAACTGGCGCCGCTGATAGGCCGACTCCCGACTCCCCCACAGGCGCCGCGCCCTCCAACGGCTTGATCTTCTGCTCGAACAACTCAGCCGCCTGCATCCGCACCGACTCACGGCGCCGACGTCCCGCGACAGTCAGCCCGCCCCCATCCGCATATCTCACACACCACGGGATACAGCCACCGCCCCAGGCCCATCAGGGACTTCACCGAACCTGGCGAGCCGAAGTCAGTGGCGCAGCCATGACACGCGAGACGCTTCAGGGAAGGGAACACTGGCCAGACGTCCGAGCGGCCCCTTCCGATGGGCCACCCGCCAGGACACCAGGAGGAGGCACTCCTGCATCGGCCGGATCAGCCCGAAACGCCTTTGAAAAACGATCAGTCACGCTGACCACCGCGGCACGAACCGGTGTCCACGATCTCGGGTCAAGCCCCGGGCAGCAGGAGGCGGGACCATGACCGCGCTTCCACAGATACCAACGCGCAACAATGGGAAAGGGTGGTCATGAACCTGGCATTCAAGACCTCGTTAGCAGGAGCAGTCCTCGCCTCCACCGCCGTAGCCCGGACCGCTGGCCGTGATGGTCTGCCCGGACGCAGCGGGCAAGTCCAATGCGCTGCACGCGCTTCGGTTCCTGGGGGACGTGCCCGGGAGGAAATCGGGCCGGCCCCGGAGGAGCACGGTGGGTTCGATGCCCTGGCGTTCCGGGGACGGCCGGAAGCCGGTGTCGAGGACCTCCTTCGGCGTCAAGGGCGTCTGGCCGGACTCTGCGTCGGAGGAGGCACCGGACCGCTGTGAACTGAGCATCTCCCGACGTCGGCTCCCCGAGCCACGGCACCGTGAGCATGGGCGCTTCCGGCAGGAGATCGCGATCTGCTCGTGCGGGAACGTGGCCACGGCCCGCGCACGCGACAGCGCGGACGTCTTCTGGCACGGCAGGCCCAGCCCGTTCCTCGACAGCTCGTGGATGGAAACGGAGCGCGGCGACGGGTGCCACTCGGCCTCACGGCAGGTTTCGTCCTCGGCCTTGCCCGTTATGGCGCCTGGAGGGTGGGCGGCCATGAGCAAGGGCAGTTCTCCGGGACTTTCCTGGGACTTCCGGCCGCATCAGCCAGTGCAAGCCTGAAACAACCGAAAGGACATTCATGCAGGTCAGCTGCCTGCAACGGCCGGACATCGCAGGTCACCGCCTTGGCTGGTCTCTCCCGGGACATCTGAGAGGCTTCGGAACCACCACCGCCGCACCCCTCTTGACCTGCGTGTATGCGAGCCAGGAGGGGTTCGGCTTCCCCTGTGCAGCTTCTCAAGGGCGTCGGCCCGAGCGACTCCTGGACGAGCACAGGTCGGGGCGGGTTTCTCAACTCTCCGCCCTGCTGTCGCGCTCAGACACCCCGCACGATCCCATCCCGACTCACCGTGGACGCGGCCTGTACCGCTCCGCCGCTGTCACAACGGGACGAGTTGCCCGGTCCGGTCCAGGGAATCGTGGAGTCGCCACTGCGCATGGCCTGGTCCGGGACCACCTCGTACGACCTGGGCACACCTCGCCGGCGTACGGGCTTGTACCGCTCAGTGGAGGGTGAGCACCGTGCGCGGCTCGGCGCAGTGGGTGGCGGTCGTCTCGGATCGCCTCGACGAGGGGGCGGACGACCGTCGGTGAGCGGGCCGGCACATGCTCGGAGGTTCATCCCGGGCCCTGTGCAGGGCAGGCCGTTCCTCGGCAGTCGCGAAGCGGTCGTCGCACGGCCGAAGCCGACGGGGACACCCGCAAGTTCAGTGCTCACCTCCGGCAACCGCTCGGCCACGGCCCACCGCCGGCGCCACCGTCCCCTCTCGCTGTCCCGCGCTCAGCCCACCGCGTCGTACCGCGCGACAGGGTCTCGGGCCGCACCGGGGAATCGGTCAAAATGCAGGAAAGGCGGACGAATTTACTTCTTCACAGACAGATCCGTTAGATGCGGGATGACCGGCGCTCGGCTCACTCCTTCTCCCGCACGGCCGGTCGATCACCTCGCAGGTGTGATGAGGATCGCCCTGGCCACATCGACCGGGCGATTCGGGTGAGAGCGGGTCTGACGTCCCGGGAGAAGCAACTGCACTTGAAAGAGCCGAAGTTGGATTCCCATCACGGTCGATGGAACTAGTGGTAGTGTCACCAACCGCATATATCGGGTATCGAATGGCGCAGCCAGCTATCCTGCCGGGTCCGCCACAGGAGTCGACTTGACATCTCGTAAGGGAACCAGCCTGCATGCCGTTCTCCTCCTGATGACCGTGTCAACGGGAGCGCTCACCGGATGCCAGGCTGCGGCTGACGCCGCCTCCGTCTCGGACTGCGAGGGTACCGAGAGCCGGGTCGACGAGCTGAAGTCCTACGACGTTCTCGACTCCCGACCTCAAGGGACGGTCGAGCCCCGCGGCTTCGAGGGCCTCGACGCCGGCTGCTGGGAAGACAGTGGCGAGGCTCAGCTCTACGCGGAGCACACGTACGTCTTCCCCGGCGACAAAGCCGACGTGACACAGCACTACCGGGCCGCGGCGGAGCGCGAAGGCTGGACGCCCTCTCCGGCCACCCGACGGTCGTCGGAGGCGGGTCAGCCGACGAACCTGTGCTTCACCCGCGGCAAAGCGGACAACGCCGCGATGCTGGACGTCTACTTCTTGACCAAAGAGATCCTCGACGCGGAAGAGAGCAAGGCCGGACCCGAGTTCGACACCGGAGCTGGTTACCGAGTGTCCGTCACCTCCTCGGCCGACGGGGCCGCGGCCAGCTGCTCGGACTGAGACAGGTCCACCGGGAAGGGGTCACCGTGCGGGGCGACAGCCCCTGCATGTGACCGCCTGCGGCACGGCACCGTCCGGCGAGATGCCAGGATCGACTCGGTTGCCCGCTCACGCATGCCCTATCTCTTCATGTGACCTTGAGCCCTACTTCTCTCGGAGCGACAGCAACCGCTATCTGCCAACTTCTGGCTAGAAAGTGATCACTTTTATTCGCAACGGCTTACACATGTAAGCACCGTGTGAAGATCTTCGGTGTTTGCGGGATGAACCCGTACCGTTGCAAGGAGTGAGCTTGATAGCCACGTTCCTTGGGCTGGGTCGTGGACCGGACAGTCCGTCCACCCAGCCCTTCCTTCCTGCACCTCGACGAAGACGTCTGCGCCCGGTAGCGGCAGCGCTCACGCTGGCGATGGCGTTCGAGGCCGCTGTGATCGTCGGGAGCACCAACACGGCGATGGCCATGGGGCTCGAGACACCGGCCTCCGACCAGGGCGGACAGGGGAGAGATCTCGGGTCGGCGACGGCCGGTTCGGTGGCCGCCGCACGGCTGAAGGCGAAGCTGCAGAACCGCCGGATCGAGGCACTGGACGCCCGGACCGAGACGTCCACGGTCTACGTGAACCCGGACGGTTCGGTGACCGAGCAGGCGTACGCAGGACCGATCCGCTTCAAGGACGACCAGGGTCGCTGGCAGGACATCGATGTCTCCCTGCACAAGCTGTCGAACGGCTCCGTCAGCGCCCGGCAGCACCCGCACGGGCTGCTCCTGGGTGGTAAGAGTGCGGCTCCCAAGGGACTGAGGAGTACCGGCGAGACCACCGGTTCGGCCGGCGTCCCCTTGGTGTCGCTGGACGGTCGCGCCGGGCAGCAGATGCAGCTGGGCTGGTTCGGGGCCCTGCCAGCACCGGCGATCGAGGGCAAGGAGAACAACGTCGCCCGCTACCGCGACGCCCTGCCCTCGACGGACCTCCTGATCGAGTCGACGCGCACCGGCTACGAGCAGTTCCTCGAACTGAAGGACCGGAGCGCCGTCGACGCGAACGGGGCGGTCACCTACAGCCTGACTGCCAAGGGTGTGAAGGCGAAGGCGGACAAGGACGGTTCGGTCTCCTTCACCGACGCCAAGGGCAAGTCCGTCGGAGTACTGCCCGCGCCGGTCATGTGGGACGCGCAGGTGGACGCCAGATCCGGTGAGCACCGGAACACCGCCCGGGTGAAGGTGAAGGTGGCCCAGGCCGGCGACGTCATCACTCTGACCCTGACGCCGGACGCCGAGTTCCTGGCCGACACCTCGACCCGGTTCCCGGTGACGATCGACCCCGCCATCAATGTGGGGACCAGCTTCGACACCTTCGTGCAGGAGGGGTACACCACCGATCAGTCGGCCTCCACGGATCTCAAGATCGGCAATAACGGCTCCTCTCAGACAGCGCGGTCGTTCCTGTCCTTCCCGATGAAGAGCATCACGGGCAAACAGGTCACCGCGGCCAAGCTGAACCTGTTCGCGTACCACTCGTGGTCCTGCACCGCCAAGAGCTGGGAGGTCTGGTCCACCGGCGCCGCGAGTACCTCTTCGCGCTGGACGGCGCAGCCGACCTGGGGAACGCAATACGCCACCAGCAATCAGACGAAGGGTTACTCCAGCGCCTGTAATGACGGCTGGGTCAGCGCTGATGTGACCAGCCTCGCGAAGTCGTGGGCGGCCAACGGCAACGGCACCAACCACCTGGGGCTGCGCGCCACGGACGAGGCCGACCCCTACGGCTGGAAGCGCTTCTACTCCGGCAACGCCTCCACCAACACCCCCTACTTGTCAGTCACGTACAACTCGGTGCCCGGTGTCCCGACGCTCGTAGCCCCGCTCAGCGCCGCGGCCACCAACGACACCACCCCGACGTTGTCGGCCAAGGCCCTGGACGGCGACGGCTCGCAGGTCACCCTCGCCTACGAGGTGTGGACGTCCACCGGCACATCCGCGCTGCGCACCGGCAACAGCGCCGCGGTCGCCTCCGGAGCCCAGGCCAACTGGACGCCCACCGCCCTCCCCGCAGGCTCCTACAAGTGGCGCGTACGGTCCGGCGACGGATCCGCCACCAGTGCCTGGTCGGGCTTCCGCACCCTGACGGTGGACACCACCGCTCCCGCCGGGACCACGATCGCCTCCAGCGACTTCCCGGCCGGCCAGTGGTCCGGCAGCCCGGACGACAACGGTGACTTCAGCGGCAGCTTCACCCTCACTCCACCGGCGGCGGACGTCAAGGAAGTCCAGTGGCAGTTGGACGGCGGAGCCTGGCAGTCGATCAGCACCACCGGTGCGGCGGTGACGGCCGAACCAGAGTTCCGCGCGGGCAAGCACACCCTGGCCGCCCGCACGAAGGACGCCGCGGGCAACGTCTCCGGTTCCTCCGCCTTCACCTTCTACGCGGGTTCGGGTGCGGCACTGCTCACCCCGGCCCAGGGGGACCGCCCGGCGCGGCGGACCGTGCTGACCGGCCAGGGCAAGGCCGCCGACACCGGGGTGCGCTACCAGTACCGGCGTGGCGAGACGGACTCCTGGAAGGATGTCCCGGTCGCCGACGTGCGCCGGAAGTCGGACGACACGGCCCTCGCCGCCTGGCCGGCGCCTGTCACCGGCGGCCTGCCTGAGGCACTGGTGTGGAACATCACCGACAGCCTCACCGAGGACGGCTCGATAGAGCTCCGTGCGGTCTTCACCGACGGCTCCAGCACCGACGCCTCTCCGGCCACCTCCGTCACAGTCGACCGCAACGCGGGCGCCGCGCCGACCGAGGCCGCCGGCCCGGGAGACGTGAACATGCTGACCGGCGATTACGTTCTCTCCGCGACGGACAGCTCGGCTTTCGGTCTGACGGCAAGCCGCACCGCTTCCTCCCGCCGTCCCGCAGACGGAGGACAGCAGGAGGGGCAGGTCGCCATCTTCGGTCCTCAGTGGACCGCGGGCACCGCTGCGGAACTCTCCGATTCCGAGTCGCTCTACATACGCAAGACGTCGAGCACCTCTGTCGCGCTGGTGGACATCGAGGGTCAGGAGACCGGTTTCACCGCGACCAGCAGCGGTGGGTGGAAGCCCGAAGAAGGAGCCGAAGCCCTCACGCTGACCGGCAGCCTGGCGGGTTCCTTCACTCTCAAGGACACCGAGGGTGTGACTTCGCAGTTCGCCAGGATCGACGCCTCCGCGACGACCTGGCAGCTCACGAAGACCTCCCTCTCCACGGAAAACTCCACCACCTCACTGATCGCGGAGAAGGTCACCGTGGACGGCAAGGTGCTGTCCCGCCCGAAGTACGCCATCGCACCCACCTCGGCGGTGAGCAACGACACCTGCGCCAACACCCCCTCCACCAAGGGCTGCAGAATTCTGGAGTACCAGTACGCCACCACCACCACGGCGACCGGGAGCACGCTGGGCGACTACGCGGGGCAGGTCTCCCGCATCCGCGTCTGGTCCACCGATCCCGGCGCGGCCAACGCCACGGCCACAGTGGTGTCCACGTACGCCTATGACGCATCGGGCCGGCTGCGCGAGCAGTGGGACCCGCGCGTCTCCCCGGCGCTGAAGACGGCCTACACCTACGACGGTGCGGGACGCGTGGTCACCCAGACTCCGCCGGGCGAGCTGCCGTGGACCTTCGAGTACGGCAAGGCCGGCGCCGGCTCGGTGGCCGGCGACGGCATGCTGCTGTCCGCCTCTCGGCCCACTCTGAAGCCGGGCAGCGCGGACCAGACCGACGGCGGCAAGGCGGCGGTCTCCCTCGTCTACGACGTTCCGCTCTCCGGCACCAAGGCGCCCAACCAGGTGGCCGCGGCCGACGTGAAGACCTGGGGACAGACGGATGCGCCCACGGACGCCACCGCCCTGTTCCCGGCCGACCAGGTGCCCGCTTCCCACAACGGAAGCGACCTCGCCGCAGACGACTACGACAAGGCGACCACCACCTACACCAACGCCTCCGGACTCCAGGTCAACACCGGCCTGCCCGGCCGTCACCTGACCACCACGCAGTACGACGTGTACGGCAACGTGGTCTTCGAGCTGGGAGCCACCAACCGGGAACTCGCGCTCGGCAGCATGGACTACCAGGTCGACACGCAGAGCGAACTCGGCATCCTCTCCGACTCGCCGGCCGAACGCGCGTACAAGCTGGCCACGGTGGCACAGTACTCCGCCGACGGCCGACGGATGCTGGAGGAGCGGGGACCACTCCACCTGATCACCCTGACCAAGCAGTTGCAGGGCGACGCCGACAGCCCCGCCATACCGGCCGGCACCCAGGTGCCCGCGCGGGAACGCACGGTCACCCGGTATGACGAGGGCCGCCCGACCGACGGCTCCGCCCTGGTCTCCGACCAGGCGACCACCAGCACGACCGGTGCGTTCGTCGAGGGATATCCGACCGACGGTGACATCCGCACCACCACCACCGCCTACGACTGGGTCAAGGGGCTTCCCACCAGCACCACCACGGACCCGAGCGGGCTCAAGCTGACCCGCACCTCCGCCTACGACGCCCAGGGGCGCGTCACCAAGAACGTGCAGCCCAAGTCCAACGGTTCGGACGCCGGAACGGTGGTGTCCCAGTACTGGTCCGCCACGGGGACCGGGACCTGCTCGGGACGCCCCGAGTGGGCGGACCTGCTCTGCTCCAGCGGCCCGGCGGGAAAGATCACCGGCGGTGGATCGAACCCCGATGAGCTGCCCACCAAGACCCTGGAGTACGACCGCTGGGGCAACATCACCAAGACCACCGAAACAGCCAACGGCGTGACTCGGACCACCGTCACCACCTACGACGCGGCCGGCCGCGGCAAGCAGGTCCAGGTGAGCGGCGGAATCGGCACCGCGGTACCGACGCAGACCCTCACGTTCGACGCCGCGAACGGGCAAGTGGCCACTATGTCCGACGGAGCCACAACAGTCCGCCACGTCACCGACAAGCTCGGCCGTGAGATCTCGTACGACGACGGTGCCGGCAACGTCACGCGTACCGAGTACGACGTCCGCGACCGGGTCACCAAGCGGTCCGACTCGGCTCCCTCGGAGATCACGTACGACTACGAGAGCCTCACCGGTCTGCCGACCCGGGTGCACGACTCCGTCATGGGCGCCATCGGCGATGTCACCGGCTCCTACGACTCCGACGGCCGCCTCTACCAGCAGAAGCTGCCGTGGAACATGGACGTCGAGTTCAACCTGGACCCCACGGGCAGCGAAACGTCGCGCTACTGGCACTGGGAGTCCGGCTGGACCGTACAGGGCGAGTCGATCAGCGAGAACATCCACGGTCAGGTCGTCTCCCGCACCACCTACACCGGCGGTGGCGCGTACCAGGCGTACACCTACGATGCGGCCGGTCGCCTCACCCATGCGGATGACACCCAAACCGGCGTCACCACCCACCGCACCTACGGATTCGACGACAACACCAACCGCACATCGCTGGTCACCGCGATCGACGACGTGGACGGCGGCGCCCCCACCACCAGGACGGTCGACTCGTCCTACGACAGCGCCGACCGGCTGATCTCCACCGGGACGGTCTACGACGCTTTCGGCCGGACCACGTCCCAGGCCACCGGAGCCCAGAACTCCTACTACGCCAACGACCTGGTCCGCCAGATCACGGCACGTGGCAAGCGCACCACCTGGGACCTCGACGCGGCCGGACGACTCGCCTCGTACACGACCGAGAACCAGGACGACAGCGGCGCTTGGACCACCTCGGCAACCGTCCGCAACCACTACGGGGCTGACGGAGACAGCCCCGTGTGGATCGACGAGGGCGACGACAGGATCTCCCGGAACCTGTCGGACCTGACCGGTGGCCTGATCGCCACCACCGGTTCCGCCGGTGACGTGGTCCTCCAGCTCACCAACATCCACGGTGACGTAGCCACCCAGATCCCTCTGGTGGACGCCACGACCCCCGTCGTCAACACCTACGACGAGTACGGCAACCTCCTCCCCGGGACGGACGAAGCCCGTTACGGCTGGCTCGGTGGAGAGCAGCGCTCGTCGGAGACGCCGAGCGCTGTCACGCTCATGGGTGTCCGCCTCTACGACGCGAGCACAGGACGCTTCCTCTCCGTCGACCGCATCGTCGGAGGAAACGCCAGTTCCTACGACTACTGCTTCGCCGATCCGGTGAACTGCTACGACATCAGCGGGAACTACAGCATCAACGGGCTCATTCCCGAGGCCGCGATCTGCGCCCTGTTCCTGCTGTGGTGCGGGGACATGGTGTACATCACGCACTGGGCTCTCGGCGAGGCCAAGAAGAGGTACTCGAACAAGGCGAAGCAGAACGCTTACCGTCACTGCATCTGGCAAGCCATGCTGACCTGGGCGGTCGGTTCCTCCCTGGCCAAGGCTCTCGGCAACGCCCATGAGAAGAAGGCCGGAAAAACCAAGGCCGCCAAGCGAGACTCCAAAGCCGACCAATACAACAACAAGATCGGCCGGAGCAAGGGCGGGAAGATCACGGCCTGGACGTACGGGAAGGCGAAACAGACCGCTTGCCGATTCTGCAAGGACGCGGTCAAGAAACACAAACTGAAGTCCAACGCCGCAGGCAAGACGTGGGTTTAGCGTAGCGCTCACGCAGCCTCAGGAAAGGCGGGGTGGCGTGACCTTCACACGTCACGCCACCCCGCCGGACGCGAGAAGGTGTCAGGCCCGAGAGGGAATCTCGAAAGCATCGCGGGTGAGCAGCTTCGAGAGAAGTTTGAGGCGTTCACCCGAGTCCGTCCGTCAAGGGAAGAGAATGAAGTCGTGGGCCACCCCGGAGCACAGGAATGCGAAGATTTCGCCGCGGTAAAAACGACCAGGCGGCCGAACAACCGCCCTTGGCTCTACAAGTAAGCATCAACGAGGCAAAGGACCTCATCGAGGTTCTGCGTCATGCGCAGACGCAGATAGTCGAGTTGACTCGGGACGCCGATCAGGAGCTGGTGGCGCGAGCCGGCGGATCGGACCTCATCGCGTCCATCTATGCACGTATCGGCTTGACCGTTGTCCAAGGAAGGGATGCTGTCCCGATACTCGTCACCGAGATCGGCCAGGTCGAGGCAGCAGTGCTCAACCTCGAATCTTATGAGGGACACGAAGTGGTCCTCTGCCTCGGATACGCTCTGTTGCAGAACTTGGAGAGCCGTAAGAGCTCCTGGCGATCGCCGACCCTTGTCGACGGGATATGGGCGATCACCAACGAGACGGGAGAGTCGGCCAATGGCGCCACGGCACCTTCCATAACCTGACCTTCCGCTCCCGTACACCGACGGGCACGGAGCCCTGGTTCGATGCCGGGCCTGACGACGGTGTCCGTGACGAGACAGACGATCCGCATGCGTCCGCGCTCCCCGACCGAGCTCCGGGCGTCCGGCCTTCCCCGCACTCGGGCCGAGGAGATGCGGCAGGCCACCAGGGTGCCCGGTCCCTTCCGGGACATTGAGGGTTCTCGAAAGGAACGCCGTCGCTCCCCTCTTCCGAACCGCGTGAACGCAAGACCGAAGGGGATGTGGCGGCACCGCGGCCCGGTGATGGCCGGGCGGCCCGGGCGGCTCGGGCGGCTCGGGCGGCTCGGGCGGCCGTGGTCCAGGCACCCGCGACGTGATCACCCCGTCATCACCCGGTCGGGCCGCCCAGCCGCTCGACTCCCGATCAGACAGTGCCCGTTCACCGTCCGCACGGCTCCGGATTGGGCGGGGGAACAGATCTGCTCCCGGGGCGTGCGGGTCCGCGCGGGGGTCTGATTGACTCCGCGCCCACCCCCCACACCCGTATCCGCACCCCTTCCGGGTGCCGGATCGACGTGAGCGGAGCCACCCACATGTCCTTCGGACCGCAGCCCCGGCACGGGCCGCCGCACCATGACGGGCCCGCGGCCGGCGCCCGGCCTCCGGCGGAGCACGAGCGGCACGACGCCGAGGAGGCGGCGCGGCTGGCCGTCGGGCTGCGGCTCGGCATGCGGATCGCCGTCGTCTGGCTGTTCTACGTGCTGCCCGCCGCCCTCGTACCGGCCGTGTACGGCACGCGGATCGCCGGACCGGTGAGCCTCGGCGCGCTCCTGGCCGTGGTGCCCTTCGCCGTCGGTGTGCACGCGCTGGTGGTGTACGGGCGACGGGTCGACCGGCTCGAACCGCGGCCGGGCGCCCGGGGGTGGTCGTGACCACGCTGCTCGATCCCTCGTCCCGGTCCCTCGTCCTCGCCGTGTTCTCGGTGTTCGTCGTGATCTGCCTGATGCTGTGCGTCGTCACCGGCGCCGACGAGGACGACCGGGCCCTCGTACGGTCCGACAGCCGCCGGCTGCGCTCCTGGCAGCAGGGCATCGCGATGGGCGGCGACACCACCACGGTCGCGACGGTCACCGTACTGGTGGGCATGGTCGCCACGACCGGCTTCGACGGCCTCGGCGTCATGCTGGGCAGCCTGATCGGGGTCATGCTGCTCCTCGTGCTGATCGTCGAGCCGCTGCGCGGGCACGCCTCGCTGACGGCCGCGGACATGCTGGACGCGCGCGGCAGCGGCGGGCCCGCCGTACGCGTCTCGTGGGGCGTGGTGACCCTGCTCGTCTGCTTCCCGCTGCTGGTCGTGCAGTTGGTGGTGGTCGGCAACGTCGCCGCGGCGCTGATCGGGCAGCCCGGTGTGCGGACCGGCTGCATCGTGGTGATCGGCTGCGTGATGACGGCGCTGGCCGTCAGTGGCGGGATCCGGGGCACGGGCGTGGTGATGATCGCGAAGTCGGTGATCGCGCTGCCGGTACTGGTGGTCGCCGCCGTGCTGGTGCTCCACCGCTTCGGCGGGGATCCCGGGCGGCTGCTCGACGCCGCCGCGCACGGCTCGCGGACGGGCGGGGCGTACTTGCGTCCGGGCGGCTACACCGGTGAGGGGTGGGTGGGGGCCGTGAACCGGATCGGGCAGACCTTCGGCATGTCGATGGCCACGCTGGCGATGCCCGCCGTGCTGATGCGGGCGATCTCGGCGAAGAGCCCGCGCGGCGCCCGGTCCGGCGGCCGCTGGATGCTCGGTGAACTCACCCTGCTGTACGGCGCGCTCGCCGTCGTCGGCGTCGGCGCGGCGGCCCTCGTCGGCGAGGCGCTGCGCGAGGCCGGCCCGGCGGCGCAGGTGTTCACGCCGCTGCTGCTCGGCCGGGCGCTCGACAGCGGCGGCGTCCTGGTCGCGGCCCTGGCCTGCGTCCTCTTCCTCACCGCGCTCGCGGCCGTGGTGGACGTGACCCTCGCCGCCGGCATCGCCCTGGGACGGGACGTGCTGGGTGCGTCCGGCAGGCTCTCCGGCAGGCGCCCGGCGGGCAAGGCGGACGGTGCCGCGTCGCGGTGGTCGGCGGCGCTGACGGGGGCCCTCGCCGCGGTCGTGGCGGTCGTCGCCGCCGACTGGAACCTGGTGGTCGTCTCGACGCTCTGGCTCGCCGTCTGCGGCGCCGCCCTCGCGCCCGTCCTGCTGTACGCCCTGTACTGGCCCGGATTCACCGCCCGCGGTGCGCTGTGGTGCCTGTGGGGGGCCACGGCGCTGAGCATCGTGGCGCTCGCGCTGTCGCCGTACGTGTCCGGCACCCCCGGGTCGATCTTCCCGGAGTACGACTTCAGGATCTGGGACGTGACGATCCCGGGCCTGGTGACGGTGCCGGCCGGGTTCCTGCTGGGCCGGCTGGGCAGTGTCACGGATCCGCGCCGGACGGCGGGTGGCGTACCGGGGTCGGAGCGCCGCAGGGAACCGGACACCGTCTGAACGATCCGCGTGCCGCCTACCGATGACTTTCGATGGGTGGCACGGTCATACCCGGTACACGCACCAGGATTCGGAGGACACCATGCCGCGGAAGATCACCGCCAGCCTGTTCATCTCGCTCGACGGCGTCGTCGAGGCGCCCGATCAATGGCATTTCCCGTATTTCAACGACGAGATGGGGGCCGCCGTCGGCGCGGGCATGAGCACCACGGAGGTCCTGCTCTTCGGCCGCAGGACGTACGACAGCTTCGCCGGCGCCTGGCCCGAGCGGGAGGCGGCGGGCGGCGAGGACGCGGGCTTCGCCAAGCAGCTCGGCGACATGCGGAAGATCGTGTTCTCACGCGGCCGGCTCGACCTGCGGTGGCGGAACTCCGAGCAGGCGCGGGGTGATGTGGCCGAGGTCGCCGCCGCGCTGAAGAGCGAGCCGGGCGGTGACATCTCGCTGAGCGGCTCGGTCTCCGTCGTCCGGCAGCTGCTGGCCGCGGGCCTCCTCGACGAACTGCACCTCCTCGTCCACCCCGTCGCCGTACGCAAGGGCATGCGCCTCTTCGACGAGGGCGAGCCGTCGATCCCGTTGAAGCTGCTGAAGTCCCAGACGTTCACGACGGGCGTGCTGAACCTCGTGTACGGGCCCGACACCGCGCCGCCGACGGGCGGTTACGAGGAGGCCGTCACCACGCTCGGGGAGTGACGGCCGGCTCGGAGGACCTACCAGTTCTTGTACTGGACGTCGCCGAGACCGCAGAAGGCGCAGCCGGGGCTCAGGAAGTCCTGGGTGCGGCGGAATTCCTCGTCGGCCAGGTGCCACCGGAGCCAGGCGGTGATGACGTGCTGCCCGTTGCGGGTGGCGAGGATGTGGTCGGTGCCGTCGAGGATGTTGAACCACACCGGCACGTCGGTGCTGGTGTAGTCGCGTTCCATGTTGGCGGTGGCGAAGTCCTCGTCACCGCCGATGTAGAGGGCCGGGTTGCGGAGGCTGTCGGGGCCGTTTCCGTCGAACGAACCGCCGGCCACGTGGACGGTGGTCTCCAGCCGTGGTTCGTCGGCCACGTCGAACGTGCCGATGGACCCGCGGGAGTGGCCTCCGAAGGCCACCTCGGAGGTGTCGAGGTCCCCGTACAGCGGGCTGCCCGGACTGGCGTTCTGGTCCTCCAGCCAGTCGAGGGCGTCGACCATGTAGGCGCCGCTGCTGGACGAGACCTCGCTGTAGACGACGAAGCCGTGCGAGGCCCACTGGCGCAGCATGTCCTCGTAGTCGGCGGGGTCGGACCCCGCACCCGGCCCCCAGACGAGGACCGGGTGGTCCACACCGTCCCGGCCGGCGTCGGAGGGATACACCAGCCAGCCGTCGTCACCGGGGCCGGCGGAGTCGTCGACGGTCACCGCGTACGGACCGGGCTCGGTGACGTCGTCCACCGGGGGCAGTGACCCGGTCGGCGGGTCGGTCGGGCCTCCCCCGCCGGCGGCCTCGATCAGCACGTCGTCGACGGTCAGCGTCTCCAGGAGACCGTTGGCGTCCAGCGAGAACCGCAACCGCGGGTCACCGCCCTCGGCGGAGTCCGGCAGGGGGAACGACACCGCGCCCGTGGCGGTGCGCGCCGACTCCAGCGTGGTGAACGGGCCGCCGCCGACCGAGTAGGCCACGGTGAAGGTCTCACCGAGGTCCAGCCCCGATGCCGCCCGGGTGTAGGACAGTGTGAGGTCGCCGTACCCGGTCAGGTCGATGGGCGCGGACACCATGGACGGGTCGGAGGACAGCGACCCGCTGAGCCGGGCGCCGTACGTTCCGGTCCTGACGGAACCGGAAGCGGTGAAGGTGCCGAGCCCGTCGGAGAAGTCCTCGCTGTAGACCGGCACGGCGGCGGAGGCGGGGGGCGTCGCGACGCCCGCGGTTCCCAGGGCCGTGATGCCGACGGCCACGGCAGCGAGTAAGCGCAGGTGCCTGCTGGTACGAGACATGTTCGGAATCCCTTCCGGCCACGCCGGTCGACCGCGCCGGCGCGCCCTCGTCGGTTGCGCGAGTCGTGCCTGCCGCCGGTCCCCGCGGATCGTTCCGGGACCGGCTCGCGCCGAGTCAAACGGGCGGCCGGGAAGGGGGAATCGGTGAAATCACCGGCCGGGCCGGCGTCGGCGGACAGGACGGCACGGGACGACCGTCCGACGGGTGGCCTCGAACCGTCGCCGTGAAGGTGAACGGCAGCAGCGCACCCGGCTCTTCGTGAGGGGACCACCGGCATGAGGACACGGTCGGGCAGCCGGTGGTTCGGCAGGCGGGGGATCCGGTCGGCCCGGTCCCCGTCGTGGTGTTCGGCGCGGCGACGATCGCACCGGCCTCGGTGGAGCCGGCGGGGGTGACCGCCGCGACGCGAGGGCCGGCGGTGAGGCCGGCCACCTGGTCGGCCTCGATCAGCGGGGTCCGCGGCACGGGCCCTCGTCGGCGCCGGCCTCGTGGGCGGCCTCTTCGACGGCCGGGGCGCGACGCGGGACGTTGTCGGCGTGGTTCGGACGGGGTGTCGTCGACCGCCTCGTTGTCAGTGGCGGCTGCCACAATCGGCCCGTGATCGAGGAGACCGAGAACCACTTCGACTGGCAGCAGTTCCTCCGTCGTTGGCAGGAGGAATGGGTCCCGGGCGAGGACGACAGGGAGGAGCTGGCGGAGGGCGGCCTGACCCTCGCCGACCTGGCGCTCGCCGCCCCGCCCGCGGCCGAGGAGGAGATAGCCGCCGCCGAGGAGCGACTGGGGGTCCGGCTCCCTCCGTCCTACCGGCGGTTCCTCGCGGCCAGCAACGGCTGGCGGCTCGACGGGGGATCCATCTACCGGCTGGGCGCGGCCCACGAGATCGACTGGTTCGGGGATCCGTTCGACATGACCCCGGCCTACCAGCAGGGGCTGACCGAGCGCTCGACCGAGCAGGAGGTGCTGCTGGCCGGGATGTGGCGGCGGGCGCTGCAGCTGGAGACCGACTCGGACATGTCCTACGCCCTGCTGGACCCGGGCGACACCGACGAGGACGGCGAGTGGGCCCTGTACGTCTACAAGGGGTGGAGCGGCGAGTTCCCGGACCGGTATCCGTCGTTCCGCGCCTACATGCAGCGGATGTACCAGAGCTTCCACTCCGACCGGGCGCGCGATCCCGGCTTCGTGAACGACACCACCCGCGCCCTGGACGCCGACGTCGAGCGGGCGCGGGAGGAGGCCCTGGGCGGGAGGTGGGAGACCGCCCGGGAGCTGCTCACCGAGGCGCACTGCTACGGGCGTCCCCGCGCCTGGGGCATGCTGCAGCAGTTGGCGGCGCTGTCACACGGCGGCGGGTACTACGGATTCGGTGGGCTCGTCGCCGAACCGCGCTACACGGATGAGCTGGTGCCCGTGATGGCCGCCGCGCACCTGCGGGACGAACGCCCCGGCGCCTCCCCCCGCCGGTTCGTGCTGGGCACCGAGACCGACGACGGCGTCACGGAGGCCGCGGACGCGATCCTCGCCCGGGTCCGCGACGGCTCCTACCGCTACGCACCGGACGGCGCCTTCGGACGGGCGGTGGCCGAGGCGTGGGAGTCGGCGAGGTGGGGGGACACGGACACGGCGTGGCGGCTGATCCGTGCCGCGCTGCCGTCGTGGTCGCCGCCGGGGCCGGACCTGCTGGCACCGGTCGGTCTGCTGGGGGACCCCGTGCTGGGTCCGGTGGTGACGCGGGAGCGCGGCCTGGAACTGCTGGCCACGCCCCGGGCCGGCCGGGACGGTCCGGCGCCCGATCCGGTGCCGGACCTGGATCCGCCGGGACTGTGCTGGCTGGCGGAGACCCAGCGGTGGAACGCCCCGCACGGCTCCTACCGGTGCCTGTGGGTGGAGGGCGCGGAGCCGGAGGCGCTGCCCGGCCTGGTCGGGGAGGACGGGGGTGCGGGCCTGGCCCCTCCGCCCAGCCGTCCCGCCGGGTGGTTCCCCTACGACCGCAGGCAGCGGGACGACTCGGCGCCGTGGGAGGACCGGGCCGTGGTGGCGGTGGGCCGGACGGGCTCCGGGTGGGCGTTCGGCTTCGACACGGCCCCGCGGCCGTCGGAGCCCGGGAACTTCTTCGTCTCCCCGGCCGCCGCCTCGCGCGGCGGACGCGCGGTGGTGCTGTGGATACGCCGCGGTCGCGACGACGTCCCGGCGGTGTTCCACCTCTCGGTCGCCGAGGGGGGCGAGGAGCTGTACGCGTACACGCTGCGCGGCACGGACGTCGAACGCACGGGCCCGGTGCCCGAGGCCCTCGACCCGGAACAACTCCTGCACGGCGTCGACGAGGCGGACCGCGAGCGGTGCCTACTGGCCGCCGTACACGACGAGTTCGGCCTCTCCCTGCCCCGGCACGCCCTGGCCGAGGGCATCCTGCCGCACCTGACCACCCGGTCCTGGAACCGCGCGCCGCGGGAGGGCGAGTCCTACGCGTACGTCACGGTCCACGTCGGGCGGCGCCTGTGACGAAGACGCGCGCCGCCCGAGCGCTCCGCGGCACGGGCCGCGAGGACGGACCTACTTGTTGATCCAGATGCCGAAGTCCCGTGTGGCCGTGTAGAAGTCCTGGAAGCCCAGGCGCGACCCCGCGCTACGGGTCAGCGTGCCCTTGGCTATCGCGCCGCCGCCGGCCGAGGCGGTGTAGACGGGGCCGCCGCTGTCACCGCTACGGGCCACTGTCTGGCCGTTCATCTGCTCCGCCTCCACCAGGTCCTCGGAGTCGTTGTAGAAGAAGAGGACCTTGATGTTGCAGACCGGGCCGCCCGTGGCCCGGGCGCTGGTGATTCCGGACTGGCACAGGTACTCACCCGGGAAGACGTGGTCCCAGCCGTCGACCCGTACGCCCGCGTCGCTGTCGGGTCCCCCGGTGTACATGAAGTTGTCGGAGTTCGTGGGGATGAGCATCACGTCGTGGGGGTCGCTGGACTTGGTGGAGGTACCGATGTAGACGCCCTGCGGGTTGGTGAACCGGTTCCCGCTCCGGCCGCAGTGCTCGGCGGTGAGCAGGTAGGTCGCGCTCGCGTCACGCACACCGAACCCGGCCGTGCACGCACCGCCGTTGAAGTTGATCTGCGCCCCGCCCGACCACGGCGCGCCGTCGTTCACACGGGAGCGTTCCCGCATGGGCTCCTCGCTGACCGCCTTCACGGGCACGCCGGCGATCCGGTCGACCGTGGGCCGGTCCTGCGCGGCGGAGGTGGTGGTGCGCGCTGTGCTGGTGGTGTTCCGAGCCAGTACCAGTCCGCTGCCGTCAGTGGGGATCTTGACGCTGTGGCCGAGTGAGGGGTCCTTCTCCAGTTGGGCCTGTAAGACCTCGGAGGCGTCCTTGAGTTCGGCCAGCGAGTAATCCGCGGCGGCGATGTGCACGGGGGCGGTCCTGCGGGCCCGCTCCGCGGCCCGCTGTACGGGCTCGGGCAGATCGCCCTTCCACCACAGGGTGACGTGGTCCTCCTGGAGGCCGATGCCCGTGTAGCCCTCGTGGTCGCCCTGCTCCTGGGCCTTGGCCAGGATGCTCGCAGCGGCGACGAGGGGGCGCTGCTCGTTCATCTTCCGCAGGTTGTCGGCGCCGACGACCTGTGAGATCGGGACGGCCTTCTCGCCGCTGCCGTCGTGCTGCTGCTCGGCGCCGGCGCCCGGGGCGAGGGCGCCGACGAGCGCCATCGCGGCGGTCAGGGCCGAACCCGCGGCCCACAGGCCGGTTCTGCTGTACCCCATGAGTATGCCTTTCCTCTTGCCGTAGCCGTCTGTGACCAGACGTCACGGGCATCCTCATGGGCGCCGATCCACATTCGATCCACGGATGATCCATACCGCCCGGGCCTCCGGCGGGACGGGCCGTTCCCCGGGCGGACTGCCGCCGCCGCACCACGACCCTCGTCGCCGCCCCCGCCGCCCCCGCCCACCCGGCGGCAGGGCCGTCCGGGCCGTGCTCACGGCACCGGCCGTCGAAGCGTGACCGCGCGGCCCCGGCACGGCGGCAGCCGACGGCGGTGGACGCGGCCCCGGACAGGCTGGTCCGCCTTGACGGCGGCGGGGCCGGACGGGCGGGGAGTACGGCTGGTCACGCCCGTTCCGGCTACCGCGACCTGGTGGTGAACAGGGTGTGGAGCATGGCGAGGAGGACCAGGGTCCAGGCGGTGAGGGCGAGGAGGGACCGGGGCATCAGGGTCCAGCCGCGCAGTTGGCAGCCGACGGAGAGGATGCCCGTGGCCATGACAAGGGCGAAGTACCCGGGGGACAGACGCGCCGGTGTCAGGCCGGCCAGCCGGGGTGACGGGGGCGGTGGCGGTGGCGGTGGCGGTGGCGGTGGCGTGGAGAACACTCCGGCACCGTATGTGATCAGGGCCCCCTGCCGTCCCGGGAGGTTCGGCCCTCCCGGTGACGACGGGCGTGCGGCGCGGCCCCGAACGGGGCCCCGGGGCACGGGCGTACGACGTCGGTCCAGCGGTGCGGGCCACCGCGACCTGCTGTGCACGGGCATCATCCACGGTCCGGCCGGAGCTGTTCAGCACGAGCGTGCGGTACTCGGGGGCCGGCTTCTCGTACGACCTCGGCGGTGTGCCGGGCGGTGCCGCGGCCCCGCTGGTGGTCACCGCGCCGGCGGAGAACTACAGCCCGTCGGTGGGCGGCTGGTTCATGAGCGCCATGGCCCTGCTCTCACTGGTCTGCGTCCTGGCGCTGCCGGAGACCCGGGACCGGGATCTGGAGAGGATCTGATCCGAGTATCCACGCGAGTCGTAACACGTTGACAACGCCAACACACAGCCCCTCGCCCGCTGCGCGCGCAAAGGTGTACGCTCCCTGCAAAATGCACCCGTCTTGCGCGAGACGGGTGGAGCTGGGGAGGGGCACGTGGGGCTGGAGACGGTCGGCGGGCGGTTCCGGATCACGGGGCCGTGGGGCGCGGGAACATGGGGGAGGTGCACCGGGCCGAGGATCTCGAGGCCGGCCCGGACTCCCCGCACCGCCGGGTCGCCGTCAAGACCGTGCTGCGCGGCCGCCTGACCCTGGAAACTCCGCTCACCGAGGGCGAGTCCGGCACCTACCGCTCCACCCTCGTCCCGCCCCCGGTCAGGGCCCCCGCCACGACTGACCTGCTCCTGGGGTGGCCCCACCCGGTGGCCACCCCCGGGCATGCCCCACCGCTCAGCCAAGGAACAACGCACGTGGTACGTCGAAGCCAGAGCAGCAATCCTCGTCCGGTCGTCGTCCTGACCTCGGGCACCGACTGGAGTACCCGTGCCGCCGGACAGCAGCGGGGCCGAGGCCCCGACACCCCAACGGCAGCCCGCGAAGATCAAACCCTTGCATACGGAACCGGGGACAGGTCAGTCTGAGGGATGCGTACACGGCAGCAGCAACAGGAGCGGCAGCAGGACCGGGACGCGCGGCAGAGACGATCGGACTTCCCGTCGCGGACGGTGGATGACCCCACCGGCCTGCTGGCGCTCCAGCGCACCGCCGGGAACCGGGCCGTGACCGCAGCGGTCCAGCGGGGGCGGCAGGAGGAGACCGAGGCGGGCCCTCCTCCCGACGAGGCGTCCTTGGAGACGTCCACCGACCCGGACGCGGCGATCGTGCGGCTGGCCCGGTCGATCGAGCAGCACGCGCGTCAGAAGAAGCGGAAGTTCAACATCTGGGAGCCGCACAAGAAGTGGCCGGAGGACTGGCTGCTTCCCGATGCCAAGATGCGGTGGGTCCTGGAACGGCGGCTGGTCCTTGGCGAGGTCTTCCAGGAAAAAGAGCTCGAGGACATCGAGTTACTGTCGGAGAAGCGGCCGGCGTGGCTGAACCGTGCAGGCATCGGCACCATGGCGGACGGCCTCAGGATCGCCGAGGGTCGGAGGTCCGCCGCGGCGAGGACAAGCACGTCCGAGGACAAGGGCAAGGCCGCGGAGGAGAAGCCCGACTACTCGGACTGGCTGAAGCTCACCCCGGGTCGGCGCATCCTCGCCGCGACGCTCGCCTTCCGGACCCAGCGACCCGCCCCCGGCTCCCTCATCCCGATCAACCCCGCCTACACCCTGGGTCGTTTCATGCGGACCCAAGGGCTCGCCGAGGACAGTGAGGAGCGCCGGGAACTGGAGGCGGAGCGGGATGCGCAGATCCGGGAGACGGCCCTCGACACCCTGGTCCCCGAGAGCGTGCCGAAGGACCGGAAGCACCCCGGGGCGGAAGAACTCGCTCCGGAGCACGAGTCGCAGGACGCCTTCGCCCGGAAGATCCTCACCAACGTCCTGCTGATCCTGCGGCACGGCCTGCAGTACACCAAGGACAAGAACCACGTCGACTACCGGGAAGGCGACGTCATCCGGGCCCTCGCGCACGGCGGACGCGTGAACATCCGCATCCCCGCCCTCCAGGACGGCGACGACCCCCATCAGTTGCTCGAATTCCTCGGCGTCACCGAGGACGGCAAGCAGGACGAGCACGTCAAGGAACGAGGTTTCGCCACGCACCGTTCCTCCATCGGCCAGAACAAGGACGGGACGTCCGGCCGTTTCGTGGAGAAGGGCGGCATCGGGGCGTCACTGACGAACGTGGCGTCGAAGGCCCTCCCGGGCGTGGCCACCCCGAAGCTGCTGGGGATCGACCAGGCGATCGGCGGCATCGGCACCAAGGACTGGAACGGCGACGTCATCCTCCCCAACGGCTCCTACGGCCACATGCTCCTGGTGTTCACCGCACCGACCACGTCCACGGACGGCTCCCTGCTCGTCGGCATCGAGACGATCGCGCCGGGCGCCTCCAGCCCCGTCGGCTACCACCACGGCGTCAAGTCCACCGAGACGACCGCCAACCCCGAGTCCGCGTTGCACGGCCACAAGCCGGACAAAATCGGCGACGGCAAGATGAAGAACAACCAGCGGCTGGTGGAACTGGCGAAGATGGGCGGCGACGGCAAGAGCTGGCACGCCTTCCTCGACGAGATCAAGAGCGACTGGGCGGACCGGGTCCGGGCGGCCAGGACCCCGGAGGAGAAGCGGGAGCTCCACAAGACACTGGTCGGCCGACGGGAGTAGGAGGGAGCCGTCGAAGACCGTGGTGAATCCAGGCCGGCCCTTCAGTCCCCGGCGTTCGGACTGCGTGAAGGGCGCACTTCGATGAGCCCCCTCTGACCGGACATCCGGACCGGAGCCGACACAGGTGGCTCCACCGGGAAAGCACCAGCCACCGCTACGGCTCCACGGACGAGACCAAGGGATCCCGAACGCGGTGAGGGCGTGCCGTCCGCCACTCCGGCGGACGGCACGCCCTCAAGTCGCTCAGCGCTCCGACGCGAACCGTACGAACCGCCCCCAGCCTTCGCGGCCGACGGCGAAGGCCGGGCGGGTCGCGTCCTTGGAGTCCCGTACGTGGACGGCCTGTTCGGCGATCGCGATCTCCACACAGCTGTCGCCCTGGCTGCCGCTGTAGCTGGACTTGAACCAGGCGAGTTCCGACGTACCGCTGTTCATAGCTCTCCTCGCAGTCGCTCCAGCAGGTCCCGGGATTCTGTCGGGTTCAGGGCCTGCGAGCGCAGTGTGTCATAGCGTTGGCAGAGCAGAATCATCTCTTTCGGGTCGGAGATCAGTCGACCGTTCTGCTGTCCCTCGGAGTACCCGAGCCTCCGCCCCTCCGAGGTCTCCAGGATCTGTAGGGGACCATCCAGACACGCGTGCAACCCGGCCCCCAGCGGCACCACCTGAAGCGTCACGTTGCGCGGAGCCGTGAGCTCAAGGACGTGATCCACCAGCCCGCGCATCGCCTCCACATCCCCGAACCCCCGCCGGAACACATGCTCCTCAACGATGAAGCTGAACGGCACCGTCGGCCGCTCCCGCATCATCACCTGCCGCTCCATCCGCGCGGCGAGCTGCACCTCCAGCTCCTCATCGGTCCGCAGCGGGATCGTGCCCTCGAACACCGCCCTGGCATACGCCTCCGACTGCAACAACCCCGGCACCAACCGGCACTCATACGTGCACAGACTCACCGCCTCCCGCTCCAGCCGAGCCCACCGCCGGAACCACGCCGCCAACCCCGCCTCCCCCCGCGTGAGATGCCGCGCGGCCTTCCGCAGCGCACCGGTGTTACCCAGGGCCTCCTCCGCCCGCTCCACGAACGCCTCGTCCGGCATCCGGCGCCCCAACTCCACCGACTCGACCGTGTGTTTGGAGTACTGGACCCGGGCGCCCAGGTCGACCCGACTCAGCCCCGCGTGCTCACGCAACGCCTGGACGACGGCCCCGAACGTCCGCAGGCTGTCCGACGGATGCGGCTCCCGCTCCCACTCCCCCGCCGGAACCGCCCGCGCACCGCCGGCGCTCCCGGCCACCTCCCCCTCGACCCCGACCACGTCCATCCGCCGCCCCTTTCCTCTCCTCCGCACCGCGCACCACGACGGCTCCTCACGCCGCCCGCGTCCACCTCGATCCTGACGGGCCATCAGACGTACCGTCCACTCTTCGTGTCCGTACGCCGACTCACCGTACGGGGTGCCCCACTCGTCCCCGCCCCCGTCCGACCACCACCCTGAGATCACGAAGAGCCAGGAGAAACCGTCCGCATCCACCGCTCACCTGCGGAAACACCCGGGCGGCCGTCTCCCCTCCCGCGCACTCCCGCCCACCACGGGCGACGACGGCCGAACCCGGCCGCATCGGACGAACCGGAAGGTGCAGTCATACGGACTCCGGTGACGACGTCGCCCACCTGCCCCACACCCTCGCCGGCCCGCCCGTCGTGCTGGTCGGGCGCCTGCGCTCGGGCCGGGAGCATGCTCCACGCCCCCGGCCCCGCCCGGTCGGGCCGCCGGGGGTCTCGTAATCCTGGGTCACTCCGGAATCCGGGCTACGCGCCGGGGCGGACGCCGGCTGCGAGGTCGTGCAGGTGCGCGGTGGTGCCGTTGCGTCGTGCGCGGCGCAGCCCCTGTTTGGCCAGCAGGCCGTTGGCCACGGTCATGACCGTCCTGCTGGGCGGCGCTGTCATGCCGACCGACGTGTGAGGGGCGTACAACGCCTCTCCGTCGTCGACGGTCAGCCAGCCGGTGGCGGTGCGCATGCTCACGCCGACGCACTGCGGTCGGAACGCGTGGGCAAGGAATCCCGCTCGGCGTCCGCCTGGTGGCAGGAGTTCGGGCGGTGCGCCGAGGCGCAGCCCGGTCTCGTCGTGTCCGGTGACCGTCACCGGGAGGATGACGGGGCTGCCGTCGGCCCCCTCGTACGCCAGCAGGCGATGCGGGAGGGCGGCGATCCGCCGGGCGAGCTGGGAGACGGGTATCCGGGGTGTCGTGCCGTTCTTCGGGGGTCGCTGTTCGGCGGGATGCTGTGGCCAGGACGGGCCGGTCACGGTTGCCGGTCCGTGTGCCGAGAGGTGGGGCCAGGTGCTGATGCGTTCCAGGCCGACGTCGACGAAGACGCGCTCCTGGTGGTATTCGCGCAGCAGCCAGTCCCACACTCTTCCGTGCTTGGTCTTCCCGAAGAACGGCTCCGTGGCGTCCATCAGCTCCGCCAGCCGCTGTGCCGAGGGCTGAAGGTCCACCGATGCCCTGCCCTGGGCGAGGACGTAGTGGCTGTGGGCGGCGAATCCGTGCATGCGCGTGTGATAGGCGAGGGCGACGCGGGGGTTGTTGAAGATGCGTTCCAGTTTCTTCGGGAAACCCAGCGAGGTGGTGAAACTGACCTGGTTGGCCGCCCGGTTCGCGAGCCCCACCGGTGAGACGCTGGTGACCACCGCGCCTCCGGCGGGGGTGAGGTAGGCGACCGCGACGGTCAGGTCGCCCGTGATCGCCTCGTACGCCGTGTCCGGCCAGGCGAGGTGTGTGTCCGTCACGAGCCGATACCTCGCAGCACCCGCAGGTCGGCGGCGGCCTGGTCGCGCAGGGCGGGCAGCAGCGACTTCATCGGCGGCGGCATGTTCACGAATATCGACTCCACCTCGGCCGGTGTGCCCACCTCGTCGAGGAGGCCGATCATCAGATGCCCGGCCACCGGGGGCGTGGTGGCGATGACCCGTTGGGCGAACTCCGCCCACTGCGCGGGCGTGACGTGCGCCCGCAGGGCGGGGAACAGAACCGGTTCCTCGTGGTCCAGGTGGTCGCGCACGCTGTCGCGCACCGCGACGGCCGCCTCGCGCAGTGCGTGCCGGTCGTCTTCGTTCGGATTCTCGCCGTCCTGGTCCTTCGCGCCGGTGAGGCCGATGTCGGCGAGGCGGTCGAGCGCGACGTCCAGACGTTCGTGTTCTTCGCTCAGGTCGTCGAGTGCGCGTTTCACATCGGGCGCCGCGGTCAGGATGAGCGGCCACAGCCATTCGCCCTCGGTCTCGTGGTGGTGACGCAGGTTCACCACGAGGAAGTCCCGTAACTGCGCGAGCGCTTCGCCAGGCACGGAGGGGTGGCCGGCGGCGTCCACGAGCAGCCCGGTGGCCAGTCTGTGTGTCTCATGGGTGAGCCGCGTTTCCACGACGGCTTGTGAGTCACGCCCGGCGTTCATGTCCATGGGGTGCGAAACCTTCGGGTTGAGGGGTGCATGGTGCAGGGTCTTCCCGTCCGGAAGGGAAGTCCTGTTTTGAAGTTACAGCATCTGCAATGAATACGCTTACCCTTACCTCGGGGTAAGGTGGAGACATGTCCGCACCGACCCGGAGTTATCGATCGCCACGGCGTGAGCGGGGCGCGGCTCAGACCCGGCAGGACATCCTGGCGGCCGCGCGTGAGCTTTTCATCGCGCAGGGCTATGCGCAGGTGACGATGGGACACATCGCCCGCGCGGCCGGCGTCGCGACCAAGACGCTGTACGCGAGCGTGGGGACCAAGACGGAGCTCCTGCACGCCCTCCTGGCCACGGACGTGGCGGACTCGCGGACCACCGGGGTCCACGAAGAGGTGTTCCGGAGCGAGGACCTCGCCTCGGCGGTCGCGCGCCTGGCGCACGGCGTCCGCGACAACACCGAACGCTTCGCTCCGTCCATCGACCTGCTCTACTCCTCCATGGCGAGCGACGCCAAAGCGCGGGAGGTGTGGGACTACGTCGTCACGCAGTACCGCCAGGCGCTTCGCGAAGCCGCGGAGCACATGGTCTCCATCGGCGCAGTGGCTCCGCATCTCGACGTGAACGGCGCGGCGGACCGTCTGTGGCTGTGCTTCGGGCTGTCGGCATGGCGATCGCTTGTCGTCGACTGCGGCTGGAGCTACGACGCCGCGGAGCGCCTGCTCTCCCGCCAGGCCCTGAACATGCTCGAGGACCCCGTCCCGGCATAGGCGAGGCGGGCGCTTCCTTCTCGACCCCGACCACGTCCACCCGCCGCCCTTTTCCTCTCCTCCGCACCGCACACCACGACGGCTCCTCACGCCGCCCGCGCCCGCCCCCGGCCTGACGGATCATCAGACGTACCGTCCACTCTTCGTGTCCGTACGCTGACTCACCGTACGGGGTGCCACACTCGTCCCCGCCCCCGTCCGACCGCCACCCTGAGGTCACGGAGAGCCGGGAGAAACCGCCCCCGTCCACCGCTCACCTGCGGAAACGACCGGGCGGCCGTCTCCCCTCCCGTGCACTCCCGCCCACCACGGGCGACGGCGGCCGGACCCGGCCGCGTCGGACGAACTGGAAGGTGCAGTCATGCGGAACGGAACCGACCTCTACGCGCTCGACATCAGCGGGGCCTCGTTCACGAAGGCGTGCGGCGGCCCCTGCACCGAGGGGTGCGTGACCCTGGCCCGGATCGGTGAGGACGCCTGGGCGCTGGGCGACAGCAAGCGGCCGGACGCGCAGCCGCTGCGCTTCACCACCGAGGAGCTGGACGCCGCCGGTATCGACCCGGCGCGCTTCGGCCTCGGCGCCTGACCCTCCCCCTCCCCTCCCCGCCGCCGGCCGGACCGGGTTCCTCCCCGCGTCCGGCCGCCGGCGCTCCTCGCGACGGGAGCAGCACGTGCACCACCACGCCTACCTCTGGACCGGCCCCAAGGCACGCTTCGACGACGAGGCCCTGCGGCGGCCCCCGCACCCCGACCCGCCCCCGGCCGGGAGCAGGCCGGAACTGATCGACCGCTACCGCCAGGTCGCCGCGGAGTTCCGCACGTCGGACCTCCCGCCCCTGGAGACGGCGTACTGGCTCGTCAAGCCCCGCTCACTGGTCCGGGGCACCTGGGACGAGGCGAAGGAGGCGGCGGCCTGGCTCGGCGAGCGGCTGGCCGAGTACACGCCCCGGTTCGCGGCGGAGGCCGACCGGGACACCGCGTGCCTGGCCCGGCTGGTGGACGCCGCCGCCGAACGCCTGCGCGCGGGCGCCGACGTCTCGTACGGCCACTACCTCGAACGCCCCTCGTACCTCACCCTGGCCCTGGTCACGTGCTCCCCCAACCGCGCGCTCCCCGAACTGCCCTGCCCCTGCGCGTAGAGCAGGCCCGGCACTCGCCCCGTCCCGACCGCACGCCTCGGCGTCAACCTCAGGGGATTCCGCCAAACGGGTGATCACGCCTCAAAAGCCGACGAATGTTCTTGCTTCGCGCATAGTTTCACCTCATGCCCAACGTCAGTCACGACACCCTGCACGGCTTCCTGCCGGGACGTCCGAAAGCGCTGAACCGTGCGCTGGACCTCCTGGACCTCGGAATCCCGCCCGGTGTCACCACCGAGACCCTCCCGACGGACGCGTCCGGCGCCCCGAAGATGTTCACCCGGCAGATGGACTCCGTGCTGCGGGTGGTCCGTCCCGACGGGCGTGATCCGTTCATCCTGCTGGTCGAGGCGCAGACCGGCATCGAGACGAAGAAGGAGACCTCCTGGCCGTACTACGTCGCGTACTTGCGTGACCGGTACAAACTCGAGGTCGTCCTGCTGGTCCTGTGCGTGGACACGGCAACGGCGGCATGGGCTGCCAGACCCCTGCACACCGGTCTGGGGCGTCCCACCCAGGTGACGGTGCCACACGTGCTGGGCCCGGCGAACGTCCCGCGTGTGAGCCGGATCCAGGACGCCTCGGCCGACCCGGACTTCGCCGCGTTCTGCCTGTGGATCCACAGCAACGACCCGGACATCGAGGGCATACTGACGGTCATGGGCGAGGCGTTGGCCCAGGACACGGACCGCGAAGCGCGGGACGACCTGGCGGGACTGATCGAGGACGGCTTGGGCAGCGAACACGCCCGGAAAATCTGGAGGAACCTGATGGAAACCCTCTTCACCCCCAGGCGAGGCACCATCGTGGGCGACGCCCGCCTCGCAGGACAGGAAGAAGGACGCGAGGAAGGACGCGTGGCCGGAAAGGCCGAGCAGTTGCTGCGCCTGATGGAACGCCGCGGCTTCTCGCTGACGGAAGAGACCCGACAGCGCGTCACCACCTGCACGGACATGCCGCTCCTGGATCTCTGGTTCGACCGCGCCATCGACGCCACCACCCTCGACGAGATCTTCGCCACCCCCTCCTCCGCGGGCCGCGTCCCCGCCCCCGCCCCCGCCCCCGCCCCCGCCCAGAGCCCGGAACACACCGCGGTCCCCGGCCAAGGGCTGACGGACCCCAGGCCCTCGGCCAACTGACACCAAGGGCGCACACCCGGCCGCACCCCGCTCCGGGGTGCGGCCCGTTCGGTTCACGGCCCGGTCCCCAGCGCCTCGTGAACGCCCGTTCCGGAAGCGCACCGGCTCCTCTCCGCCTCCGCGGAGGAGCCCGCCCGCCCCGGAGCCGACATTCATTGGATCAGGTCGGTGTGCGGGTGCTCGGGGGAGGTCGGGCAGACGTAGAGCTGCATGTTGTCGGCGCTGCCCACTTCCACCCTCGTCGGCTGCGCGGGGGACAGGCCGGCGCGGTGACCGGCGGCGTAGGCGGCCCGGTCCTCGTACGGCGCCCAGCCGCGCGTACCGCTGTCCCATTCGAAGGATGCGATGGTCAGCAGCGGGACCATCCGGGCGTCGCAGACAGCGCAGTACCGGCGGTACGGGTCGGTGCGGCCCCACGGGGGCCAGCCACCGACCTTCCAGCCGGGAGCGTCGGCCAGACTGCCGTCGTAGAACTCCGCCGGATAGTCCGCGTACGAGCTGTCCACGTCCGCACCGGCTTCCTGCCATCGGCTCCAGTCCCCCACCACCTGCCTCAGCTCCTGGCTCAGATCAAGGCTGTTGGGATACTCGGTGATTGCTTCCGGTGCCAGCAGACACGGCTCCGGCACATAGCCCGAGCAGTTCGCCTCATACGGTTCCGGTGGCGTGGCGAGGACATCGACGACCGAGGCGGCGGACCGCCAGAACACCGCGGTCGCGGGCTTCCAGTCCGGCTCGTGGTCGTAGGGACACCAGAGGACCTGGAGCAGATCGGCCTGTCCGGGCGGCCGCAACAGGGGTACGTCGCGCAGATACAACTGGGCCACGGGCAACAGGGGGACCGGGCACTCCGCGGGCCAGGGAGGGCCGGCGTCGAGTCGCTCCGCGAGTCTCGCGGCCTTCTGTGCCATGGCCGCCTCCTCTTCGGGCGTGAACGAGGGGCCATAGGGGTCCTCATGCCGCTGGGCCCGACTGTGCCTGTCGAGCCGCACTTCTGCCGGCGACTGGCGAAACCCGCTGTCACCGTGCAGGTGCGAGTCCTCGCAGTGCGGCCAGGGTTCCTCGGCCGGCCACAGCAACGGTCCCCCGACCGAGCTGTCCCTGACCGAGGGCGACCCCGGCCGGGGATGCAACCGGACGGCAGGCCGCGCCAGCGGAGCCAGCTCGGGAAAGACCGCGCTCACCTCGACAGGCCGCGGCGGAGTCGTACGTACGAAAACCATGCCGGCGATCCTGCCAGCAGCCACCGACAGTCCCCCCGCCACCTCGATACGGTGGGTCCGGGACGCCGTACCGGACGATGAGGGCGGGGCCCGTCGTGCACCTCGCACGACGGGCCCCGAGCCCATGAGCACGAGCGACACACACCTACTGAGGAAGATATGAGCGACACCCCCACCGGGGACGGTCCGGTCGAGGGGATCCCGTCCGACGAGATCCCCTCGCTGCTGTTGCGCATGATCCCCGAATCCGCCGGCCCCATCGCCGAGATGTTCCACGAACCCGCGGAAGCGGCCGTCCTGACCGAGGACGCGGCCGTGACGCTGTACGAACTGCCGGCCGGATGCTTCACCACGCCGGTGCTGATGCCGCAGCTGAGGAGCGACAGCCCGGACACACAGCTGCTCACCCGGTGCTGGGACTTCGTGGAGCGCATCGTGGACCACTCCGCGCAGCACGTCGGCGGTGCCGTCTACTTCGAGGTACTGGATCAACTCCTTCTCGACAGCGGTCTGGTGGAGGCCGCCTGGCCCTACATGAAGGAGCGGACCCGGGCGCGTGCCCTGCTGATGCTCGACGACGCCGACGTTCGCCTGCCCGGAATCAACCGACGGTAACCCGGAGGGCGGGACGACAGGCGCGGTGCGCGGCCGGCGGGGTTCACCACGCCGGCCGCCCGTCGCCTCTCGCACCGAGCAGTCCTCCGACACTTGAGAAACGTTGCGCGGTAGCTCAAGGCTCCGGACGCCCGGCGAAGACGACGCACGTGGTCGGCCAGGGTGTGCCCGGGCACGAGGTCGGCGACGGCCGTGCGAGTGGCACCGGAGCGGTCCACGGACGAACAGCGACTGCCGAGGCCGCCGCGACTGTTCGGATCACGGTGAGCCGGCCCTCCCGCATCGGCTCCCGCCACCAGCCCGCGCTGCGGTTCGCCGGGGCTGTCCCGCACCGTTCCTCACCGGACCACCAGCCGCCGGTGGCCGGTCCGCTCGCCGTCGTCGACGCCGGGCACAGGACCGGGAAGGCCGACGGCCCCCTCAGCACCGGCCTGTACCGGGCACTCGCGCGCACCACCGTGCCCGGTCCGCGCGAGGCGCACCCGGTGTACGCGGCCGGGCACTCCGGCACCGTATGTGATCGGGGGGCCGTCGGTCGCGGGACGCTCGGCCCTCCCGGGACGGGCTGACCGGTGGGCACCGGAAGGCCCGGAACCCCGGCTCGGGTCACCGGTCCCGCAGGAGGGAGCCGTCGTGCGGTCCCGGCAGACGGCGGGCGGCGGTGTCCTCACGCCCGACCTCGTGGTGCCGGCCGTCGGGGCGGGGAAGGGGTTTGAGGGTCACCTCGATGCGGTGGGTGGAGTCGTGGCTCACCGAGGCGCCCAGGCGGGCCTCGACGACGCCCAGGCGCAGGCCCGCGCCGCCCTCGCCGGCCCGGTGGAACTGCACCGAGAACTCCAGGCTGACCTGCTCCACGTGGAACCTCCAGTCGCTCTCCGCGCCCTCCGCCTGGGCCCGCGCCAGCTCCGCGCGCACCGTGCCGATGGCCTCCGCCAGACCGATCGGTTCCGCATTCGTCATGTCAACACACCGCCACTTTCGGCTGATTGACCGATCCACCCTGCTCACAAGTCTAGGGACGCCCCGCCCTTTGCACGTAGTGTGAGACGGCATGGGGGAACTGCGTGCGGACTGGAGACTCAGGCTGCGGCGCGAGGACGCGCACGGCCCCGTGTGCGGCGCCGGCGTGCTCGTCGACCAGTACACGGCGCTGACCTGCGCGCACGTGGTGCGCCGGCCGGACGCCGTCATGTGGCTGGAGTTCGCCGAGAACGGCGGGCTCGAACCGGTCGCCGCGCGGGTCATGCCCGGTGGCTGGCTGGCGGAGGGCGCCGGTGGCGAGGACGTCGCCGTGCTGCGGCTGGACAGTCCTCGTCCGCAGGCTCGCCGTGCTCCGCTGGAGACCGGGCTGTGGGGCGGCATGGAGGTGTACGCGACCGGTTACGCGGAGGGCTTCGACGACGGCATGAGCCTGTGGGGGCGGATCGGTGGCGCCAGCGGTGAGCGGGTGCAGCTCGACGCCGTCACCAGGTCGGAGGTGGTGCGCGCCGGGTTCAGCGGCGCCGGCGTGTGCACCCGGCCCGAGGAGGGCCGGCCCGCCCGGGTGGTGGGCATCGTCGTCAGCTGGCGCGGGGACCTGGGAGCGGCTCTGCCCGAGGACAACCGGCTCTCCTTCTCGTATCTGATCCCCGTCGGGCGTATCGCCGAACTATCGCCGCTCATCAAGGAGTTGAGCAGTCCGGGCGCCTGGGACCACGGCTTCGAGGAGCGGTTGTCCCGGTGGTTCGACGATCCGGACGAGGACCCGGTGAAGATCACCGTGGTATCTCCGGGAAGTGGCAAGGACCGGTCGCTGCGTCATCTGCTGCACCGTGCCCATGTCGCCCATCGTGGCGGCGCCAGCAGGCCCGATCTCATCGACCACGCCCTGGACCAGGTCACCTTCCCGGCCGGTGAGTACCTGGCGTACTGGGACTGGCTGCGCGGCGCCAAGGCCCGGCCCGCGCGGGCGGCCGACCGTGTGCCCGTACGGCCGGTCACGGTCCTCGTCGACGGGCTCGACGAGGAGCCGCAGCCGGGTCCCCTCATCGAGATCCTGGCCCGATTACGGGCGTTCGGCTTCCGGTTGCTGCTCGTCTTCCGCCACGAGGGCGGGCCCGGCTGGGCCGCGTCCCGCGACCTCCTCCTGCGGCCCGCGCTCCTCCACCACGCGGACGCCCTGCTCGACCGCTTGCAGCGCGCGGAGTTCAGCCGGGCGATACGCCGCGACATCGTCGACAGCGCCTCCCTGAGCTCCGTGACCGAGACCGCCGACCGGCACCGCGCCACCCGCCGCCTGCTCGACGACGTACGGGACCCGCAACAGCAACTCACCCGGCTGCGCGCGCTGATCAGGACCCTGCGCGCCGACCTGGGACGCTGCGGGGACCGGTGACACCGTGCACCGTCCGGGCCGGGCGGGGAAGGAGGAGCACGCGAGGATGACGACCTGCCCGCACCGGCGTTTCACCGGGACCCCCTGCGGTGGCGCCGTACTGCCCACCGGCTACTGCGCCGTCTGCGGTCGCGCGCAGGACGGCCCCGGGCTGCCCGCCCTGCCGGAGGACCCCCGGGAACTCGGCCCCCGCGAACTCCTCGCGCTCCCCGAACGCGAGCCGCGCCCCGCCGAGGAGCGCCTCGTCCGGCCCGAGGCACCGCCGCGCATCCGCATGGGCTGCTCGTCCGCCGACTGCGGCATCACCTTCGCCCCGCCCTACACCGAGGGCCCGGTGCCGATCGAGGGGTTCTGCCCGGCGTGCGGCGAGCGCTACTCGTACCGGCCCGAACTCGTCGAGGGCGACCTGCTGCGCGACCAGTACCGGGTCATGGGACCCATCGCGCACGGCGGCCAGGGCTGGGTCTACCTCGCCGAGGACACCCACCTCGGTGACGTCGTCGCCGTCAAGGGACTGCTCAACCGGTACGAGCACGACGGCGCCCGCCTCGCCGACGTCGAGCGCCGCAACCTCGTCGCCATCCGTCACCCCCGCATCGTCCAGATCCGCGACTTCGTCGCCCGCCGGGACGACACCGGTCAGGTCACCGGCGGCTACATCGTCATGGACGACGTCGGTGACGGCACCCTCGCGAAGGTCGCCGAGGAGGTCCGGCGCGGGGAGTCCGTCCTCGACATCGAGCACGTCGCGGCGTACGGCTGCCAGATCCTCGAAGCCTTCGTCCATCTGCACGCCGACGGCGGCCGGGTCTTCGTGTACGGGGACATGAAGCCCTCCAACGTCGTGCACCACCGGGACGGCATCAAGGTCATCGACCTCGGCGGGATGCGCGAACAGGGCCAGAGCCTGCTGCCCGCCCATGTCACGCCCGGCTACATGGCACCCGAGGCGGGGACGTCCGCCGTGCCCACCGTCGCCCACGACCTGCACACCGTCGGCGTCACCCTGCGGGAACTCGCCCGCTGGGCCGTCGCCGACGTACCCGGCCTCGGCACCGCCGCCTTCGACCGGGTCGTCGACCGGGCCGTACGGACCGACCCGTACCGCCGTTTCTCCGACGCCCGCGAGATGGTCGGCCAACTGCGCGGCGCCCTGCGGGAGATCCGCGCGCTGCGCGGCAAGAGCGATCCGCCGGAGCCCTCCGACCACTTCCGGCCGTCCACCCGGCTGCCGGGCGCCCGGCTCGGCACGGTGCCGGACATCGGACACTGGCTGGACCGGCCCCGCCGCGACCGGTACCAGCCGCCCGTGGCACCGATCCTCGACCTCGGCACACCCACCCCCACCGAGATCGCCGCCTGTCTGCCGGTGCCCAGGCCGTATCCGGGCGATCCGCAGGCCACACGGTTCGAGGTGAGCAGCGGCTACGACCCGGGCCGGCTCCTGGAGCAGGAGGGCGAGAAGCCGCCCTCGGTGGAGATCCTCCTGCACAACGTGCGCGTCCTGCTGGGCCGGAACACCCTCGACGACCTGCGGCGGGCCGAGGAGGAACTCGACACGGCCGACTCCGTCCCGGGGCCGCCCGCCGTGCGCCGGTGGCGGCTGGAGTGGCACCGCGCCCTGCTCGCGCTGTGCAGCGCCGACCTCGACGACGACCCCCGGCAGGTCGCCGAGGCCCGCCGCCACTTCACCCGGGCCCACCTCGAACTGCCCGGCGAGTACGCGCCCAAACTGGCCCTCGCCCACTGCGCGGAGTGGCTCGGCGACGACACCGCCGAGCCCACGGCCAAGGAACTGTACGAGGCGGTGTTCGCCCGCAACCCCGCGCACGGCGGCGCCGCCCTCGGCCTGGCCAGGCTCGCGCTCCGCGCACGCGACCGCCGGGCCGCCATCGACGTGCTCGGCCGGGTCCGGCAGGGCACGCTGGACCACACCGTCGCCCGGATCGCCGCCTTGCGCATCCGCGCGGCCCGGCTGCCCGGAGACGGTGATCCGCTGCCCCTGCCCGCCGAGGTCGACGCGGCGCTGGCCGAACTGCACGGCCTGGTGGGCCGGCGTCCGGGCGACGGGGAACCGAGCCTGTCCGAGGACGAGGCGCTGCGCCTGCGCACCGAACTCCACGAGTGGAAACTGGACGCGGTGCACAGCCTCAGCGACCGTCCCGGCTCCCCGGGAGGGGGCGCCGGACGGCTCACCGCCCGCGCCCTGCGCCGGCTGAGCGCGCCGGAGCGCGCGTCGCGCGAGCGGCTGGAGTCGCTCTACCGGCGGCTGGCGGCACACCACCAGGAGCCGGCCGCCGCCCATGAACACCTGGTGGACCTCATGCACGCGGTACGGCCGCAGACCGTGTTCTGACCGCACGGCACGACGGAACGGAGCAGCACCCGGCGACGAAGGTGCAGGAAAGGAGCGGTGACGTACGACATGAGCAGCCCCACCCGGCCGCCGCAGCCGGGCATCCGACTCCGCGTCGACCTCGGCGGTGATCCGCGCCCGCACCGCAGCGCGAAGATCGAGGCGCATCTGCGGGTCGACGTGGCCGCCGACGGCGCCCCCACCGACCTGCCCGCGGTCCAGCTCGCGGTGATCATCGCGGTGGACGTCGCCGAGTCCAACCGGGCGGCCGTCCGGCACGCCCTGCCGGCGGCGCTGCGCGCCCTGCCCGACCGGATCTCCTTCGCCGTGCTCGGCAGCGGCCCCGAGCCGGTCCGGTGCTATCCGCGGGGCGACGACGAGTGGGCCGTCGCCGACCAGGGCGCAAGGCGCCGGGCCGCCTTCGTCGCGGGTTCGCTCCCGCTGCACCGGGAGGGGCCGCGTCCCGCGGGGTACGCCGCCTGGGTGGCCGGGGCGCGCTCCCTGCTCGCCGGCCGGCCGGTGTCCGTACGCCACCTGGTGCTGATCACCGACGGCAGCAGCGCCGCCGCCACCGCCGAGGACCGGCTGGAGGAGGAACTGGACTCCTGTGCCGGTCGGTTCACTTGTGATGTGTTCGCCGTGGGCTCGGACTGGACCCCCGATCCCCTGCTCGCCCTCGCCGAACGGCTGCACGGGACGGCCGAGTTCGTGGACGACGGGCTCGGCCGTGCGATCACCGCCGCCATCCAGCGGCTGCGCCGGGTGCACACTCCCCAGCTGCCGATCGAGGTGACCGTACGGCCCTCCGTGCGCCAGGTCTCGCTCAGCGAGAAGGCGCCCCGGCCGCACCGTCTCGGCGGTCTGCCCGAGCGCGGCCGGCCGCACTGCTGGAGCTTCCCGACCTACCAGTGGGAGCAGGGCGGACGCGACTACCTGCTCACCCTGGTCGCCGACTCCGACGGCGACCCGCTGGAGACCGAGCTGCAGTTCGCCATGGTCTCCATCGGTGACGTCCACGCGCCCGTCACCGCCCGCTGGCACCTCCCCGAGCAGTCACCGCCGCACGCCCCGGCGGGCGCCGACAGCGTGCGCACCCTCAACGCCACCGCCAGGATGCGGAGCGCCCTGCGCCAAGGACTGGTGGCTCTGGGGGAACACCGGCGCGACACCGCGGAGGACCGTCTGGGGCAGGCCGCCCGGCTGGCGGTGCGGTTCGGCACGGACTGGGTGCTGGACGAGATCCGCGCGGTCGCCCACATCGAGGACGCGGCCGGGGGGCGGGTCCGGCTGCGCGCCGTCGACGCCGGCACCCTCGGCCCGATGATCCTGCGCGCCGGGTCCCGTCCCGGCGGCCCCCTGGCCGACGCCGTCGGCGCCCGGCCGGGTCCGGGCTGCGGCGACTGCGGCGCCCCGGCGGGGAGCGAGGCCCGTTACTGCGTCGCGTGCGGGAAGAGGCTGCTGTGACGGCCGGACGCGCCGCCTCCCGGCGCCGGTACTCCCCCGCCGCGTTCTGGCGCGGGCGCCTGGGCTCCTGGCGGACCCGCCGGCTGCTGGAGGCGCATCTGCTGGTGCTGTTCCTGCTCACGGCCGTGGCGTCGACCGCCCTGTTCCTCTCCAGCCGTCAGGTCCAGCACGGTGCCGAGGCACTGGCGTCCCGCGAGGCGCCGGCCGTGCAGGGGCTGGCCGCCAGCCGGCTCGCGGCCCTGCGCGCCCAGGAGGAGGTCGACCACCTGGTGGAGAGGAACCTCATCGGCGTCGTGGGCTCGGGCGAGGTCTACCGGTCCCAGCTCTCGGCCGCCGACCAGGGCCTGTCCCGGATCGCCGACCGCACGGACCAGGACCTCGGCACGGTCAAGGGTCTGCTCGCCACCTACAGCGACTCCCTCGCCCTCGGCACGTCCCTCTACCGTGACCAGCCCCTCATGCGGGAACTGAGGCTCCAGGAGGCCGAGTCGCTGCTCACCCGCGACACGGTGGGAGTCGCACCGCGTCTGAAGGTCCTGCAGCGCACCCAGTTGGAGCACGCCGAGTCCACGGCCGCCATGGGGTGGTGGCAGCGCGCCGGGTGGTGGATCGCCGAACTCGCCCTGGTCTCGGTGGCCTTGACCCTCCTCTCGGCGCTGTTCGTGCTGCGCGACCGCTGCGGCCGTGACTGGAATCCGTATCTGCTCGCGGCCTTCGTCCTCACCGTGCTGCTCGCGGTGGTCCCGCTGATGACGGCGTACTCCACCCAGGACGATCTCGCCGGGGCGCTCGCGGATCTGCGGCGGATCACCGAGGAGTCCTGGGGGAACGGCCCGCCGGACGAGGCACAGCGGCACGTCACGGAGATGTCGGAGAAGGTCCGGCTGCGACTGGCCGGCGGCGCGTGGACCGAATCGGTGTACCGGGGTGCTCTCGTCGGGAGCCTGCTGGCCGTCGTCCTGCCCGCGCTGGGGCTCGGTCTGCGGCTCGACCACGACTACTGGAGACGACGGTGACCCGGCGGTTCAGGATGCTGGTGTTCGTGGTGGTCATGCTGCTGATCGCCGCCGTCGGCATGGTGGTGGTCTGGGCGCGGCACGACGACGAGGAGCCGGTGACCATCCTCGGGACCTGGACGGCCGGGCAGGCGGAGCAGTTCGAGGACGTACTGCGGGGTTTCGGCATCCCCTTCCGCTACCAGGGCACCGCGGCCCAGCGGGAGGTGCTGCTCTCCAAGGTGCAGTCGGGTGAGCCCCCGGACATCGTGATCATGCCGGGCCTCGGCGAACTCGCCGAGTACGCCGAGAGCGGCCTCCTGAAGCCGCTGGACGAGTTCTACGAGCCGCGGGAGTACGGCACTCCCTGGATGTCGGCCGGTTCGTCCTCCGGGCATGTGTACTGGGTGCCGGTCAAGGCGGACCTGAAGAGCATCGTCTGGTACCGCCAGGGTCAGGAGCCGGGTGATTCACCTGCCCCGCTGAGGAGTTGGTGCATCGGCATGGGGGACGACGGCGCCTCCGGCTGGCCCGGCACCGACTGGATCGAGGACCTCGTGCTGCAACGGGAGGGCCCGGAGGTCTACGAGAAGTGGGCGCTGGGCACGGGCGAGGCGAAGTGGTGGCGAAGTGATCCGGTACGCACCGCCTGGGAGGCCTGGGCCGATCTGCTGCGGCAGGACGAGCGCGCGGCCAAGAGGGCCCTGCTCACCGATCACCGCGGCGACCCGGGCGGCCACGGTCTGCTGTTCGACGACCCGGACGGGTGCGCCCTGGAGCACCAGGGTTCCTTCGCGCTCTCCTTCTACCGGTCCGACGCGAAGCACGCGCGCCTGGCGGACTCCGCTCCGCTCCTGCCCGGCGGCGGCCGGGTCCGGGCCCACGAGGTGACCGGCGACTTCGCGGCGCTGTTCAGCGACCGCCCCGAGGCGCAGGAGCTGATCGAACGGCTGGCTTCGAAGGAGGGCCAGCGGGAATGGGCCGACCGGGCGGACGTCTTCTCGGCGAACCGTCAGGTGAAGCCGCGGGGCGACGCGGTCAAGGGCGAGATCGCCCGGCGGCTCCGTGAAGGGCCCCGCTGCCTGGACGCCTCGGACGTCATGGCACCCGCCGTGCGGGACGCCTTCTACGAGGCCGTACTGCTGACCATCGCACGGGCCGCCGGCGGCCAGGACCCCGACGTTCCGGGCCTCCTCCAGGACGTGCAGCGGGTGCAGGACGCGCAGTCCACGCCGGGGGACGGCGGCAGAGCGGCTCCGAAGACGGTGTGCAGTACGCGGTGAGCGGCGGGTGGCGCCTCCCGCGTGCGGCACGACGGCCGGTTCCGCCCGGCAGACACCGGGCGGAACCGGCCCCTGGAGGACCAGCCGGGGCCCGGCGGGAGGACGTGGCGGGCTCCCCTGCGGACGGGGACCCGCCGGGGCCCGGCAGGAGGACGTGGCGGGCTCCCCGCGGGCGGGGACCCGCCGGGATCCGGGTGATCTCGCCCACGTGGATCCCAGCAGCCACCGAACAGCCCCTGTCCTCACCGGAGATGTGATGACGGCCATACACCCCTGACCGGTACAACCTTTTGGGACGTCGGCCCGTCTTCTCGGTGACCACTTCGGTCGCGTTCACGAGGAGACCGTCATTTCCGCCATACGCAAGACCCTCACCGCCACCGCCGTCGCCACCGCCGTCCTGGCGGGTTCCGCCGCCTGCGGCACCGTGGAGAACCTGTCCGCGGGACAGAAGCTCGACCAGGCCTTCGAGAAGCTCGGCAAGGAGCGCTCGCTCTCCTTCGAGCTGGACCTGGACACCGACGCCGCGTCGCTGAAGGCGCTGGACGCCGGGTCGGCGCCCGAGGACGCGATGCCCGAAGAGGTCGCCGAACTGCTCAGCGACGCGCGGATCTCCCTGTCGGTGCAGTCCAAGAAGCCGTTCGAGGAGTCCGGTGAGAAGGACTTCGACGGCATGGCGCTGAAGTTCAGTGGTCCGGACGGCGGCCTGTTCGAGTACCGGATGGTCGGCGACTACACCTACCTCCGTGCCGACCTGGACGCGATCGGGCGGATGAGCGGCAGCCCCATGCCGTCGGCCGACGAACTGCCCGACAGCGCGGGCGCGTTCAAGAAGCTCCTCGCCGGCGAGTGGCTCAAGGTCGCGACGAAGGACCTGGAGGAGACCAGCGAGCAGATGTCGGGAGCGGAGGGCGCCGAGGCCGAGGAGCCCTCGGCGGAGCCCACGCTCGACGCCAAGACGCAGAAGAAGCTCACCAAGGCACTGCGGCAGGTCATCGCCAAGGAGGTCGACTTCAAGACCTCCGACGGGTCGGACGGCACCGAGCACATCAAGGCCACGGCGCCCTTCCGCACGCTGATGACCGAGCTGTCCGACGAACTGGCTCCGTTGGCGAAGGAACTGCCGCCGGGCGCCGAGCTGCCGACGGCCAAGGACTTCAAGGACGCGCCGAACGAGAAGGTCACGGCCGACTTCACGCTGAAGAACGGCGAGCTGACCGAGGTCTCCATCGACCTGGCCAAGCTGGCGGAGAAGGCGAAGGTCAAGAAGTTCGCGCTGGTGCTGCGCCTGGGCGGGGGCGAGAAGGCCACGGCCCCGGCGAACGCCACCGAGGTGAACATCGACGAGATCATGGAGGGCTTCTTCGGCGGCTTCGCGGCAGGGGCGCTCGGCGAGGAGGAGCTCATGGAGGGCACCGAGGGCTGATCCACAGGCCCGTGGCGGGGCGCCGTCCTCCCTGAGGGGGAGGACGGCGCCCCGTCTCGTGCGAGCGCGCGATGACCAGACCGCTCGCCCCGTACAACGTCCGAGTTCATCCGGTGAGTTGACGCGAAAGCCGATCAACCGGCCTTCACGTCTTCTACACTTCAGGGCGCGCACAGAGCACACAACGGGGGCTGCGGGGGGCGAGGCGTGCCGGGGGACGACCAGAACCACAATGCCAGGGTCGACGCACGGGATGGCAACTCCATCTTCCAGGCCCTCGGCGACATCAACATACGCGTCTCGAAACGGGCCGGGTTCGTGAGTGTGCTCGCCGCCGCCGTCGGCGCGGTCGCTCTGTACGCCTTCGTCCTCGACGGAACCGAGCAGCGTTCCGGTCTTGATCCGCAGGCACAGCGCTCCGGTGCGGGCGGCTTCGGAAGCACCGCCACCGAGGACCCTCCCGAGGCGGCGGCCGGGAGCGGGAGCCACGAACCGCGACAAGCGCCCGCCGAGCAGTGGCGGGGCGCGTTGAAGCTCGGCCTCGACAGCTCCAAGGAACTGGACTCCGACCCGCCCGGCACCGCGGGCCTCTTCGGCGGCGGTGACATCAGCCTCGGGCTCCTCGACTCGTGGCAGGTCACGACGGGCATCGGGAGGACGGTGGCGCAGTGGACGGAGGACGGGAGGACCCCGGGCCACGCGGACTGCGCCGAGGCGGCGGACGCCGGTTCGAGCACCGCGCCGGCGAGGCCGGGCGCCGTGCTGTGCGTGCGGACCGACGAAGGGCGCGTCGCCCGGCTGGTGGTGACGAAGGTCTCGGAGGGCATGCTCACTTCCATCGAGATGGACGCCGTCGTCTGGGAGCCGTCCGCCGACGCGACGTGACGCGCACGGCATGACCGACACGACCGGAACAGGGGAGACAGCGTGGATCCAGTGGTAGTGGCGGCCGGGACCGCCCTGGTGAGTGCGATGGCGACCGACGCCTGGCAGCAGGCGCGTACCTCGGTGGTCGACCTGTGGCGGCGGGTGCACCCCGCACGGGTCACCGCGATCGAGGAGGAACTGGACGAGGTGCGCGAGGAGGTCCTCGCGGCGCGCGGCGCCGCCGACACCGACGCGGAGACCGGGCTCGCCCAGGACTGGCAGCGGAAGCTCCAGCGGCTGGTGAACAACGATCCGGGGCTGGCACGGGAGCTGCAACGCGTGCTGGATCAGGAGCTGGCTCCCCTCCTGCCGCAGCGGAGTGGTCCGTCCGGCCCCGGCACGGTGACGGCGACGGTACAGGCCAGGGACAACAACACCATCATTCAGGGGCGCGACATCACCATCCGGTGACCGTCCTCCAGTCGGCCGTACGGTCGCACCAGCGGTTCAGGAGGGTCCGGTCGTGGCCCACGGCCAGCAGGCCCGCGCCGGTCGAGGTGCGGTAGGCCTCGACGACCCCGACCAGTGCGGCCGTGGTCGACGCGTCCAGCATGGCCGTCATCTCGTCGCAGATCAGCCAGCGGGGGCGCAGCACCAGCGCGCGGGCGAGGCAGGCGCGCTGGAGCTGGCCGTCGCTGACCTCGTGGGGGCGGCGGGTGAGCAGGTCGGGGGTCAGGCCGACGGTTCCGGCGAGTTCGGCCACCCGGTCGGGGACGGACGAGCGGCGGCCCGTGGCGCGCAGGGGTTCCGCTATCAGGTCGGTGAGGCGCAGACGCGGGTCGGCGGAGAGACGGGGCTGCTGGAAGACGACGCCGACGGCGGTGCGCAGTTCGCGCGGGGCGCGGTGACGCCAGCGGTGTACGGGGGTGCCGTCGAGGACGACTTCCCCGGCGTCCGGGCGGTGGAGGAGGGCGGCGACCCTCGCCAGGGTGGACTTGCCGCAGCCGCTGGGGCCGAGCAGGCCGACGGACTCCCCGGGGGTGACGCTGAGGGTGGCGTCCCGTACGGCGGGGGCCCGTCGGTCGTATCCGGCGGTGATGGAGCGCAGTTCAAGCACGGATGTCCTCGGGGGTGGGTGCCGGGGCCGGGTGGTGGCAGGCGACCGACCCGGTGAAGGACGGGAGGGTCGTGCAGGTGTCCGTGGCGCGGTCGCAACGGGGCGCGAAGGCGCAGCCGTCGGGGAGGGCGCCGAGTTCGGGGGGCAGTCCGGGTATGGGGGTGAAGGACCGGTCCGGGAGAGCCTGCAACAGGCCTCGGCTGTAGGGGTGGCGGGGCCCCGGCGTGCCGAAGAAGGCGCTTGCTCCGGTCAGTTCGACGATGCGGCCCGCGTACATGACCGCCACCCGGTCGGCGATGCGTTCCGCCGCCGCGAGGTCGTGGGTGATCATCAGGAGCGCCCGGTCGCCGTCGGCGTCGACATGGCGGCGCAGTTCGTCGACGGTGCGGTCCACCAGGTCGCGGTCCAGGCCGGTGGTGGGTTCGTCGGCCAGCAGGAGGGGTGCCCCGCCCACCAGGGCGAGGGCGGTGGCGGCGCGCTGGGCCAGGCCGCCGGAGAGTTCGTGGGGGTGGCGGTCGAGGTGGCCCGGCGGGAACCCGGCGCGTTCGGCGGCCTGTTCGGCCGCCGTGCGCAGGGCCGTGCGGCCCCGGACGCCGGTGAGCTGGGCGACCGCCTCCTCCAGTTGGGAGCGGATGGTGCGTACGGGGGTGAGGTGGGCGGCCGGGCTCTGCGGGATGAGGCCGATGCGGCGGCCCCGCACGGTGCGGGCGAGGGTGCGTTCGTCGGCGGTCAGCAGGTCCAGGTCGCCGAGGTGGGCGTGGCCCGCGGTCTGGGCGTTGGCGGGGAGCAGGCCGAGGAGGGCGGAGGCGAGGACGGACTTGCCGCAGCCGCTCTCGCCGATCAGGGCGAGGCATTCGCCGGGCGCCACGTCGAAGCGGGCGTCGGTGACGGCGGCGATCCGGCGCCCGCCCGGCAGCAGGAAGCGTACGGACAGGCCGCGCACCGACAGCACGGGAGGTCGCCCGGTCGTCGCGGCGCCGGTGGACGGCGGCGGGAGACTCCCGGCCGTCGCCGCATGCGGGATCGCCGCATCCTCCACCGACGGTGCGGCAGGTTGCTCGGTCACAGCGTGAGCTCCGATCGGCGGCGGGGGTTGATCCGCTCCCGCCAGACACCGGCGAGGCCGGCGATGGCGAGCGTGGGGATGATCAGGAACAGGCCGGGGAAGAGGGTCGGCCACCACTGTCCGGCGAGCAGGGAGCCGCGGGCGCCCTGGATGAGGGTGCCGAGGCTGGCGGTGTGGGTGGGCAGGCCGAGGCCGAGAAAGGACAGGGCCGACTCGTGCCACATGGCGTGCGGCACCATGAGGACGGCGGCGAGGCCGGCCTGGGGCAGCACACCGGGCAGCAGGTGCCGTACGACGACCCGCCACCGGGAGGCGCCGCCGGAGACGGCCGCGTCGATGTAGGGGCGGGAGCGCAGCGAGAGGACCTCGGCGCGGACGATCCGGGCGGTGGACAGCCAGTGGGTGAGGCCGACGGAGATCACCACCGGCCAGACGCCCGGCCGGAACATGGCGACGATGAAGACGCCGAGCAGCAGGTGCGGTACGGAGGAGAAGGTGTCGACCAGGCGCATGACCGCGCGGTCGGCCCAGCCGCCGAGCGCGCCCGCGGTGGCGCCGACGGCGGTGCCGATCACGGTGGCGGTGAGGGCGGCCACCACGCCCACCAGCAACGACACCCTGAGCCCGTAGACGCAGCGCAGCAGCAGGTCGCGGCCCACGTCGTCGGTGCCGAAGGGGTGGGACCAGGACGGCGGCAGGAGTTTGGCGGCGAGGTCGACGGCCTGCTGGTCGAGTCGGACCAGCGGCGGTACGAGGAGCACCGCGAGGACCGTCACGGCGACCAGGGTCGCGGAGACGCGCAGGCGGAGGGTGTGGGTGGAGCGGCGGGCGGTGCCGTGCGCGCGCCACACCGTCTTCGTCACGGCGGTGGTGTCAGCAGCCATGGGGGTCACATCCGTGGGTGTCACGTCCATGGAGGTCACATCTCATTCAGCTTCACCCTCGGGTCGATCAGTCCGTAGAGCAGGTCGGCGAGGAGGTTTCCGGCGAGGACGGCGGCGGTGGCGAGGGTGGTCAGCGCGGCCAGCAGCGGGAAGTCGACGGAGGTGGCCGCCTCCACGGTGGCCGCGGCGATGCCCGGCCAGCTGAACACGGTCTCCACCAGCAGGGCGCCGGTGATGAGTTCGGGGACGCGGGAGCCGATCAGGGTGAGCACGGGGAGCAGTCCGGAGCGCAGGGCGTGGCCGAGCAGGACGGTGCGTTCGCTCAGGCCGCGGGCGCGAGCGCCGCGCACGGGGTCCTCCGCGAGGGCGTCGCCGACGCCCTGACGGACGTAGAGCGTGAACCAGGGCAGTTGGGAGACGGCGAGGACGCCTGCGGGCAGGATCAGGTGGCTCGTGACCTGGCCGAGGGTGACCTGGTCGCTGCCGGTGTCGGTGAGGCCGCCGGCCGGGAGGACGTCCAGCTCGAGGGCGAACAGCCAGACGGCGAGCAGGGCGATCCAGAAGACCGGGGCGGCCTCCAGGGCGTACGCGAGGGAGGTGACCGTACGGTCGAGGAGCGAGCCGGGGCGGCGGGCGGCGAGGACGCCGAGCACGGTGCCGAGCAGGACGGCGACGGCGAACGCGACGGCGCACAACAGGGCCGACCAGACCAGGCGTTCGCCGATCACCTCGGCCACGGGCTGGCGCATCACGGTGGACTGGCCGAGGTCGCCGCCGGACGCGGAGGTCAGCCAGTCCCACCAGCGGGCGGTGAACGGCCGGTCCACGCCGAGGTTCTCCCGCAGCCGGTCCAGGGTCTCCTGGTCGGCGCCGAGCGCGGCGGTGCCGGCGTACGCCTTGACGGGGTCGAAGGGGGAGGCGGCGGCGACGGCGAACACGCCGAAGGTGACGACCAGCAGCACGGGCACGGCGAACAGGGACCGCCGTGCCGTGAGCCGGGTCATCTCTCCCCAGGGGAGTGCGGTCATGCCGTGGGCTGCCAGTCCTCGACGTTCCACCAGGGGCCGCTGGCGAAGCCGTGTTCGTGGGGTTCGGTCTGGGTGGTGAGGTCCTTCCAGCGGTCGGCGAGGACGTACATGTGGTCGATGTGGGTGAGGAAGGTGTAGCCGGGGTTCTTCACCAGTTCGCGCTGGAGGGTTTCGTAGGCGGCCTTGCGGTCCTCGGGGTCCTGGCTGCGGCGGCCGGTGTCGAGGGCCTCGTCCACGGCCGGGTCGTCGTACCGGGCCATGTTGTTGAAGCCGTCGCCGGCGAGGGAGGAGTGCAGCAGCGTGTAGAGGCCGAAGTCGGGGTCACCGGTGCTGCCGAAGCCGGCGAGGACGGCGTCGTGCTTCATCCGGGGTTCGATGACCTCCCAGGTGGCGCTCTCCACCTTGACGTCGATGCCGGCCTTCCTGGCGTCGGAGGCGTAGGCCAGGGCGTGGTCCTGGCGGACCTTGTCGCCGGAGGGGTAGGAGAGGGTGAAGCGGGCGGCGCGGCCGTCCTTGGCGCGGATGCCGTCCTCGCCGGCCTTCCAGCCGGCCTCGTCGAGGATGCTCCCGGCCTCGTCGAGGTCCTGGGAGCGTTCGGCGTCCTCGGCGAACCAGGGGTCGTCGACGGGCAGCGGGCCGTAGGCGGGGCGGCCGGCGCCGTCGAGGATCTTGTCGACCATGGTCTCGCGGTCCACGGCGAGGTCCAGGGCGCGGCGGATCGCGGTGTCGCCGGTGACGGGGTCGCCGGTGGGGAGGGTGACGGCGCGGAAGTCGTACGACGTCGCCCGGTACGTCTTCCTGCCGCCGTCGTTCCCGAAGGTGGCGGCGAGGTTGGGCGGGAGGGTCGCGCCGTCGAGGTCACCGGAGCGCAGCCGGGTGGCGCGGACGTCGTCGTCGGCGATGATCGCCATGGTGAGCTTTTTCACCTTCGGGGCGCCGCCCCAGTAGTCCGGGTTGGCCTTGAAGGTGAGCTTTTCGCCCTTGCTCCAGCCGGTGAGCACGTACGGTCCGGTGCCGATCGGTTCGGTGTTGAAGGAGCCGGTGTCGGGGTCCTGCCCGCCCGCGATGTGCTCGGGGACGACGGGCAGCACCGTGCGGGCGGCGAAGGCCGCGTAGGGGTAGTCGAGGGTGAAGACGACCTTGTCGTCGCCGTCGGCCCGGACCTCCTTGACGGCGTCCAGTTCGCTCTTGGCGGTGTTGTTGGTCCTGTCGTCCAGCACGGTGTCGTACGTGAAGACCACGTCGTCGGCGGTCAGCGGCTCGCCGTCGCTGAACTTCACGCCGTCGCGCAGGGTGTACGTGTAGGTGCGGCCGCCGTCGGTGACCTCGGGGAGCGCCTTCGCCAGGGCCGGCTTCAGCTTCATGCCGGCGTCGCGGGCGAGGAGTCCGTCGAAGATCTTGGAGTTGCCGTCCTTGCCGTAGCCGAGCAGGGGGCTGAGCGTGTCCGGTTCGGACGGGACCCCGATCACGACGGATTCGGCGGACGCTCCGCCGTCCGCGCCGCCGTCGCCCGGCGCCGAGCAGGCGGCTACCGCACCGGCCATCGCGACCGCGGCGGCGGTACCCCGTATTCGTCGGGTCGTCATCGAACCTCACATCCCTGTTGCCCAGAAATCGTTGTTGCATATTAATTGCAGTAAGGTACTGCCCAGGACCGCGGCCCCCCACTCCCCCGCCCCGACGGACGGTGCCGCTCGTGTCAAGTGCGCAGGTGTGCGCCGGGGTGCGAGCCGTCGGGCGCCGTCCGCGCGCCCCCTGTGACCGCTTGTCACCGGACCGGAACGGGCACTACTGTCACCACGCCTTGGTGACGGGAAATCGGTGCGATACCGGTGCGGCCCTCGCCACTGTGATCGGGAAGTCCGGCTCCAGTCCTCACGGACGGCCACTGGGCCCTAGGGCCCGGGAAGGCGGAGCACGGGCGGTGGTACCCGTCAGCCAGGAGACCGGCCAAGGCACGTCAACCATCCACGAGGTGCTGGAGAGGGTCTGCTGAGCCATGCACATAGCCGAGGGTTTTCTGCCACCGGCGCACGCGGTCGCCTGGGGCGCCGCGTCGGCGCCGTTCGTCGTCCACGGAGCCCGGTCGCTCATCCGTGAAGTCAGGGAACATCCCGAGAGCACGCTGCTGCTCGGCGCGTCGGGAGCGTTCACGTTCGTCCTGTCCGCGCTGAAACTGCCGTCGGTCACCGGGAGTTGCTCCCACCCCACCGGCACGGGTCTGGGCGCGATCCTGTTCCGGCCGCCGGTCATGGCGGTACTGGGCACCATCACCCTGCTGTTCCAGGCGCTGCTGCTCGCCCACGGGGGGCTGACCACACTGGGCGCCAACGTCTTCTCGATGGCGATCGTCGGCCCCTGGGCCGGGTACGGCGTCTACCGGCTGCTGCGCCGGTACGACGTGCCGCTGATGGTGGCGGTGTTCTTCGGCGCGTTCGTCGCCGACCTGTCGACGTACTGCGTGACGAGCGTGCAGCTGGCGCTCGCCTTCCCCGACCCGGGGAGCGGATTCCGGGGCGCGCTGGGCAAGTTCGGCTCCATCTTCGCCGTGACGCAGATCCCGCTCGCGGTGAGCGAGGGGCTGCTGACCGTGCTGGTGACGCGCATGCTGGTGCAGTCGAGCAAGGGGGAGCTGACCCGGCTCGGCGTGCTGGTGACGTCGGCGGCCGGGCGGAGGACGGCGAAGTCGTCCGACCCGGCGGAGGCGGTGGCCCGATGAGCCGCGACGCGAAGATCAACATGCTGCTGCTGGTGCTGGTGGCCGCGCTCTCCGTGATCCCGTTGGTGTTCGGGCTCGGCGACCACAAGGAGGAGCCGTTCACCGGCGCGGACGCCGAGGCGGAGACGGCGATCACCGAGATCGACCCGGACTACGAGCCGTGGTTCTCCCCGCTGTACGAACCGCCGTCCGGGGAGATCGAGTCGGCGCTGTTCGCCCTCCAGGCGGCGATCGGCACGGGCGTCCTCACGTACTACTTCGGGCTGCGGCGCGGGCGGCGGCAGGGGGAGGAGCGGGCGCTGGCACGGCTGCGGGCCGGGACGGACGCGGACGCCGGTGACGGGGCCGTCTCCGAACGACGACGGGTCTGACGGCACGTGCTGCCGATCGACGCGGCGGCGCACAGCAGTCGCTGGCGCCGCCGTCATCCCGTGGACAAGGCCGTGCTGGGGCTGGGGCTCACCCTGCTCGCCGTCTCGCTGCCGCCGTGGCCGGGCGCGGCCCTGGTGCTGGTGACGGCGCTCGTGGTGCTGCTCGGCCCGGCGGGGGTGCCGGGACTGCGGCTGTGGCGGGCGTACCGGGTGCCGCTGGGCTTCTGCGTCACCGGGGCGCTGACGCTGCTGGTGCGGGTGGGCGGGCCGGACGGGTTCGTGTCCTGGGCCGAGGACGGGCCGCTGCGCGCCGGGGAGTTGATGCTGCGCACGTCGGCGGCCTCGCTGGGCGTGCTGCTGTTCGCCTTCACCACGCCCATGTCGGATCTGCTGCCGCGTCTGGTGCGGGCCGGGGTTCCGGCGCCGCTCGTGGACGTGGCGCTGGTGACGTACCGGATGAGCTTCCTGCTGCTGGACTCGGTGCGCCGCGTCCGGGAGGCGCAGGCGGCCCGGCTCGGGCACACCACCCGGGCGGCGACGTGGCGTTCGCTGGGCGGGCTGGGCGCGACCGCGTTCGTCCGGTCCTTCGACCGGGCGGCGCGACTGCAGACCGGGCTGGCCGGACGCGGTTACGACGGCACCCTGCGCGTGCTGGTGCCCGAGGCCCGTGTCTCCGTCCGGTTCACGGCGCTGAGCGTGGCGCTCCTCGCGGCACTGGCCGCCCTCACCTTCGTACTGGAAAGGCCATTGTCGTGAGCGAGTCCGTGCTGGTGGCCCTGCGGGGCGCGTCGTTCGCGTACGAGGACGGCCCGCCCGTGCTCAGCGGCCTGGACTTCGAGGTGCGCGAGGGGCGCGCGCTGGCGTTGCTGGGGCGCAACGGCAGCGGGAAGACGACGCTGATGCGGCTGCTGAGCGGTGGACTGCGGCCGGTGGGCGGCGAGTTGACCGTCGAGGGGCGTCCGGTGCGCCACGACCGCAAAGGGCTGACGGCGTTGCGCACCACCGTGCAACTGGTGGTGCAGGACCCCGACGACCAGTTGTTCGCGGCGTCCGTCGGCCAGGACGTGTCGTTCGGGCCGCTCAACCTCGGCCTGTCCGACACGGAGGTACGCGCCCGGGTGGCGGAGTCGCTCGCCGCGCTGGACATCACCGCCCTCGCCGACCGTCCCACGCACCTGTTGTCCTACGGGCAGCGCAAGCGGACGGCCATCGCGGGCGCGGTCGCCATGCGGCCCCGCGTCCTGATCCTCGACGAACCGACGGCGGGCCTGGACCCCGACGGCCAGGAACGCCTTCTCGCGACCCTCGACGGCCTGCGCGAGAACGGCACGACGGTCGTCATGGCCACCCACGACGTGGACCTCGCCCTGCGCTGGGCCGACGACGCGGCCCTGCTCACCCCGTCCGGCGCGCACACGGGCCCGGCACCCGAGATGCTGTCCCGCACGGATCTCCTCGCGGCGGCGGGGCTGCGGCTGCCGTGGGGGGTGGTGGTCGGGCGGCTGCTGCGGGCGCAGGGGTTGGTGACCGGCACGGCCGCCGCTCCCTGCTCCCCGGAGGAACTGGCGGCCCTGGTGGCCGCGTCCACCACCGGCGGCGACCCGCACGTCCCGTGAGGGACGGGCGGCCGGCCCCTCCACCGGCGCGATCACAGGGGCGCAGGCGGCACGTCCGTGCCCTCGGGGAACTGCCGGGCCGCGTGCGGGGTCCCCGGGCCGGCCGGCGGTCGGCGCGGGTCCGCCGCGCGGGTGATGGCCGACTCGACGGCGGCGATGCGGTCGCCGAGGAGCGCGAGGGCGGCGATCGCGCGGGTCAGGGCGTCCTCGTCGGGGGTGCCCAGGGTCAGGGTGCGGACGTGGGCCGCCTTCAGCTCGGTCCAGCGGGCCGCCCGGTCGGGGGTGAGCGTGCCGCGCAGCTCGGCGAGCTTGAGCAGGCTCGCCTCGGCGCCCGTGGTGAGGGTCTGGGCCTCGGCCGTGTAGTGGTCGTCGATGACGGCGGTCAGTTCGGCGGCGTTCATGACGGGCTGGATCCGCTGGGCGATCTTGTTCATGTTGCGGTAGGAGCCCTGGAGGCGGAACGGCGGCTCGGTGCGGGCGTCGTCGGACTGGGCGGCGGAGGCGATGTAGGCCGCGTTGACGGCGAGGACGGTCCGGCGGGCGGTGAGGAGGTGGCGCAACACCGCCAGGACGCGGTCCAGTTCGGTGGGGGCGTAGGGGTGGGTGAGGCGGTCGGCGCGGGCGGTGGGGTCGTTCTCGGCGAGGCGGATCAGCAGGTCGAGGTCGGCGCGGTCGCGGCCGGCGAGCGGGGCGAGCACCGGGTTGGCGGTGAGGGCGTTCTCCACGAAGCTGAGCGCGAAGACGTCCTCCTTGCCGGTGAGGACGTCACCGAGGTTCCACACGTCGGCGCGGTTGGCCAGCATGTCCGGGACCCGGAAGGCCTCGCCGGACTCGGTGTAGGGGTTGCCGGCCATGCAGACGGCGAACCGCTTCCCGCGCAGGTCGTAGGTGCGCGGCTCGCCCTCCCACACGCCCTCCATCCGGCGCGTGGCGTCGCACAACGGGATGAACTTCTGGAGCAGTTCGGGCGAGGTGTGCTGGATGTCGTCCAGGTACAGGAGGGTGTTGCTGCCGGCGGCGAGCGCGAAGTTGATCTTCTCGATCTCCTGGCGGGCGGTGGCGTTCGGTGCCTCGGCCGGGTCGAGCGAGGTGACCGCGTGGCCGAGTGCGGGGCCGCTGATCCTCACCAGCACCAGGCCGAGGCGGTCGGCGACGTACTCCATGAGGGTCGTCTTGCCGTAGCCGGGCGGGGAGACGAGCAGCAGCAGGCCGCCGGTGCCGGTGCGGCCGGACTCGCCGGTGGTGCCGAGCTGTTTGGCGAGGCTGTCGCCGACCAGCGGGAGGTAGACCTCGTCGACCAGGCGGTTGCGGACGAACGACGACATCACGCGCGGCCGGTGGTCGTCCAGGCGCAGCCGGGTGCGCTCGGCGGTCACCAGGGCGGTGCGGCGGCGCTGGAAGGCACGGAAGGCGGGTACGTCACGCTCCCCGAACTCCTCGGTGCGGGCGAGGAATTCGTCCAGGCGGAGGGCGAGGCGGCGGTCGGTGATCCGGGGGTGGGTGCCGAGCAGACCGTCCACGGTGGCGGTCAGGGGGGCGTCCGATGTGTGGCGGGGCGTGTCCGGGCAGAGTTCGGCGGCCACGGCCTCGGCGAGGTCGCCGGCGGCCGGCTCGTCTCCGGTGGTCGCGGCGTACGCGGTCAGCCAGGCCTCGACCAGTTGGCGGCGGGCGGTGAGGCCGGCGAGGGCGGGGAGGTCGTCGTCGTAGGCCCCGGTGGCGACCGTGCGGCGGAAGGCGTCGAGCAGGGCGCGGGCGCGGGCGCTGATGACGAAGCCCTCGGGGCCGGTGGTCAGTTCCTCGAAGAGGTAGGCGGCGCAGGCCTCCGGGCGGGCGGGGGCGCCCCCGTCCCATTCGCGTACGGCCCCGGCGAGTTCCCTCCGTAGCGCGTCGAGGGCGGGCGGCGGCCCGAAGGCGTCGCGGACGCGGGCCAGGGAGCGGGCGCGGCGGGTGAGGTCGGCGCGTTCCTGGGCCGTGGTGCCGTGCGTCCAGTACAGCAGGGCGTGGGCGCGGGCGGCGGGCTCGTGGCGCAGCAGGCCCGCGCGGGCGTACAGGGGCAGTACGGCGGTGAGGATCGCGGTGGCGTCGTGGTCGTGGACGCCCCGCTCGTACCCCTCGTCGTACGCCTCCTCGGCGGCCCGGCGGACCAGGGCGGCGAGGTCGTCGGCGCCGGTCAGGGCGTCGGGGCCGGGCTCGCGCAGCAGGCGGGCGGCGAGGTGCTCGGCGCGGTAGACCCCGGGTGACTCGGACGGCAGGTGCCGGTTCCACAGGGGGCGGTCGGCGAGGAGGGCGGGGTCGGTGACGGGGGCGCGGTAGTCGGTGCCGGTGAGGGCGAGCGCGAGGCCGTCGCCGTGCGGGACGACGGTGAGGTCGAGGGGCTGGGTGGAGACGGCGAACCGGTGGTCGCCCAGGCGGATGGCGCGTCCGCCGTCCGCGTAGAGGTCGGTGCGGTCGCGCAGGGCGCGGGCGGCCTCCTGGCGGGCGGAGCGCAGCCGTCCGTCGAGTTCCTCGGCGCGGACGCGGTCGCCGAGTCCGCGCAGTTCGTCGGCGGTGCGGCGGACCTTGGTGACGAGCGGGTCGGAGGCGAAGTAGGTACTGACCGCGTCGGTGTCGGGGAGCGTGGCACAGCGCCGGGTGATCGTCTCCAGTACGCGGGCGGCGGCGGAGGCGAGCTGTTCGGCTCGGCGGGCGCGGGCGTCGGAGAGGCTCTGCTTGCGGGCGGAGAACGCCTCGTAGAGTTCGGTGCGCCGGTCGGCGAGCTCGCCGAGGACGTCGTCGAACTCGGCGAAACGGGACTCCAGGGCCTCCAACTGGGCCAGCACCCGTGTCAGTTGCTCGTCACAGGCCTCCGGGGTGTCCGCCACCGCGAGGGCACCGGTGACCGTCTGGCCGAGCAGGGAGAGTTCGGCGGCGAAACCGGCGCGCGCCTCCCGGTCGAGGAGGGACCGGCGGCGGGCGTCGAGGGTGGCGCGGGCACGGTTGACGCCGGCCATCGCCTCGGCGACCCGCTCCAGGACGGCCGTGCGGACGGTGGCGTCGGCGATGTCGAGCCCGGCGACCACCTCGGTCACCGTGCGCAGCCCGTCGGCCAGTTCGTCCAGGCGGGCGGCGACCGGGGCGGCCTCGGCGGTGGTGGTGACCGACTCGGCGTCGGCGACCAGCCGTTCGACGTCCGCGTGATGGGCGGCGAAGGCGTCCTCGCGGGCCAGGAAGGCGATCGCGCGCTGCCCGAAGGAGGCGAGGTCGGCCTCGGCCCCGTCGGCGAGGGCGTCGATGCGGGCGTGGTCCGCGTACCGCGTGTCCTTCAGGGTCAGCAGATGCCCCTGGGCGTGGCGGAGTTCGGTGAGTCCGGTGACCCAGGCGGCGGCCTCGCGGGGCTGCTCGCCGCGCAGCCGGCGCACCACCGAGGCGATCCGGTCCGCCGCCTCGTCGAGCGCCTCGGCCGCCCGGCGGGTGAGGTCGCGTACGGTCTCGAACTCGGCCAGCACCTGGTCGGCGGTGGCCCGCATCTCCGTCAACGGGGCGCGCAGATCGCCGAGTTCGCTGTCGCCCAGCCAGTGGTGGGTGTCCAGGGCGCGGACGCAGGCGGCCACCAGGGCCGTGTACACCTCGGTGGTGGGGGTGGTCTCGGCGACGGAGCGGGCCAGGGACAGACAGTCGGAGATGCCGCGTACGAGGTCGGCGTTGCCGACCCGGGCCAGCGGGCCCTCGCCGACGGGCTGTGCGGCGGCGTGGGTGTCGGAGACGTAGGGCGAGTGCCACAGCTGTACGGGGTGGACGCGGGCGGGTTCGTCGCCGTCGGGGCGCAGCAGGGCGAGGAGTCCGTCGTCGGACAGCGCCCAGCCGTGGCAGGCCATCGGGGTGGCGACCGCCTCGCGGATGAGGTTGTACGACAGCAGCAGCGCGCGTCCGCGTCCGGGCGCGTGGAAGACGTACAGCACGTCCTCGCCGTGCGGCGAGCGCACCTCGTGTGCGAACTCCATCCCAGTGGTGTCGAGTTCGTACGTCTTGTGGGGGCCGGCGGCGAGGCAGTAGCCGCCGGGGAAGACGATGCCCTGGTCGTCGGGGAGCCGGCGGGGGCCCTGTCCGATGCCGTCGAGGCGGACGACGGACCGGGTGAGGGTGTTGAAGACGAGGTGGCGGGGCGCGGTCTCCTTGTAGGGGAGGATCCGCAGCAGGATCAGGGGGCCGACGCGGGCGTGGGCGATCTCGGCGTCGGCGAGGGACTGCAGGGGCTCGTCGACCGGTTCGCTGTGGATGCCGTCGGGGGTGGCGGTGTCGTTCTCGGTCTTGACGGTGAGGGTGCCGCCGAGGGTGTCGACGAACACCTCGCCCTGGACGGAGACGTGCGAGTGGCGGCCGAGGACGTGGTCCTCGCGGGTGGTGGGCGTCCAGTCGATGTCGGCGGGCGGGGTGCGGGCGTGGTCGCGGTCGCCGCGCGCGTCCAGGAAGACCGCCGACCGGCCGTCCTCCGGGATCGTCCAGCGCAGCACGCGGATGTCGCCGGTCTTCTCGCCGGTCTGGAAGACGGCGAGCAGCTTGCCGTCGACCCGGCGCAGCCGCAGCAGGCGGGCCTGGCGGTAGTAGCGGTGCAGGGCGGCGAACTCGCGGACGAAGCCGGGGTCGTCGAGGAGTCCGGGGACGGCGTCGTCGGGGAGGCGGCCGAGGTCGCGGTCGTGCGGGGCGAGGACGTCGGCGACCGTGGTGTCCCGTTCGGGCCGGGGCCGGGCCTCGTATCCGAAGAGGAGTACGTCGCCGACGGCGACGATGTCGCGGGGCACGGCGGTGCGGTCGGTGCGCAGCCGCTCGGTGCCGGTGAGGCGCAGTTCGGGGGCGCCGAACTCCTCGGCGCGGCGGTGGTTCAACGCCTCGGCACGGCGGGCGAGTTCGGTGGCCCGGTCGGCGAGGCGGTCGCGCAGCACCTGGTAGGCGCCGCCGTCGACCGCCGCGTCGGTCCCGCCCGGCGCGGGCGTACGGGACGGCTCGTGGGGCCCGCCGGCGCCGGCCCGCTCACGAGCGGTGTCCGCGCCGGACGCCCCGCGGGATCCGCCCTGCCCGGACGCCCCGCGGGATCCGCCCTGCCCGGACGCCCCGCCGTGCCCTCCCGGGCCGGATGCCGTCCGGGACCGGCCCCCGTCGGGCGCGCCCTGCGTCCGGTCCGCGCCGGAGGTCCCCCGGGAACGGCCCGCGCCGGGCGCCCCCTCGGAGCCGCTCGCTCCGGACGTGCCGTGGAGGGCACCGGTCGCGGCAGCGGGAGAGGCGCCGGTCCCGGGACGGCCGGGAGCGGCGCCGGTTCCGGGCGTGCCCGGGCCCGGCGTTCCGCGCGGGGCCGTGTTCGTGGGCTCGTGGGTGCCGGTGGTCATGGCTGGCTGCCTCTCGGAAGATGCGGTCGGGGGGCGCCCGCCCCCGGGGGGGGGGGCCCCCCCCGCGGGGGGGGGGGGCCCGGGGGGGGGGGGGGGCGCGGGGCGCCGCCCCCCGCCCCCCCGGCCCCGCCCCCCCCGCCCCCCCCCCCCCCCCCCCCCCCCCCCCCCCCCCCCCCCGGAGGGTGGTCAGGCCCTGGCGTGGCCGTTCAGCGCGGCCAGCGGTGTGTCCGAGAGGCCCAGCTCACCGGCTTTCTCGATCAGTTCCTTGAACCGTCCGGTGTTCTCACCGCCCTGCTGCATCAGCCGCATCAGCAGCGCGGACACCGTGAGGTTCTGCACGTCGGCGGTGGAGACGGAGCCCAGGATCCGGCTCAGGTCGTCGGTGAAGCTCGCCGAGCCGTCCAGCCAGGGACCGGCGAGTGCCTGCGCGGTCTCGGAGCTCCGGACGAAGCCGTCCACGCTCTTGCCGAGGGCGATCGAGGACACCAGCCGGTCGAAGAAGACCGACTCGCCACCGACGATGCTGATGTCCGCGTTCTCCAGTCCGGTGGCGAGGACCGTGGCCTGCGCCTCGGCGACCTGCCGCTGCACGTCCAGTCCGGCGAGCCGGATGTCCTTCTCGGCCTCCAGCCGCAGCCGGTACTCCTCGTGACCGCGGGACGCCTCGTCGAGGGCGGCCATCGCCGCCGCCTTCTCGGTGAGGCCGGCCGCCTCCGCGCGGAGCCTGCCGCTGATGGCCTCCGCGTCGGCGAGGGCCTTGGCCCGCGCCCCCTCGGCCTCCGCGCGCAGCCGTGCCTGGGTGGCCTCGGCCTCGGCGCGGCCCGCCTTCTCGATGACGTCGGCCTCCTTGTCGCGGACCTGGACGACGGCCAGCCCTTCGGCCGCGGACTCCGCCTGGACGCCCTCGGCCAGCCGCAGCTTGGCCCGTGCGTCGAGGTCGGCGGTCTTCAACCGGGCCTCGGCGAGGGTGAGTTCCTCAGCGGCGCGGTGCGTGGCGGCCTGCTCTGCGGCCTCGGCGGCCTTGATGTCCTTGACCAGCTTCTCCTGCGCCTCGGCCTCCGCGGCGATGATCACGGCCTGCCGCTGCCGCTCCGCCTCCTCGACCGCCCGCAGCTTCTTGATCGACTCCTCCTGCTCGGCGACCGTACGGTCCACCGCCACCCGCTCACGGATGACCTCGGCGATCTCCCGCTTCTCCGCCTCGACCTCCTTGTCGGCGGCGATCCGGGTCAGCTGGGTCTCCCGCTCCCGGGCGATGACCTCGAGGAGCCGGTCCTTCTCGATGCGCTCGCTCTCGACGGCGATGACCCGCTCGCGGTTCTTGGCGGCGACGGCGACCTCACGGGCCTGGTTCTCGCGCTGCACGCCGAGCTGCTCCTCGGTGCGCAGGAAGGCGCTCTGCGCCCGCAGCCGCTCCTCCTCCACCACCCGCGCGGTCTCCGCCTCCTCGCGGGCCCGCACGGTCTCGATCTCCCGGCGCTGCTTGATCTCGGCGTCGGCCTGCCGGCGCTCCAGCTCCAGGATCGCCTCGCGGGCGTCGACGTCCTGCCGGGTGATCTCCTTCTGCTCGTTGCGCTGGGCCTCGTTGGTGCGGACGTGCTCCACGGCCGTCAGCTCGGTGATCTTGCGGATGCCCTGCGCGTCGAGGACGTTGCCCGGGTCGAGCTGGGTCAGCGGCGTCTGCTCCAGGTAGTCGATCGCCGCGTCCTCGAGGTGGTAGCCGCTGAGGTCGACGCCGATGACCTCGATGATCCGGTACCGCAGTTCCTCGCGCTTGGTGTACAGGTCGGTGAAGTCCATCTGCTTGCCGACGGTCTTCAGCGCCTCGGAGAACTTGGCGTGGAACAGCTCCTGCAGCGTGTTGCGGTCACTGGCCCGCGCGGTACCGACGGCCTGGGCGACCTTGATGACGTCGTCGACGGCCTTGTTGACCTTGACGAAGAACGTGATGCGGATGTCCGCGCGGATGTTGTCCCGGCAGATCAGGCCTTCCTTGCCGGCCCGGGTGATCTCGATGGTCTTCACCGAGATGTCCATCACCTCGGCCTTGTGCAGCACCGGCAGCACGACCGACCCGGTGAAGGTCACATCGACCTTGCGGACCTTGGAGACGATCAGTGCCTTGCCCTGCTCCACCTTGCGGAACAGTTTGGAGACGACGAGCAGGCCGATGAGCACGAGCAGCAGGGCGACGCCGACGAGTACGGCGATGCCCACGGTGGCGGCATCCATGGGACACGTCCTCCCGGGCTAGGAAGTAGGTCGAACGGTGCCTCGTTGGCGAGGCGGGTGAAGGTCCGGCGGAGGAGGAGACGACTCGGTCGGCGCCGCGGTTCTGCGCCGGGTGCGGACGGATGCCGTCCGCATCCTGCGCGCCCACCCGCTCACCACTCACCGTTCACGTTCGGGGGGGGTGGCACCGCTCCCCTCCGGGCTCCGGTGCCGGGCACCTGCCGGTGTCCGGCACCGGAACCATCCGCGGTGCTCCCCGCGGACCATGCTGCCCGCTCGGGTCACGATCGCGCATTGCCGGAACCAGGCAACATTCATTAGGGTCTTGATGCCGGTGTGACACAACCGGCGCGTCAGGGAAGCGTCAGGAGCCGGGGGGAACGCGTGACGGAACGGGAGATCCCGGAGGAGTATCTGGAAGGCTATGCCCGCATTCTGGCCGAGGTCGCGGCCACGGGCAGACGCCTCACCCGGGACGAGATCACCTCCCGGCGGGCCCTGGGAGAACGGGCCGCGGAGGCGGGTTTCGGTCTGCGCTCCCTCGTCAGCGCGCATCTGTCCGGCGCCCGCGGCGCGTGGCCGCGCGGGGCGGACTCGGCCGACGGCGCGCTCGCGGCCGTACAGCAGGTCGTGGACGCGTTCGCCGAGGGGTACGAGCGGGCGCAGCGGCTGGCGGTGCGTCAGGAGGAGGCGGCGCGGCGGGAGTTCATCGACGACCTGCTCTACGGCCGCAGCGATCTGGGACGGCTGGCGGAGCGTGCCGAGCGCTTCGGGCTGCGGCTGTCCCACGCGCACGCGGTCGCGGTCGCCCGGGGTGCGGTCGCCTACGACGAGGGCGATCCGGTGCCGCGGCAGGTGGAGCGCGCCCTGATCTCCCGGTTCGGCGACCGCAGCATCCTGCTCACCACCAAGGACGGGCGGCTGCTGTGCATCGCGCCCGGACACCAGGGCGAGGTGCTCACGTACTTCGCCAAGCAGGCGCACGCCGCCACCGACGGCGGCCAGGTCGCCGTCGGACGCCCGCAGTCCGGTCCTGGCGGTGTCGTCCAGTCCTACGAGGAGGCCCTGAGCTCACTGGAGATAGCCGAGCGGCTGGGGCTCGACGACCCGGTACTGCACGCCGCCGACCTGCTCGTCTACCCCGTACTGGCCCGCGACCGCCAGGCCATGGCCGACCTGGTGCACAACACCCTGGGGCCGCTGACCACGGCCCGCGGCGGTGCCGTGCCCCTCCTGGACACGCTCACCGCGTACTTCGACTCCGGCTGTGTCGCCGCGGAGGCGGCCCGGCGGCTCTCGCTGAGTGTGCGCGCGCTGACGTACCGCCTGGAGCGCATCCACAAGCTCACCGGCGCCAACCCGTCGGACGCCTCCCACCGCTACATGCTCCAGACGGCGGTGATCGGAGCGCGTCTGCTGGACTGGCCGGCCGGCGAGTCGTGAGAGGGGACGCCCGGATCAGTCCTCGGCCAGGGTGACGTCCCGGTGCTCGACGGCGTGGACGACGGGCAGCAGGACGATGCCGCTGGGACGCAGCTCCATGAGGATGGCCTCGGCCTCGGCCCGGCCCGCCTTCAGGGCGTCGGCGGGCACGGTTCCGCTGCTCTCCCAGCGGTGCTCCTCGCCGTCGCACACCGCGCGGGTGCCGTTGAGGGAGTAGCGGACGCCGGACGAGGGCCGGCTGACCGAGGAGCTGACGAAGACCGGTCCTTCGCCGCCGTGGCAGCGGTAGGTACCGGAGAGGGTGACGGAGCCGTCGGCCATCCGGCCCTCCTTGTCCACCGTCACGGACTCCGCGGGAACGGTGGGGGCGGCCGACGCGGGCGAGGGGGCCGCCGCGGCGAAGCCGAGCAGCAGCAGCGCGGAACCGGCCGCGACGCCGAGGGCGGGACGTACGAGCATGGGGAACCTCCCGGAATGAGCGTGATGAGGGATTCCACCAGTACCCGGCGCGGGGTCCGGGGCCGGTCATCGTCACCCCTTCGGTGGCGAGTCGGCCCCGGCCGTCGGGGAACCGTCCCGGGATTGTCCGGGGGCTGTCACGTTTCCCGGCGGGCGGTTCAGGCGCAGGTGCGGCCCGGGCATGGTCGGCGTATACGACCCGTTCGGATCGTTCCACCTATGTGGGGGTGCGCCATGTGTGCCCACCGGTCTTCCTGCCCCAGGACCAATGACTCCGCCGTACATGTGGTGGCCGCACATGTGGTGGCCGCCCACCCCGAGCAGGGCTGGAGCCTGCTGTGCGACGGTGCGATCGTCTTCGAGGTTATGTCGATCTCGGACGCGGAAGAGGCTGCTGACCAGGGTCACTACGAGACGGACATGTCTTCGTCAGGACCGGAGGCATTCTCCCTGCGGATCGAAGCAGATGAGTCCGTGCTCGCGAGCCAGCGCAGCGGCGTACTCGGACACTTCCTCAGCTTTGCCATAGGACATGAGCAGGTACACGATCGGGCCCGATGCCTCGTCGAGGACCGGTGGCGACGCCCATACGACACTGCGCTCGTCGTCGGGGTATCGCGCCACGAGTGCTTGCACGTAGGCCGTGATGCGCGGCTCCGGAGGCACGACGACATCGTCCGATTCCAGGTAACGCTCGTAGAGCTCGTCGTAGGTCGAGCCCGCATGGTGATTGTCGAGGGGACAGTCACCGTCCCAAACAGCGAGGTCATAGCTCATGGGCGCATCGTCGCAGGCGGGAGCTCCGCTGGCGCCAGCAGGCCCCGAGATCGAACCTCCGCTCGTGACCCGCAAGAGGTCCTAGGCCAGGGTGCGGAGGCGGCGGATCTCCCCGTGGGCGGTCTCCAGTTTCCGGGTGAGGTCGGCGACTTGGTCGCGGAGTTGCCGGTTGCGTTCGAGTGCGGTCTCCAGCCTGCGGTGCAGGGAGGCGTCGCTGACAGCGTGCCGAGGGTTGCGGTGGGGTGCCGGGGCTCGCTGCTGGAGCTGGTTGATCGCGGTGATGAGGTCGGTCTGCGTGTATGGCCAGGACCTGGAGACGCCGGCCGCGTTCGCGATGCCGACGACGGTGGGCCGCTCGCTGCGGCGGGCTGCCGTCTTGATGGCCTCTTCGGCGCGCTCGCGTGCCTGCCGGCTGCGAGCCTTCGAGGCTTCGACGAGGAAGCGGGCGTTGTCAGCCGGTGGCATCGAGATCGGTCACCTTCCCGCCGGCCACGATCTGCTGCGGGCCGGCCTGTTCCAGGGCGTCGATGATGGTGTCGAGCTTGCCGAGCGTGCGGGTGTTCTTCTCGACGATGCGCGACAGTCCGGCTTCTTCGGCGTCGCCGATGAGCTTGCGGGTCTCTTCGCGCTGGCGTCGGTGCTGGTCGAGGAAGTCGCCGGTGGTGATGAAGAAGCGGCAGTCCAGGCAAGGGTTCGCGTACTCGCAGTCCGTCTGGATGGGGGCTCCGCAGTAGCCGTTGGGGAGACTGACCTTGGCGCGGACCAGGGACAGCCGCATCCAGGTCGCATCAGCAAGCGGGTGGTCCGCGGGCAGCGCGACGGCTTCGCCTTCGGCGTTGACCTTGAGGGACTTCTCCCAGTGCTCGCGCAGGGTCTTCTGGTGCAGCCGGGCGTAGATGGCCGTCATCTGCGGCGACATGTGGTCGAGCAGTTGCTGGACGATGTGCTGCGGGACGTTGGCGTTGATCAGCCGGGTGCCCAGCGTGTGGCGGAACTGGTGGAAGGTCACGCGAGCTGGGCGGCCGTGCTCGTCGATGAGGCGGATGCGCTCCAGCCAGGTCTCCATCTGTTCGCGGCACCAGGTGTCCGAGACGGCCTTGCTGCCGTTGAGGTTGGCCATCCAGCCGGGGAACAGGAAGCGGCTTCCGGTGGGGAAGCGGGCTTGGACGCGCTTTTGTTGTGCGGCGATCTCGTCGGCCAGGGCCTGGCTGATGGGGAAGAACGCGATACGGCCGTGGATCTTGTGGTTGACCCAGGTCAGGTAGGGGGCGCCGGTGTCGTCGTGGGTGACGCAGTCGAAACGCAGGCGCCGGGCGTCCTTCATCCGCAGGCCGCAGGAGATCAGCAAGGGGACCATGAGGCGGAGGTCGTCGGTGGAGATCAACGCCAGGTTCTCGGGGTTCTCCATCTGCCGCATCAGGTGTTCGGAGATCCACCGGGGCTTGGCCGGCGGCGGTGGCGGAGCGTCGTTGTAGATGATGGCGTCGCGCGGCAGGACCGGCTGCCAGTCGTGGGCGCGGGCGTCGGCAAGGAAACGGCCCAGCGAGTTGACGGTGGCCCGGCGGGTGAACACGTCCGGGTAGTCGACGGCCAGGGCGGCGAGCCACGTCTCGATCCTGGCGCGCGTCAGATCGGCCGGCGCGGCGTCCGGCGACAGATGCCCAGCGAGATGGGCCAGGGAGCGCAGGTTCTGCGCGACGGTGTTGACGCTGATGTTCGTGCTGATGCGCCAGCGGCACCATCGTTTGACCAGCTCGCGCAGCCAGGGCTGGGCTATGGGGCCAAAGCGCAGGTAGCGCGTCTCTCCTTCGGCCAGGGCGAAGTGCCGCAGGTCCCAGACGTCGCGCGGGTACTGGTCAGCCCATGGATCATCGGCGATGAGCAGGTGCTCCAGGGCGAAGCGGGTGTCCGCGATGAAGCGGAAGGCCACCACGTTGTGGCCGTGGCGTTTCCCGCCGGGTCCGAGCGGGGCGACGTGGTCGCGCCAGGTGCTCTCGTCCCAGTCGAGGAGGCTGGTGATGGGTGCCTCGCAGGCCCAGGTGACCGCGCGGCGGACGTCGCGGGCGGGGGTGAAGCGCAGTCCTTCGTCGAGACGGTGTTGCAGACCGAACTGGAACTCCAGGCGCAGGGCGGGAGTCAGCTGGTCCAGGCGGATCTTCGGGTCTCCGCGGTGAGCGAGGTCGTCGTACCAGGTGTCGAGGGCCGGTCGGCCGCGCTTGCGCCACCGGTTGTGGTGGGTGTGACACAGCGGAGCGTCGGTGCTGTCGGTCCAGCGCGGGCAGTCGGGGAAGTCGCAGGTCCGCTCGGCGGACCAGGGTTTGCGCGGCGGTTGATAGAGGGTCCGTCCCAGCCAGGTTTCGAGGGGTGGGCGTTCGGCGTGGTTCCACCGCGAGGCGTGGCGGTGACACAGGCCGTGGGCGACTCGGGCTCGATTGCACCCGGAGACTCGGCAGGCCGAGACCTGGCGTCGTTCGCGCAGTCGCGCATCCTCCTGAGCGGACCAGCCGTCCAGATCGGCTGGTCGTCCTGCCGCCGCCCAGCGGTGGTGGTGGGTGCGGCACAGCTTCAGCCGGCCCATGGTCAGCGTCGTCGGGCAGGCCGGAATGCGGCACTCGCCGGGGAAGAACACCGGGCTGTCCCGCGGTGGACAGAACACCTCCGCCCGGAACTCCGGGCGCACCGTCTCCATCAGCCTGGCCAGCAGGCCGTCGGAGCCTGCTCTCGCGCGGGGCGTGTTCACCGGGTCGGTGCCCTGTCCTTGATGATCCCGGCCGACAGGAGTACCCGGCGATGATCCTCGACATCGAGATGGCTGTAGATCTCGGCGGTGGTCTGCGGGCTCGCGTGACCGAGGAGCTCGGCCACGACCTCGATCGGCACCTCGGCCCGCAGCAGTCGTGTGGCATAGGTGTGCCGGCAGACATGCGGCGAGAAGTGCGTGATGCCGGTCCGCTTCTGCAGGCGCTCGACCAACTCGTTGACGTTCGCACGGGTCATCGGGGAGCCGAGCGGCGCACGGAAGAGGTTGGCGAACACGAAGTCGCAGTCCAGCCTCCCGTACTCACTCTCCATGTAGGCGGCGTAGCGGTCGAACAGCTCCGGCCGCACCGGGATGATCCGGCCCTTCATGACCTTGACCCGGGTCTGGTTCGCGTTGTTCTCGCGCGGAACGACGTGCACCTCGCCCTTGCGGAGGTTCAAGTCAGCGTGCCGCAGACCCAGGGCCTCGCTGATCCGCAGCCCCGCCTCGTCCAGGAGCGCGATCAGAAACCGGTCCCGGCGCCGGTTGCAGGCGCCCATCAGCTGCCGGACCTCGTCATCGGTCAGCGTCCGGGGCGGCTTGCGGTGGGCGTGGATGCGGATCGGGCTGTACTCGACCTCGCCCCCTCGCTGGGTGTGCGCCAGCATCGGCGTGTAGGAGCCTGTCGGCTGCCTGGCCAGCAGGTTTCCCAGCAGCATGGGCACGCTCTCGTCCCGCCTGGCGTGGAACCGGTAGAAGGACGCGAGCGCGGCCCGTTTCCGCTGCAGCGTGGTGTTCTCCAGCGCCTGGCCGACCCCCGGCAGCACGAACACCTCCGGCGCTCGGGCCGGCTTCGGACGACGCAGCCAATCGAAGAACTGGGCGACCACCTCCAGCCGCAAGCGCCGGAAGTCCAAGCCCATCTGTTCCAACCAGACGAAGAAGTCGCGCAGGTCGTAGGCGTAGCCCTGGACCGTGTTCGGCGATGCACCCCTCGCCGTCAGGTACGCGAGGAAGTCCTCCACGTCACCGACGGGCAAGCCGTCGTCCCCCACCACGGTGTACGAGACCGGACCGTCCTCGGACAACCGCAGCCTCTGCACTGCGAACGACACACCACACCCCAGAACGACATGGACAGGCGAACAGAACCCGTCCATGTAGCACCGAAAGGCCCTTTCATGGCAGCGAGTTGGACATCAAAGACACCCGCAAGGCTGATGGACATAGTCGACGACACCGGCGAACTGCTCCCCGACGGCCGGGTGGTCGCCCCGCGCCGGGTCTCCGCCGACCGGCTCACGGTCGCCGCCTGAGCCGGTCGTCACCTGGGCCGGTCACCGCCGAGGCCGGTCCGCCCCTCTCAGGGCAGCAGGGCGAAGCCGTCGAGTTCCACCAAAGCCCGTTCGTCCCAGAGGCGGACCACCCCGACGACCGCCATCGCCGGGTAGTCGCGGCCGGCCAGTTCCCGCCAGATGCGGCCGAGTTCGCGGGCGTGGGTGCGGTACGCGGCCACGTCGGTGGCGTAGACGGTGACGCGGGCCAGGTCGGCGGGGGTGCCGCCGGCCGCGCGCAGGGCGGTGAGGAGGTTGGTGAGGGCCCGCGTGAACTGTTCGGGCAGGGTGTCGCCGGCCACCTCGCCGTCGGCGTCGAGGGCGGTCTGGCCGGCCAGGAACACCAGCCGGGAGCCGGTGGCGACGACGGCGTGCGAGAAGCCGGCCGGCGGGGAGAGCTCGGGCGGGTTGACGCGCTCGGCGGTCACCGGTCCTCCAGGTTCCTGTACAACTCCTTGGCGATGATGCCCCGTTGCACTTCGCTCGCCCCCTCGTAGACGCGGGGTGCGCGGACCTCGCGGTAGAGGTGTTCGAGGAGGTGCCCGCGTTGCAGGGCGCGGGCCCCGTGCAACTGGACGGCCCGGTCGACGACGTACTGCGCGGTCTCGGTGGCCAGCAGCTTCGCCATCGCGGCGCGCCCAGGGACACCGTCGGCGCCCTCGTCGTACGCCGTCGCCGCCGCGTACACCATGAGCCGGGCGGACTCCGTGCGCAGCGCCATCTCGGCGACCTGGTGGGCGACGGACTGCAGGTCCTTCAGCTTGCCGCCGAACGCGTCCCGCCGGGCGGTGTGGGCGAGGGTCGCGTCCAGGGCGGCCTGGGCCATGCCGACCGCGAAGGCGCCGACGCTGGGGCGGAACAGGTTGAGGGTGTCCATGGCGACCCGGAACCCCCGGTCGACCTCGCCGAGCACGTCGCCGGCGGTCACCGGTACGGCGTCGAAGCGGAGGGCGCCGATGGGGTGCGGGGAGAGCATGTCGAGGGCGGCCCCGGTGAGTCCAGGGCGGTCGGCGGGGACCAGGAAGGCGGTCACACCACGTGCGCCGGCGCCGGGGGTGGTACGGGCGAAGACGGTGTAGAAGTCGGCCTCGGGGGCGTTGGAGATCCAGCACTTCTCGCCGGTGAGCCGCCAGCCGTCCGGCCCGTCGGACTCGGCGGCCAGGGACGACGGCGGATCGGAGACGGCGGCCTCCCCCGCCGGTCCGCCCTCCCCCGCCCCGTTCCCCGCCGCCCCGTCCCGCGCCGGTCCGTCCCCCACCGCCCCGTCCCCCACCGCCCCGTCCCCCACCGGCACCGGCCCGGTCGCCCGCGCGCGGGTGCCCGCCCGGCCGTCTCGCGCGCCCGACACCGGCGCGGCCGTCTCCTCGGCCCCCACCGGAACACCCCGTGCGGCGGCGCGCCCGTGCCGCGCCACCGCACCGGACTCCCCGTCCCGCAGCCCAGCACCTGCTCGGCCATCCCACTCGTCCGGTACCGAGCGGCCTCGCGCCGGCACGTCCGGGGCCTCAGCCGGTCCGGTCGGCCGGACGTCCGAAGCCGCACCGCGCTCGGCCCGTCCCGGGACACCCGACGCGGCGGCGTCCCCGGCCGGCCCGGTCCGGGCCTCGAACCGGGCATCCGACACCCCGCCGCGCTCGCCGCGGCGCGGTGCGGCCCGCCGGGGTGTCACCGTCGGGGCGGCCCCGCCGGACGGTTCCGCCGTGAGGGTCAGGGCCGCCGCGTCCGAGCCCGCGTCCGGCTCGCTCAGGGCGAAGGCCGCCACCGCGGTGCCGTCGGCCACCCGGGGGAGCCAGCGGGCGCGCTGGGCGGGGGTGCCGTGGGTGTGGACGGGGTGGGCGCCGAGGCCCTGGAGGGCCAGGGCGGTCTCCGCCTCGGTGCAGGCGTGGGCCAGGGACTCGCGCATCAGGCACAGATCGAGGGCGCCGGAGGTGAACAGGCGGGGCAGCAGGCCGAGGGTGCCGAGTCCGGCGAGGAGGGGACGGTTGACCCGGCCGGGTTCACCCTTCTCGGCGAGCGGCCGCAGGCGTTCCGCGGCCAGGGCGCGCAGCTCCGCGCACCAGGCGAGTCGTTCCGGTTCGAGCGAGAATGCGGTCATCGCCGGTCCCTTCCCTCGCCGCTGGGCCACTCCCGAGGTTATCGCGGACCGTTGACTGCCGTCACCGACACGATACGCTCCTGATGCGAGCCCACCACGCCAAGGGGGCGAACCGTCATGAACCCACGGGCCACCGCGCACGTCGACACCTTCGCCCGCGACCACCTCCCGCCACCCGACCAGTGGCCCGAGCTCCGCTTCGACCTGCCGGAGCTGCACTACCCCGACCGGCTGAACTGCGCCGCCGAACTGCTGCACGGCCCGCCCGACGACCGCCCGGCGTTCCGCACCCCCGACAACGCGCCCTGGACGTACGGCGAGCTGCGCGCCCGCGTGGACCGGCTCGCGCACCTCCTCACCGGCGACCTCGGGATCGTCCCCGGCAACCGGGTGCTGCTGCGCGGCCCCACCACGCCGTGGCTGGCCGCCTGCTGGCTGGCGGTGCTGAAGGCGGGCGCGATCGCCGTCACCGTGCTGGACCGGCAGCGCCCGCACGAGCTGAGCACCATCTGCGGGATCGCCGAGGTCCGCCACGCCCTGTGCGACATCAGGGCCGTCGACGACCTCGCCAAGGCCGGGGTCCCGGACCTCTCCCTCACCACCTACGGCGGCGACTCCCCCGGCGACCTGCTGAACCGCCCGGCGCCCACGACGCCGTACGAGGCCGTGCCGACCGCGGCCGACGACGTGGCGCTGATCGCCTTCACCTCCGGCACCACCGGACGCCCCAAGGGCTGCATGCACGTCCACCGGGACGTGCTGGCGATCGCGGACACCTTCTCCCGGCACGTGCTGAAGCCGGTCGCGGACGACGTGTTCGCCGGCAGTCCCCCGCTGGGCTTCACCTTCGGCCTCGGCGGCCTGGTCGTGTTCCCGCTGCGGGCCGGGGCGAGCGCGCTGCTCCTCGAACAGGCGCACCCGGACCAGCTGTTGCCCGCGGTCGCCGAGCACAGGGTGTCGGTGCTGTTCACCGCGCCCACCGCCTACCGCGCGATGCTCGCCGGACTCGACGGCCACGACGTCTCGTCGCTGCGCCGCTGCGTCTCGGCGGGCGAGAACCTGCCCGCCGCCACCTGGCGGGCCTGGCACGAGCGCACCGGGCTGCGGATCATCAACGGTATCGGCGCCACCGAACTGCTGCACATCTTCGTCTCCGCCGCCGACGAGGCGATCCGCCCCGGAGCGACGGGAGTTCCGGTCCCCGGCTGGCAGGCGCGCGTGCAGGACGCCGACGGCACGCCCGTGCCCGACGGGGAGCCGGGACTGCTCGCGGTGCGCGGCCCCGTCGGCTGCCGCTACCTCGCCGACCCGCGCCAGCGGGAGTACGTGCGCGGCGGCTGGAACATCACCGGCGACACCTATGTCCGCGACCCCGACGGCTACTTCCGGTACGTCGCCCGCGCCGACGACATGATCATCTCGGCCGGGTACAACATCGCGGGCCCCGAGGTCGAGGACGCCCTGCTGCGCCACCCGGACGTCGTGGAGGCGGCGGTGGTCGGGCGGCCGGACGAGGCACGCGGTCAGGTCGTGGTGGCGTACACGGTCGTCGAGGAGGGCGCGGAACGCGACGCCGAGGCGCTGCGCGCCTTCGTGAAGTCCGAGCTCGCGCCGTACAAGTGCCCGCGGGAGATCGTGTTCATGGACGCCCTGCCCCGCACGGCCACCGGCAAGCTCCAGCGGTTCCGGCTGCGCACTCGCACCGGGACGGGGGACGACCGTGCGTGACGCCGGGGAATCCCGCCATCCGTATACGACCTAAGATGATCAACGTGTCCGACCAGCAAGCCCCCCACGCTCCGAGATCCCTCATCGTCACGCTCTACGGCGCGTACGGCCGCTCCGTGCCGGGCCCGGTGCCCGTCGCCGAGCTGATCCGGCTGCTGGCCGCGGTCGGCGTGGACGCCCCGTCCGTCCGCTCCTCGGTGTCCCGGCTCAAACGGCGCGGCCTGCTCCTCCCCGCGCGCACCGCACAGGGCGCGGCCGGATACGAACTCTCCCCCGAAGCACGCCAGTTGCTCGACGACGGCGACCACCGCGTGTACGCCACCGATCCGCCGGAGGACGAGGGCTGGGTGCTCGCCGTGTTCTCCGTACCGGAGTCCGAACGGCAGAAGCGGCACGTCCTGCGCTCCCGGCTGTCCGGCCTCGGCTTCGGCACGGCGGCCCCCGGCGTGTGGATCGCCCCCGCGCGGCTGTACGAGGAGACCAGGCACACCCTGGAGCGCCTGCGCCTCGACAACTACGTCGACTTCTTCCGCGGCGAGCACCTGGGCTTCGCCCCCACCGCGGAGGCCGTCGCCCGCTGGTGGGACCTGGCCGGGATCGCCGAGCAGCACGAGGCGTTCCTGGACCGGCACGCGCGCGTACTGCGCGCCTGGGAGCGGCGCACCGACACCCCGCCCGAGGACGCCTACCGCGACTACCTCCTCGCCCTGGACTCCTGGCGCCACCTCCCCTACACCGACCCCGGCCTGCCCGCCGCCCTGCTCCCCGCCGACTGGCCGGGCATCCGCTCGGCGGCCGTCTTCCGCTCCCTGCACGAGCGGCTGCGGGACGCCGGGGCGGCGTTCGTGGGCGTGTAGCGGCCCGGCCCCACTCAGCCAACCCTCAGCCAACCCTCAGCCTGTTCATCAGACCTCTCCGTGAATACCCCTGCCTTCGGGCGGGGGAGGAAGCGAACTTCTGCGGAGCAGGGCAGGAAGCGGGGCTTCGCTCTCAGGGCGAAGGACCGTCCCGCCGCGCAGCAGGAGTTGGGCGGAATGGGCGGTAGGGTCGGCTTCGCCCGGTCGGCGAGAACCAGGTCGACCGGGTCTACCGCCGGGCAGGCGGAATGTCAGGTCTGTGGAGCCGGCGTAAGACCGATGGCTGGTACACCAGCCCTTGCCGTTTGTTCGGGTCGGCTGCTGTCGATGAAGCAGAAAGCTCAACCCGCGAGGGCTGAATCTCCCTGCTTCAGCCGGGAGAGATGTCAACCCGTCCTCTCACATTCCTCGCCCTGCCTCCCCCGTGTGGCAGGGCGGACCGGGGAAAAGAGGACGATCGCGCATGACCACCGCAGCGAGGACCCGGGGGGCCACCGTCTGGCTCACCGGGCTCACCGGGCTCACCGGGCTCACCGGGCTCACCGGCGTCGACGATCCGTACGAGCCGCCCACCGACCCGGCGCTGGTCCTGCGCACGGAGGCGCAGCCCCCGTGGGAGTCGGCCGACGCGGTCCACGCGATGCTGGCGGAGCACGGGCCGGCCCGGCGGGCGGAACTCATGACGTCCGGGGTCACGTCCCGAGGCTGAGACGGGGTTTGGGTGCGTCCGTGCGGCCGGTCCGGGGCCGTCTGCTGCCCGCACGGTACGGTGCCGGCCAGACCGCGCCCGGACCCTCGTAGCCCTGCTCGGCCGCCGCGTGGAGCGTCCAGTGGGGGTCGTAGAGGTGGGGGCGGGCCAGTGCGCACAGGTCCGTGCGCCCGGCCAGGAGCAGGGAGTTGACGTCGTCCCAGGAGGAGATCGCGCCGACCGCGATCACCGGGACGCCCGCCTCGTGCCGTACCCGGTCGGCGAACGGGGTCTGGTACGAGCGCCCGAACTCCGGTGTCTCGTCGGCCACGACCTGCCCGGTCGACACGTCGATCGCGTCGGCGCCGTGCGCGGCGAAGGCGCGGGCGATCGCGACCGCGTCGTCGGCCGTGGTGCCGCCCTCCGCCCAGTCGGTGGCGGAGATCCGGACGGTCATCGGCCGGTCGCCGGGCCACACCGCGCGCACCGCGTCGAACACCTCCAGCGGGAAGCGGAGCCGTTTCTCCGGCGAGCCGCCGTAGGCGTCGGTGCGGTGGTTGGTGAGCGGGGAGAGGAAGCCGGAGAGCAGGTAGCCGTGGGCGCAGTGCAGTTCCAGCAGGTCGAAACCGGCCCGCGCGGCCCGTACGGCGGCGGCCGTGAACTGCTCCCGCAGGTCGGTGAGCTGGGCCCGGGACAGTTCGCGCGGCACCTGGCCACCGGGCTTGTACGGCAGGGGCGAGGCGGCGACGAGGGGCCAGTTGCCGTCGTCGAGCGGCTCGTCCATGCCCTCCCACATCAGCTTGGTCGAGCCCTTGCGGCCACTGTGGCCGAGCTGCACGCCGATCGCGGTGCCGGGCGCCCGCGTGTGCACGAAGTCGGTGATCCGCCGCCACGCCTCGGCCTGCCGGCCGGTGTAGAGGCCCGCGCAGCCGGGCGTGATGCGCCCCTCGGGACTGACGCACACCATCTCCGTCATCACCAGCCCGGCCCCGCCCAGCGCGCGGGCGCCGAGGTGCACGAGGTGGAAGTCGCCGGGGACGCCGTCGACCGCCGAGTACATGTCCATGGGCGAGACGACGACCCGGTTGCGCAGGGTCAGTCCGCGCATCCGGAACGGGGTGAACATCGGGGGCGTACCGGGCGGGCAGCCGAACTCTCGCTCCACGGCCCCGGTGAAGCGGGCGTCGCGCAGCCGCAGGTTGTCGTGGGTGACGCGGCGGCTGCGGGTGAGCAGGTTGAAGGCGAACCGGCGGGGCGGCTGGGCGAGGTGGAGGGGAAGGTTCTCGAACCACTCCAGGCTGGCGCGGGCGGCACGCTGGGTGGAGGCGACGACCGGTCGGCGTTCCGTCTCGTACGCGGTCAACGCGGTTTCCAGGGAGGGCTGTTCGTCCAGACACGCGGCGAGTGCCAGCGCGTCCTCGACGGCGAGCTTGGTGCCGGAGCCGATGGAGAAGTGCGCGGTGTGGGCGGCGTCACCGAGGAGCACGATGTTGCCGTGCGACCAGCGGTCGTTGACGACCGTGCGGAAGATGGTCCACGTCGAGTTGTTGGACTTCAGCGGGCGTCCGCCGAGCGCGTCGGAGAAGATCTTGGCGCAGCGTCCGACGGACTCCGTCTCGTCCGTCTCGTCGAATCCGGCGGCGCGCCAGACCTCGTCGCGCATCTCGACGATCACGGTGGAGGCGTCGGCGGAGTAGGGGTAGCCGTGCAGCTGCATCACGCCGTGCCCGGTCTCGGCGATCTCGAAGCGGAAGGCGTCGAAGGGGAAGTCGGCGGCCAGCCAGATGTAGCGGCAGCGGTGCTCGGTGACGTGGGGGCGGAACACGTCCGCGAAGGCCTCGCGGGTGGTGCTGTGGACTCCGTCGGCGGCCACGACCAGGTCGTACGTCTCCGCCAGCCGGGCAGGGGCGGGGGCCTCGGTGCGAAAGCGCAGGTCGACTCCGAGGGAGTGGCAGCGGTGGTGCAGGATCTGCAGGAGGCGGCGCCTTTCCAGGGCGGCGAAGCGGTGTCCTCCGGAGGTCTGGAGGGTGTTCCGGTGGACGATGTCGATGTCGTCCCAGTGGACGAAGGCTTGCTGGAGGGCTTCGTGGACCTCGGGGTCGGCGTGTTCGATGCCGCCGAGGGTTTCGTCGGAGAGGACGACGCCGAAACCGAAGGTGTCTTCGGGGGCGTTGCGCTCCCACACGGTGACCTGGCGGTCGGGGGCGAGACGTTTGAGCAGTGCGGCGGTGTAGAGGCCTCCCGGGCCTCCGCCGATGATCGCGATGCGTCGGGGGTGGTTCGGCAGCTTGGGCGGGTGCGGCGCCGTTGTGGTTGATCGCGCCCCCGCGGCGGTAGCCGCAGATTCAGAACGGCCCCGCGCTCCTGAGGATGACGTAGTCCCCTTGGTCGAGAGCATTCCGCTACCTCCCCTGCCACTTCGGAGAGCGCTTCTCTGTGAACGCCGCATGGAATTCGGCGTAGTCCTCGCCGTTCATCAGGAGGGCCTGGGTCGAGGCGTCCAGTTCGATCGATGCCGACAGGGGCATGTCCAGTTCGGCTGTCAGGAGGGCCTTCGTCTGGGCGTGGGCCAGGGCGGGGCCGTCGGCCAGGCGGTGGGCCAGGGTCCGGGCGGCCTCGTCGGCGTGGCCCTCGTCCGTCAGCGCGCTGATCAGGCCGATGCGTTCGGCCTCCGGTGCGCGTACCGGTTCGCCCAGCATCAGCAGCCGGGTGGCGTGACCCAGGCCGACGACCCGTGGCAGGAGGTACGCCGCGCCCATGTCGCCGCCCGACAGGCCGACCCGGGTGAAGAGGAAGGCGAAGCGGGCGCTGGGGTCGGCGACCCTGAAGTCGGCGGCCAGGGCGAGGACCGCGCCGGCGCCCGCCGCCACTCCGTGCACCGCGGCGATCACCGGGAACGGGCACTCCCGTACCGCCCGCACCACCTGGCCGGTCATCCGGTTGAAGTCGAGGAGCTGGGCGGTGTCCATCGAGAGGGTCGCGCCGATGATCTCGTCGACGTCGCCGCCGGAGCAGAAGCCGCGGCCCTCGCCGGCCAGCACCAGGGCGCGTACGGCCCGCTCCCGGGACAGTTCGGCGAGCAGGTCGCGCAGGTCGGCGTAGGCGCCGAGGGTGAGCGCGTTGAGCTTGTCGGGGCGGGCGAGGGTGACGGTGGCGACACCGTCGGCGACGTCGACGCGCAGATGCTCCCAGCGGGCGGTGCGGGCGGCGGAGCCGGTGAAGGGACTCATGAGGGCGGCCTCCTAGGGCGGGCACTGCGCTGCTCAGTGAGCTCTGCCCCATGAAGTTATCACCCGTCGGTGACCGTCGTCATGTGCACGCGATACGCCGTTCGGGCGCCGTCCTGTGCGCGGCGAGGACCGCCCCCTCGAAGGGCCCTGGCGGGTGCGCCGTACGATGGGCGGCTGAAAGCAGGAGCACCCGCTCCATGAACGGACCCACTGTGTACGAACCTCCCACCGCCTCCACCTCCTGGCGCGTCGCACTGCCGCACACCACCGCGGCGGTGCCCGTGGCCCGTGCGCTGGTCCGTACGGCGCTGGCCGAGCGGGAGCACTCCGCCGACTGCGACACCGCGGAGCTGCTGACGGCGGAGCTGGTGGCGAACGCCGTGGAGCACACCTCGGGGAGCACGCCGATAGAGCTGGTGGTGCGGCTGCTGCCGGCCGGCTGCCAGGTCGAGGTGCACGACGCCGACCCGGAGCCGCCCGGCGATCTCACCCGCCCGACGCCCCTCGGCGTACCCGACCCCTGGCAGGAGCACGGGCGGGGGCTGCTGCTGATCCGCACCCTCAGCTCGTCCTGCGGGCACCGCCCCACCGAGTCCGGCAAGGCGGTGTGGTTCCGGCTGCCGGGCCAGCGGCGCCCGGTCTGAGCGGGACGCGGGGGCTCAGGCGAGGGTCGCGACCAGGACGGCCTTGATCGTGTGCATACGGTTCTCCGCCTCGTCGAAGACCACCGAGTGCGCCGACTCGAACACCTCGTCGGTCACCTCCAGGGAGGTGAGCCCGTGGGCCTCGAAGACCTCCTGGCCGACCTTGGTGCCGAGGTCGTGGAAGGCCGGCAGGCAGTGCAGGAACCTGACGTCCGGGTTGCCGGTGGCACGCAGGACGTCCATGGTCACCGCGTACGGGGCGAGGGCCTTGATCCGCTCGCCCCAGACGTCCTTGGGCTCCCCCATGGAGACCCAGACGTCCGTGGCGACGAAATCGGCGCCCGCGACGCCCTCGGCGACGTCCTCGGTGAGCGTGACACGCGCCCCGCTCGACACGGCCAGCTCCCGCGCCCGGTCGACGATCTCCTGGGCGGGCCAGTAGGCCTTCGGGGCGACGATCCGTACGTCCATGCCCAGCAGGGCGGCGGTCACGAGGTAGGAGTTGCCCATGTTGAAGCGGGCGTCGCCGAGGTAGGCGAAGGCGATGTCCGTGAGCGGCTTGGCGCTGTGCTCGGTCATCGTGAGCACGTCGGCGAGCATCTGGGTGGGGTGCCAGTCGTCGGTGAGCCCGTTGTAGACGGGCACCCCCGCGTACGCCGCGAGCTCCTCCACCTTGGCCTGGCCGTCCCCCCGGTACTCGATCCCGTCGAACATCCGGCCCAGAACCCGCGCGGTGTCCTTCACGGACTCCTTGTGGCCGATCTGCGAGCCGGACGGGTCGAGGTACGTCGTCGAGGCGCCCTGGTCGGCGGCCGCGACCTCGAACGCGCAGCGCGTACGCGTCGAGGTCTTCTCGAAGATCAGCGCGATGTTCCTGCCCCGCAGGTACCGGTGCTCGGTCCCGGCCCGCTTGGCGGCCTTCAGTTCGGCGGCCAGCTCCAGCAGGCCGAGGAACTCCGGCGCGGTGAAGTCCAGCTCCTTGAGGAAGTGGCGGCCGGCGAGGGCGGTCGGGACAGTCGCCATGGGGCGCTCCAGGGATGGGGGACACGAACGCCTGGAAGTCTATACGAAGTTTTGTATTTCTATACAGCCCCTTCGTGCGGTTTCCCCTACACCGCGTCCCGCTGGACGGGACAGCTCATGCAGCGCGGCCCGCCCCTGCCCCGGCCCAGCTCGCTGCCGGGGATCTCTATCACCTCGATGCCCTGCTTGCGCAGGTGCGTGTTGGTGGTGGCGTTCCGCTCGTAGGCGACGACGACGCCCGGTTCGACGGCCAGGACGTTGCAGCCGTCGTCCCACTGCTCGCGCTCGGCGGCGTGCACGTCCTGGGTGGCGGTCAGCACCCGGATCTCACTGAGCCCGAGGGCGGCGGCGATCGCGCGGTGCATGTGCTCCGCCGGATGGTCGGTGACCTTCAGCTCCTTGTCCCCCGCGCCCGGCTCGATGGTGTACGAGCGGAGCATGCCGAGGCCGGCGTACTGGGTGAAGGTGTCGCCGTCGACCATCGTCATCACGGTGTCCAGGTGCATGAAGGCGCGGCGCTTCGGCATGTCGAGCGCGACGATGGTCTCGGCGGAGCCGGCCGCGAACAGCTTGTGCGCGAGCATCTCCACCGCCTGCGGGGTGGTCCGCTCGCTCATCCCGATCAGCACCGCGCCGTCGCCGATGACCAGCACGTCCCCGCCCTCGATGGTGGACGGGTAGTCGGCCTGCCCCTCGGACCAGACGTGGAAGGGCTCCGCGCGGAACAGCGGGTGGTGCCGGTAGATCGCCTCGAAGTGCACGGTCTCGCGCTGCCGGGCCGGCCACCGCATCGCGTTGATGGCGACGCCGTCGTAGATCCAGGCGGAGGTGTCGCGGGTGAAGAGGTGGTTGGGCAGCGGGCCGAGCAGGAAGTCGTCGAGCTCCATGGCGTGGAAGCGCACGGAGGTGGGCTCCGGGTGGGCGTCCAGGAACTCCCGCTTGGTCATCCCGCCGATCAGCACCTCGGCGAGCTCGGGCGCCGGGAGCGTCTCGAACGCGGCACGCAGGTGGTCGGTGGCCAGCGGGCCGTACTCCTTCTCGTCGAAGACGCGGTCCAGGACGAGCGCGCGGGCCGCCGGGAGGTCCAGCGTCTCGGCGAGCAGGTCACCGAAGAGATGGACGGTGACGCCCCGGTCGCGCAGGACGTCGGCGAACCCGTCGTGCTCGGCGCGCGCCCGGCGCACCCAGAGCACGTCGTCGAAGAGCAGGGCGTCCTTGTTGCTGGGGGTGAGCCTTTTGAGCTCGAGATCGGGCCGGTGCAGGATGACGCGGCGCAGCCGCCCGGCCTCGGAGTCGACGTGGTAGGTCATGCCTTTCATCCTGACCGTCCGGGCGCGTGTTCACCCCTGTCCCCGGGGTTCCTGGTTCCGGAAATCCGCTTCCGTCAGCCACCGCGCAGGAGATCGGCGTGCCGCGGACCGGTCCGGACAGGGCCGCGGCACGCGTCCGCGTCACAGAGGCGGCCGGACCGGCCGCGACAGCCTGTCGAGCGCGGGTAGGACGGGCGCCCGCGCCCGCATCGCGCAGCGAGGCGGGCACCCGACACCGCAGACCTCAACGGCGCGGTGGGCGGGAGTCACCGTCCTTCAGGGCGGCGAGCATGTCAAAGCCGCGGGTCCACCGGCTCCGACTCCAGGGCCAGTACGGCGAAGACCGGCTCATGGACGCGCCACAGCGGCTCGCCCTCGGCGAGGCGGTCCAGGGCCTCCAGGCCGAGGGCGTACTCGCGCAGGGCGAGGGAGCGCTTGTGGTTGAGGAAGCGGTTGCGCAGGCGGGCCAGGTTCTCCGGGCGGGTGTACTCGGGGCCGTAGATGATCCGCAGGTACTCGCGGCCCCGGCACTTGATGCCGGGCTGCACCGGGCGGCCCTTCTCTCCCCCACTCTCGGCTTCGCTCGAGCGGGGGGACCCCCATCTCACCAGGCCGCCGACCGGCTTGACGACCATGCCCTCGCCGCCGCGTCCGGTCATCTCCAGCCACCAGTCGACTCCGGCGCGTACGGACTCGGGGTCGGCCGTGTCGACGTAGAGGCGGCGGGTGGTCTGCAGCAGTCCGGTGGTGTCGTGCTCGACCAGGCGGTCGATGAGGGAGAGCTGCTCGTCGTGGGGCAGGGCGGCGAGGCTGCGGCCCTGGACGGCGAGGATCTGGAACGGGGCCAGGCGGACGCCGTCCAGGCCGTCGGTGGTCCAGCAGTAACGGCGGTACGCGTCGGTGAACGCCGAGGCGGAGTCGGCGCGTTCGCGCTGGCGGTTCAGCAGGTCCTTGACGTCCACGCCGCGGGCCGCGGCGCCCTCCAGGGCCGCCAGGGCGCCCGGGAGGACCGCGCCGGAGGCGGCGCCGACCGCCGCGTACTGGGAGCGCAGCAGTCCGGACGCCTTCAGCGACCACGGCATGAGCTCGGCGTCCAACAGCATCCAGTCGGTGTCGAGTTCCTCCCAGAGGCCGGCCTCGGTGACGGCTGTGCGCAGCCGGCCGAGGATCTCCTCCGTGACGGCCCGGTCGTCGAAGAAGGGGCGGCCGGTGCGGGTGTAGAGCGAGCCGGTCGGGCCTCCCGTGGCGCCGAAGCGCTTGGCGGCCACGTCGGCGTCGCGGCAGACCAGGGCGACCGCGCGGGAGCCCATGTGCTTCTCCTCGCACACGACCCGGGCGACACCGTCCCGCTCGTACTGGGCGAACGCCTCGACCGGGTGCTCCAGGTAGCCGTCGAGGTGCGAGGTGGCGGTGGGGGCCATGGTCGGCGGGAGGTACGGCAGCAGGCGCGGGTCGATCGCGAAGCGGCTCATGACCTCCAGGGCCGCGGCGGCGTTCTCCTCGCGGATCGATATCCGGCCGTGGTGCCGGGTCTCGACGAAGCGGCGGCCGTGCACGTCCGCCAGGTCCAGCGGGCGGCCCTCGTGGCCGCCGGGGGCCTCGGTGTGCAGCGGGCGGGCCGGCTCGTACCAGACCCGCTCGGCCGGTACGTCGACCAGTTCCCGCTCCGGCCAGCGCAGCGCGGTGAGCTTGCCGCCGAAGACGGCGCCGGTGTCCAGGCAGATGGTGTTGTTGAGCCAGGTCACCTCCGGGACGGGGGTGTGGCCGTAGACGACGGCGGCCCGGCCGCGGTAGTCCTCCGCCCACGGGTAGCGCACGGGCAGGCCGAACTCGTCGGTCTCGCCGGTGGTGTCGCCGTAGAGGGCGTGGCTGCGGACCCGGCCGGAGGTGCGGCCGTGGTACTTCTCCGGCAGACCGGCGTGGCAGACCACCAGCCGGCCGCCGTCGAGGACGTAGTGGCTGACCAGTCCGTCGATGAACTCCCGTACCTCGGCACGGAACTCCTCGCTCTGCTCGCCCATCTGCTCGATGGTCTCGGCGAGTCCGTGGGTGTGCTGGACCTTGCGGCCCTTGAGGTACCGGCCGAACTTGTTCTCGTGGTTGCCGGGCACGCACAGCGCTCTGCCCGCCTTCACCATGGCCATCACACGGCGCAGTACGGCGGGGCTGTCCGGGCCGCGGTCGACGAGGTCGCCGACGAAGACGGCGGTACGGCCCTCGGGGTGCACGCCGTCGACGTAACCCAGCTTGCCCAGCAGCGCCTCCAGTTCGGTGGAGCAGCCGTGGACGTCGCCGACGATGTCGAAGGGTCCGGTGAGGTGGGTGAGGTCGTTGAACCGCTTCTCGGTGACGACGCCGGCGTGCTCGACCTCCTCCGCACCGCGCAGCACGTGCACCTTGCGGAACCCCTCGCGCTCCAGGTGCCGCAGGGAGCGTCGCAGTTCGCGGGTGTGGCGCTGGATGACCCGGCGGGGCATGTCGGCCCGGTCGGTGCGGGCCGCGTTGCGCTCGGCGCACACCTGCTCGGGCACGTCGAGCACGATGGCGATCGGCAGGACGTCGTACCGCTTGGCCAGCTCGATCAACTGCCGCCGGCCGTCCTGCTGCACGTTGGTCGCGTCGACGACGGTACGGCGGCCGGCGGCCAGCCGCTTGCCGGCGATGTAGTGCAGCACGTCGAAGGCGTCGCGGCTCGCGCTCTGGTCGTTCTCGTCGTCGGCGACCAGACCACGGCAGAAGTCGGAGGAGATGACCTCGGTCGGCTTGAAGTGGCGGCGCGCGAAGGTCGACTTGCCCGAACCGGAGGCGCCGACGAGCACCACGAGGGAGAGGTCGGTGACGGGCAGGGTGCGGCCTCGCGGCTGCGGGGTCCCGGTGGTGGTGGTCATGCGGCCTTCGCCTCCTTCACGGTGCCGGCCGTGAACACGGCCATCTGGGTGGGTGGTCCGACCTCGGGGTCGTCCGGGCCCACGGGCACGAACTCCACCGCGTATCCGTGCCGTTCGGCCACCTCGGCCGCCCAGGCGCGGAACTCCTCGCGGGTCCACTCGAAGCGGTGGTCGCCGTGCCGGACATGGCCGGCCGGGAGGGTCTCCCAGCGCACGTTGTACTCGACGTTGGGGGTGGTCACGAGGACCGTACGGGGGCGGGCGGCACCGAACACCGCGTACTCCAGGGCGGGCAGCCGGGGCAGGTCGAGGTGCTCGATCACCTCGCTGAGCACGGCGGCGTCGTAGCCCCCCAGCCGCTTGTCGGTGTAGGCCAGCGACCCCTGGAAGAGCTGGACGCGCGCCGCCTGCCGCTCCCCCATGCGGTCCAGTTTGAGCCGCCGGGAGGCGATGGTGAGCGCCCGCATCGACACGTCGACGCCGACGATCTCGGTGAAGGACGGGTCCCTGAGCAGTGCCTGCACGAGCTGGCCCTGGCCGCAGCCGAGGTCGAGCACCCGGGCGGCGCCACAGGCGCGGAGCGCGGCGAGGATCGCCTCCCGCCGCTGCACGGCGAGCGGGGTCGGCTTCTCCTCGGACTCGGTCTCCGCCGCCACGGCGTTGTCGATCTCCTCGACGTCGCTGTCGTCCGCCTCGGCCAGCCGGACCAGTTCGAGGCGCTCCATCGCCTGCCGGGTCAGCGACCAGCGGCGGGACAGGTAGCGGCTGGTGATCAGCTTCTGCTCCGGGTGCGCGGGCAGCCAGCCCTCACCGGCCCGCAGCAGCTTGTCGACCTCGTCGGGGGCGACCCAGTAGTGCTTGGCGTCGTCGAGGACGGGGAGCAGGACGTAGAGGTGGCGCAGGGCCTCGGCGAGGGTGAGCGTGTCCGCCTCCAGGACCAGGCGCACGTACCGCGAGTCGCCCCACTCGGGGAACTCGGCGTCCAGGGCCACGGGCTCGGCGGTGACCGTCCAGCCGAGCGGCTCGAAGAGCCGGCGGACGAGTTCGGGGCCGCCGCGGGCGGGCAGCGCGGGCACCTCGACACGCAGGGGGCGCGGCCGCGCGGGCAGCTCCGGGCGGGCGGCGCACACACCGCGCATGGCGCTGGAGAAGACACCGCTCAGCGCGACGGCGAGCAGGGAGGACGCCGCGTACGGGCGGTCGTTGACGTACTGCGCGAGTGCCGCGTCGGGAGCGCCGCCACGGCCCTTGCCCTTGCCGCGCCGGACCAGTGCCACCGCGTCCACCTCCAGCAGCAGCGCCGCCGTGCAGCGCTCGGCGTCCGCCTCGGGGTAGAGGACGTGGGCCGTGCCGTAGGACGTGGAGAACGCCTGCGCCTTCTCGGGATGCTTGTGCAGCAGGAAACCGAGATCGGTCGCCGGGCGCTCGGCGGAGCCGGTGGTACTGATCGTCAGGAACACGGTGGTTACACCTCGGGGAACCTTCTGAGCTGGGGATACACGCCGGGTTCGGGCGTACGGTGCCAACGTACCGGGAACGGTCGGGGATGCTCCGGGAATTTACGGGCGGATGCGGCGGGGCCGCCCGTTCCGTACGGACGGCCCCGGTTCCCGTGGAGCTCGTGTCTACGACAGCTGGGACTGGACCTGGGCGGAGATCAGTTCCAGGTGGTCGAGGTCGTGCAGGTCGAGGACCTGGAGGTAGATGCGGCTGGAGCCGGTCTCGGCGTAGCGGCCGATCTTGTCGACGACCTCGGCCGGGGAGCCCGCCAGGCCGTTGGTCCTGAGTTCGTCGACCTCGCGGCCGATCGCGGCGGCGCGGCGGGCGACCTCCTGGTCGTCCTTGCCGACGCAGACGACGAGGGCGTTGGAGTAGACGAGGTCGCCCGGGTCGCGGCCGGCCTCCCGGGCGGCGTCGCGGACCCGGTCGAACTGGCGCACGGTGTCCTCGATGCCGGCGAAGGGCATGTTGAACTCGTCCGCGAACCGGGCCGCCAGGCGCGGGGTGCGGGTCGCGCCGTGGCCGCCGATGAGGACCGGCACCTTGGACTGGGCCGGCTTGGGGAGCGCGGGGGACTTGGTGAGGTCGTAGTGGGTGCCGTGGTGGTCGAAGGTCCGGCCGGTCTCGGTGGCCCACAGGCCGGTGACGATCTCCAGCTGCTCTTCGAGGCGGGCGAACTTCTCCTTCGGGAAGGGGATGCCGTACGCCTTGTGCTCCTCCTCGAACCAGCCCGCGCCCAGGCCGAGTTCGACACGGCCGCCGGACATCTGGTCGACCTGGGCGACCTGGATGGCGAGCACGCCGGGGAGGCGGAAGGTGGCGGCGGTCATCAGGGTGCCGAGCCGGATGCGGTTGGTCTCGCGGGCGAGGCCGGCGAGGGTGATCCAGGCGTCGGTGGGGCCGGGCAGGCCGTCGGCGGAGCCCATGCTGAGGTAGTGGTCCGAGCGGAAGAAGGCGTCGAAGCCGAGGGCTTCCGTGGCCTTGGCGACGGTGAGGAGGGTGTCGTAGGTGGCGCCCTGCTGGGGCTCGGTGAAGATGCGAAGATCCATGGCTCCATCCTGCACGGTTGCGGGCGGGAGCCGGCGTTTGCGGGGTGCCCCGGCGTGGGTGTGGGCCGGGGGGTGTGCGGCCCGGCGCGCGTTTGCGGGGTGCCCCGGCGTGGGTGTGGGCCGGGGGGTGTGCGGCCCGGCGCGCGTTTGCGGGGTGCCCCGGCGTGGGTGTGGAGCGGGGGGCGTTCGCGCAGCCCGGCGTTTGCGGGGTGCCTCCCCCAGAGGGGGTACCCCCAGCCCACCCGTGCCGCCCTGCGGCACGACTGCCCGCGGGAGCGGGGGCGTGCGTCAGCCGGCCTCCCGTTCCGGTAGGGACTCGTCGCGGTCTGCCAGTTTGCGGAGCATTTCCTGGACCCGGTCGCGGGACTCGTCCGCCGCGTCGATGGCCTCCATGCACCGCCAGTACGCCGCCTCGTCGTCCGCGGAGCAGGCGAGGCCCACCAGGGCGATGCCGACCTCGCCGAGCAGGCCGCCGAGGTGCATCAGGACCGGGCGGGGCTCGCCCAGCTCGGTGAGCTGTGCCGCGCGCAGTTCGCCCGGGGCGAGTTCCGGCGTGCCCAGCACTCCGCAGCCGCGGCCCGCCAGTTCGACCAGCCCCAGTGCTTCGCCCCGCAGTTCGGGCGGGCCGACGACGGCGAGGCGGCTCCCCGTCGCCTGCGCCAGGGCCTGCGCCTGCCACACCTCGGTCAGCGACTCCCGTACGCCGCCGCTCGCGGCCAGGGCGCGCCTGCTTGTCACGATGAGCCGCACAGCGTCCATGCGCTGCCCCCGTCTGTCCGACGCGCTGCCCACGCGCCCGCATCCGTTGAACTCCCCTGTTCACTACCCAGAGTGAGGGCGCGTGAGACAAAAAGCCAGAGGAAGACCGAAATCTGCGGACAACGAATCGAACAGGGCCCACTTTTCACTTACAGGGAGTGACCGGGCACCTCTCCCTTCGGGAACCTGCGCTCGTTGCGGTCGATCTTCGCCGCCAGCGCGGCCAGCGGATCGACACCCAGTACCTCGCAGAACTGGAGCAGATACGCGAGGACATCGGCGACCTCGTCGTTCACGCGGTGCGCGGTCTCCGGGTCGGCCATGACGCGGGCGGACTCCTCGGGCGTCAGCCACTGGAAGATCTCCAGGAGTTCGGAGGCCTCCACGCTGAGCGCGGCGGCGAGGTTCTTCGGGGTGTGGTACGGCTGCCAGTTCCGCGCGGCGGCGAACTCGGCGAGCCGGTGCCGGAGCCCCGCGAGGTCGTACGGATCAGTCACGGTCCAGGTGTACCACCGTCACCCCGCTCACCCCCGCCGCCCAGGTGGCGTCGCTCACCGTGCCGGCCAGCCGGATGTGCCCGCGCTCGCACATCCGCGCCGCCAGGCGCAGCAGTTCGCCCCGCTGTCCCGGATCGAGCGCCCGGTCCAGCCCGTCGGCGAGGACCGTGAGGGTCTGGAGCGCGGCCGGGACCTCGCCGGGCGCGTCGACCTCCAGCACACCGGGGCCGGTGAGCAGCACCAGGGCGAGGGCGGCGTACCGCAGCTCGCCGTCGCCGAGGCGGCGCAGGTCGGTACGGGTGCCGTCGCCCCGGTCGAGGAGGGCGCGGACCAGGCGGCCGGTGTCGTACGGCTCGGCGAGCAGGTCGGTGACCGGCCCGGCGCATCCGGCGCGCACCGCCTCCACGAGGAGGGCGTGCCGGCGTCCGCACTCGGCGCGGGTGCGCCACAGGACGTCGGCGAGGTTGTCGCAGCCGCCGAGCAGCCGCCCGGTGCCGGTCGGGACGGGGTTCCGCATCCGTTCGGGGCGGGGGTCGCAGGGGAAGACGGACCGCAGGGCGACCACCATCTGCTCGGCGGCGGCGAGCACCCTGCGCTGTCCGGAGGTCTTGCCGGCGACGCGCAGCGGCAGCAGTGCGGTGCCGAGCCGGTCGTCCGGCAGCGGGGCGCGGGTCACCGGGGTCGCCCCGGCCGTGTGCCAGGCGGCCTGTACGGTGCGCCGGCCGGGGTCGCGCAGGGCGGTCTCCAGGAGGACCACCCCGTTCGCCGTCAGCCGCTCCCCCACGATCCGCAGCCCGGGTTCGGCCTGTACGGCGACCTCCAGCCGGACCGGCCCCTCGGGGCCGTCGGCCGTGCAGCCGATGCGGAAGCCGCGGCGGCGCTGGGCGTCGGCGCGGGCCCGCTCCGGCACGCAGGCGCCGGGTTCCGGGAACGTCTCCCCCAGTTCGGCCCCGCCGCCGAGCCGGGCGAGCGCCTCGTACGCCCGCAGCGCGCTGGTCTTGCCGCTTCCGCTGGGCCCGGCGAGCAGGGTGAGTGCCCCCAGGGGAAGGCCGACACCGCGGTGGCCTGCGAAGGCGGACAACCGCAGTTCGGTGACCCGTGGCAGTCGGGGGCGTCCGCCGGAGGCCGAAGGCGTGGGTGGCGGGGTGGTGTCCGGGGCGGGTGGGGAGGCAGGGGTGGTCATGTGCGGGACGCTAAGGGGTCCGGTGCGGGGCGAACCGTTCCGCTGGACGGGCCTTCCCACGATCGGGCGAGCGGGTGTCCGCGCCGCTCACACCCCCGGCACCCCCGCCCCCTCCATCAGCCCCGTGACCTCCGTGCCGGCCGGGGTCAGCAGGAAGACGTTGCGGTCGACCCGGTGCATGCCGCTGGCCAGGCCGAAGACGACGCCCGTGCTGAAGTCCAGGACCCGCTTGGCGGTCTCGGTCTCCGCGCCGGTCAGGTCGAGCAGGACCGGTATCCCGGACATCAGTGTCTCGGCCACGTCGCGGGCGTCCGCGAACACGTTCACGCGCAGGACGACGAAGCGGCGGCGCGCCTCCGTCGGGGCCTCGGGCAGCGCGCGGTGGCCCACCGCGGACGGCCACGCGTCGCGGCCCCGCAGCGGAACGACCTGGGCGAGCCCCTCCCACTGTTCGTCGGTGACATCGTGGCTGTTCACCGGCATGCTCCGTCCCCTGTCGCGCTGGCTGTCTGCATCGGGCAATTCTTACTCATGGTCACCCGTTCGGCCCAATAACGACACGGTCAGCCATCGCGGTGCTCGCACAACGTGACGCTTGCCCCCGATACCCGTGGGACATCCGGCGCGCCGTCGAACACCGCGCCGCTCGCGGAGGGAGCCCTCATGAGTGGGTTGGATCCGCCCGGCCTCGCCGCCCGACTGCCGTGCCGTGCGCCCGCGTTGACCCGAACCCGTTCGGGCCGGTTGCATGGGCGCATGGCTGGTGAAGTGGATGGTGTGGTGGGACCCGTCGTCGCGTTCGAGGCGCAAGGGGACTGGGAGGCGTGGCTGGAGGAGCATCAGGGGGACGTCGACGGGGTGTGGCTGAGGATTCCGAAGAAGGGGTCCGGGATCACCGGGGTCGACTACGCGACCGCCCTGGAGTCGGCGCTGTGCTACGGCTGGATCGACGGGCACAAGAAGGGGCTGGACGACACCCACTGGCTCCAGCGGTTCACCCCGCGGCGGGCGCGCAGCCGCTGGTCGGCGGTCAACCGGCAGAAGGCCCTCGATCTCATCGAGCAGGGGCGTATGCGGCCGTCCGGGCTGCGCGAGGTGGAGCGGGCGCGGGCGGACGGCCGCTGGGAGGCCGCGTACGCGAGCCAGAGCACGGCGACCGTCCCCGACGACCTGCGGGCCGCGCTGGACGCGGTACCCGGAGCCGGTGACTTCTTCGGCACCCTCGACAGCCGCAACCGGTACGCGATCCTCCACCGGATCCAGGAGGCCAAGCGGCCCCAGACCCGGGCGGCCCGGATCGAGAAGTTCGTCGCCATGCTCGCCGAGGGGCGGAAGATCTACCCGTAGGTCCGACCGTGACGGCGGGTCAGCCCGCCATCACCGCCTCCGCCGCCGCCACACCGCAGACGCGGGCCGCGCCGTGGGTGGCGATGTGCGCCGCGCCGCGCGGCGGCGACTGCGGTACGCCCATCTCCACGACCACGGTGGACGGTTCGGCGGCGAGCAGGATGTCCAGGGCCGTGCGCATCCACGGGTGCCGGTGCTCGTCGCGGACCACGGCGACGACGCGCCGGCCGGCCGCCGCCTTCAGCGCCTGCTCGCCGGCGTCGGGGCCGGTGAAGCCGCCGGTGGTGGTGCCCGGCAGCAGCCGTTCCAGCTCCGCGCCGACGCCCCACGGCGTCTCGTCGCCCACGGCGATGTTCGGGGCCGGGTTGAAGGTGGCCACGTACACCGGCCCGGTGACCGGGGCGGGGCCGCCGGCGCGGGTGACGGTGACCGCGCGGCGGGCCGCCGTGAGGCCGATCTCCGGCTCGGGTGCGACGGCCGCGGCCGGGGAGCGTCGTACGCCCGCGGTCCAGTCGGCCAGGGCGCGCACCCGGGCGGCGGCGTCGGCGAGCCGCTCCTCGGGGAGTTCGCCGGAGCGTACGGCGCCCACCAGCGCGTCCTGGAGGCTCTGCACGGTGCCCTCGTCGCACAGCCCGCCGCCCACGCAGATCGCGTCGGCGCCGGCGGCGATGGCGAGGACGACTCCGTGTTCGAGGCCGTAGGTGCCGGAGATGGCGCGCATCTCCATGCCGTCGGTGACGATCAGGCCGTCGTAGCCGAGTTCGCCGCGCAGCAGGTCGGTGAGGATGCGGCGGGAGAGCGTGGCCGGGCGGTCGGGGTCGAGGACCGGGACGCGGATGTGGGCGCTCATGACGGCGCGGGTGCCGGCCGCGATGGCCGCCCGGAACGGCTGGAGTTCCCGTTCGTGGAGCGTGGTGGCGTCGAGGTCGATGTGCGGGATCGCGTGGTGGGAGTCGACGCTGGTGTCGCCGTGGCCGGGGAAGTGCTTGGTGCAGGCGGCGACGCCGGTGGACTGCAGGCCCTCGACGTAGGCGGCGGTGTGCCGGGCGACCAGGGCGGTGTCGCCGCCGAAGGAGCGCACGCCGATCACCGGGTTGTCGGGGTTGGCGTTGACGTCGGCGGACGGCGCCCAGTTGAAGTTGACCCCGCACTCGGCGAGCCGGCGGCCCAGTTCGCGGGCGACGCCCCGGGTCAGACCGGTGTCGTCGACGGCGCCGAGCGCGTGGTTGCCGGGGAAGGAGGAGCCGGTGCGGACCTCCAGGCGGGTGACGTCGCCGCTCTCCTCGTCGATGGCGACCAGCAGGTCGTCCCGTTCGGCGCGCAGCTGCGCGGTGAGGGCGGTGACCTGCTCGGCGGTGGTGACGTTGCGGCCGAAGAGGGCGACGGAGGCGAGGCCCTCGGCCAGTCGCCGGCGCACCCAGTCGGGCGCGGTGGTGCCGGCGAAGCCCGGCTGCAGTACGGCGAGCGCGTCCCGGGTGAGGGTGTCGGTGCCGGTGGTGAATGTCGTCATCGGATGGCTTTATCCCTTCACGGCGCCCGCGGTGAGGCCGCTGACGGCCCTGCGCTGCAGGTAGACGAAGAGGATCAGGATCGGGATGGCGAACAGGGAGGAGGCGGCCATGGTCGCTCCCCAGTCGTCGCCGAAGACGGTCTGGAAGCTGGACAGCCACAGGGGCAGGGTCTGCGCCTCGGCCTCCTTGTTGAGCACCAGCACGAGCGGGAACTCGTTCCAGGCGGTGATGAAGCCGAACATCGAGGTGGACATCAGGCCCGGCGCGAGCAGCGGCAGGATGACCCGGCGGAACGCGGTGAAACGGCTGCAGCCGTCGACCATCGCCGCCTCCTCCAGCTCCTTCGGCACGGCGGCGACGAAGCCGCGCAGCGTCAGGATGGTGAAGGGCAGGATCATCATCATGTAGAAGGCCGTGAGCGGCACCAGGCTGTTCAGCATCGAGGCGTCCCGCACGATCATGTAGATCGCGATGACCATGACCTCCCAGGGCGCCATCTGGGCGAGCATGAAGCCGATGACGAAGCCGCGCCGCCCCTTGAACCGCATCCGCACCAGGGTGAAGGACGTGGCCAGGGCGATGATCAGCGAGAAGACGACCGCGAGGACGGTGACGATCAGCGAGTTGCCGACGAAGGTCCAGAAGTTGTCGACGCCGATCGCGGTCTCGAAGTGCTCGAAGGTGACGTCGGTCGGGAACCAGACCGGGTTCTCCGAGATGATGTCGCCGGTCGGTTTGAACGCCGTGGCGAACATCCAGTACACGGGGAAGACGAAGCCGATGAACAGGACGACGGCCGTGACGTTGGGCCACAGGCGGCCGAAGAGCGAGCGCTTCACAGCTCGTCCTCCTCTTGCTTGAGCACGATCCTGAGGTAGTAGGCGGTCAGGCCGAGCAGGATCAGGATGGTCAGGACGGCGATCGCCGCGCCCATGCCGTAGTGCTGGTTGCCGACGCCCTCGACGTAGGCGTAGACGGGCAGGATCTCGGTGAGCCGGTCGGGGCCGCCGCCGTTGAAGGTGAAGACCTGGACGAACGCCTTGAAGACCCAGATGACCTCCAGGAACGTCGTCGCGTAGAGGAACGGCCGCAGGAACGGCATGGTGACCGTGGTGAAGCTCCGCCAGGCGCCGGCGCCGTCGAGGGACGCGGCCTCGTAGAGCTCCTTCGGGATGGTGGTGGTCGCCGCGTAGAGGTTGATCGCGACGAACGGGATGGACATCCACACGATCAGCAGGGTGACGACGAAGAACGTCGACATCTGGCTGCTGGTCCAGCTGTAGTCGGCCATGGAGTGCCAGCCGAGCTTGTCCAGGACCCAGTTGACGACGCCGAAGCGCTGGGCGAACAGCCACTGGTAGACGGTGGTGGCGGCCACGACGGGCATCGCCCAGGCCAGCACCAGGCCGAGCAGCAGGGTGAACCGCATCCGCTTGCCGAGGCGGGCGAGCAGCAGGCCGGTCAGCGTACCCAGGACCATGATCAGGACGACGTTGGCCGCCGTGAACAGGATCGAACGGAGGGTGACCCGCCAGAAGTCCTCGCCGGTGAGGACCTCTTTGTAGTTGTCGACGCCGTTCCATTCGGTGACGTGCTGGATGAGCTGCGCCATGTTGAGGTTCTGGAAGGACAGCAGCAGGTCCTTCAGCAGCGGCCAGCCGAGCAGCAGCACGGTGGCCGCGACGGCGGGCAGCAGCAACAGGTACGGGGCGAGCGCGCCGGCGCGCGACGCGGCTCGCGGTTTCTGCCCGCCGGGTCCTGTGTCGTCCGCCTTGCGGACGTCCGCCGGGCCGGAGGGCGGCCGTTCGGTCTGCACGGTCATGCTCGCGATCTCTCTTCTCGACGTACTCGACGCCGGGGCGGGGGCCGGCGAGTGACCGGCCCCCGCCCCCATCCGTGCGCTCGCGCGCCTACTGCTGCTGCGCCAGGCGCTTGTTGAACTCGCCCTCGACCTGCTGGGCGGCATCGGCCGGGGACTTTCCGTTCAGGACGGCGGTCAGGTACGTCTTGATCGGGTTGGGGTCGTTCTCGACGGCGGCCCACTCGGGGATCAGCGGCGTGGTGCCGCCGACGGCGGCGGCCGGCGCGGCGGCCTCGGCGGGGGCGTTGCCCTCGAGGTTGCTCTGCAGCGACTCCTTGTTGGGGATGACGCCGTTGGCCTTGGCGAGCGCGCCCTCGAACTTGTCGGAGAGGGCGATCTTCAGGAACTCCTTGGCGAGCTCCTGCTTCTGGCTGCCCGCGGCGACGGCGAGGTTGGAGCCGCCGAGGAAGACGCCCTCGGGCTTGTCGGCCGTGGCGCCGGGGATGGTGAAGTAGCCGATGTCCTGCTCGATCTTCGGGTTGGCCTTGATCGCGGTGGCGGCTTCCCAGCCCATGCCGATGAACGAGCCGGTCTTGCCCTTGGCGAAGATCTCGGCCTGCTGCGGGGTGGCCTCGTCCTTGTCCTTGGGGGCCTCGGACAGCGCCTGGAACTTCTTGTAGGTCTCCGTGGCGGCGGCGACCTTCGGGTCGGCGAGGTTGGAGACGTACGTGTCGCCGTCCTTCTTGACCAGCTCGCCGCCCTCGCCGATCACCAGGCCGACGAAGTGGTACCAGTTCTGGCCCGGCAGGTAGATCGGTTCGGCGTCGGTCTTCTCACCGACCGTCTTGAGGGCGTCGTAGAACTCGTCGCGGGTCTTGGGGGTGTCCTTCAGCCCCGCGTCCGCCCAGACCTTCTTGTTGTAGACGACGACGCGGTTGGCGAAGTACCACGGCACCGCGTACTGCTTGCCCTCGAAGACGGACGAGTTGTTGAGGGAGTCGGTCCAGTCGGCGCCGATCTCGGTCTTGAGGTCGCCCAGGTCGGCGAGGCCGCCGGTCTTGGCGTAGGCCGGGGTCTGGGTGTTGCCGATCTCGAAGACGTCCGGCGGGTTCTCCTCGGACAGGGCGGTGGTCAGCTTCTGCTGGATGCCGTTCCACTGCTGGTTCTCGAACTCGACCTTGGCCTTGGTCTTCGCCTCGAACTCCTTGGCGAGGTCCGCCTGCCAGTCGTCGGGCGAGGAGCCGTCCATCACCCACACGGTGAGCGTCTCGCCGGCGTAACCGTCCGCGCCGGCCTTCTTGTCGCCGTCACCGTCGTCGCCGCCGCACGCCGCGACGGAGAACAGCATGCCCGCGACCCCGATCGCGGCTATCAGCTTGCGCTTCACGCGCCACCCCTCCTCAGGAATGCCTTGCTCACCCACGCCCTCGGCGGTGACCCCCACAGCGGCGCAACAGCTCGGCGGGCTGGGACCCGGCTTCCTCTAAATGGTTTAGACCAGCAAGGGGAGCTTGGCCTAGACCTATGGCCCTGTCAAGGGTCGTGGACTCACGCCTGGATAACGGCTCCGGCGCCCCTGACGGAGCGCAGAACTCCACCCAAAGAGGGGCGGGATGACGCTTGGACTAGACCAAAGCGAGAACGCACCGTTATAACGGGATCGCCGAGCGTGCGGCGCCGAACCCGGCCGTCCGCCGACGTGCACCGCGGTCGGCACCTGCCGTCCGCGCGCCGGACACCGCAGCCGGAAGGCAGGTCATGAGCACGGACGTCAGCAGCGCCCAGGCCGACACGGGGGCGCCGGGCCGTATCGGGCGCGTACCGAAGTACTACCGCATCAAGCAGCGGTTACTGCAGATGACCGACGAGCGCGCCCCGGGCGCCCCGATGCCGGCCGAGCGCCTGCTCGCCGTCGAGTTCCGCACCTCCCGCACCACGATCCGCAAGGCCCTGCAGGAGCTGGTCGGCGAGGGCCGGCTCGACCGGATCCAGGGCAAGGGCACGTTCGTCGCCCGCCCGAAGGTCTACCGGACGCTCCAGCTCACCTCGTACACCGAGGACATGCGGGCGCAGGGACTGAGCCCCACCTCGCAGGTGCTGGACATCGGGTACATCGCCGCCGACGCGGAACTGGCGGTCCTGCTGGAGGTGGATCCGGGGGACAGGGTGCTGCGCATCGAGCGGCTGCGGCTGGCCGGCGGGGAGCCCATGGCGATCGAGGCGACCCACCTGTCCGACCGGCGCTTCCCCCGGCTGCGCCGCAACCTGTCCCGCTACACCTCGCTCTACACCACCCTCGCCGAGGTGTACGGAGTACGGCCGGCGGAGGCCGACGAGACCATCGAGACCTGCCCGGCGACACCGCGGGAGGCGGGGCTGCTCGCCACGGACGTGGGCCTGCCGATGCTGCTGCTGTCCCGCCACTCGCGGGACGAGACGGGAACACCGGTCGAGTGGGTCCGCTCGGTGTACCGGGGCTCGCGCTACAAGTTCACGGCGACGCTGACGCGTCCGGGACCCTGACCAGGCGGTTCACCCTCAACACCGCTTGTCTCCCCGGCAGTTGCGACGCCGTGACGAAAGGGCGTTCCTTGACAGGTCCCATTGGTCCAGTCCACCATCCCAGTGGTCTGAACCAATCGGCGGCACGCCCGGTGCACAGGGCGACATCGATGTCACACAAGTGATCCCGGACGCCTGCCGCGGCCGGCCGGCGCGCTTGCCGTACATCGCGGCCACCGAGGTTCCCGTGGGAAGCGCCGGGCCCTCGCGGCACCGGCTTTCCGCCGACTCCCGCCTTCCTCCTGTCCGCATGCCGTGAGTGATCCCGATCTCCGGAGTACCGCATGACGACGCACCACCGCTTCTTGCACCGAGCCGCTTCCGAGCGCCCCTACTTCAGCGCCGACGGCGAGACCTACCTCGCCGGGACGCAGCTGCGGCACCTGACCAAGGACCTGCCGCTGCGGGTGCTCTCGGAGGAACAGTTCGCGTCCTGGCAGAACCACGGCCACGTGGTGGTGCCGGAGGCGATCTCCCCCGACGCCGCCAAGCTGCTGCTGGAGTTCGCCTGGGAGTTCCAGGGCCTCGACCCGCAGCGCCCCGAGACCTGGTACGAGGAGCGCGCCTTCCGCTCGGACCTCGACCGTGACCTGTTCGTCTACGGCTTCGTCGAGGCGTACCAGCACCAGCTGATCTGGGACAGCCGGCAGGCACAGCGGGTCCACGACGCGTTCGTGGACGTGTGGGACTGCGAGGAGCTGTGGGTCACCCTGGACCGGCTCAACCTCAACCCGCCCAATGTGCGGAACCGTTCGCGTTCCCTCATCGACCCCACGGACGAGGGGTTCGACATCGAGCTGCACTGGGACGTGGACACCACGGCGAGCGTGCCGCCGCAGCGGGTGCAGGGCATCATCGCGCTCACCGACACGGAACCGGACCAGGGCGGCTTCCAGTGCTCCCCGGAGCTCTTCCGCCGGTTCGAGGAGTGGAAGGTCGCACAGCCCGCCGACCGGGACCCGATCCGTCCGGGTGCCGACCGCACCGAGTTCCCCGTCGTACGGCCCCGACTCAAGGCCGGTGACCTGCTGATCTTCAACGGGATGCTGGCGCACGGCGTGGCGCCCAACACCTCGGCCGACGGGGTGCGCGCGGTGCAGTACCTGTCGATGATGCCCGCCCTGGAGGAGCACGAGGAGCTGCGCCGCTCACGGGTGGAGTCCTGGCGCACGCTCAGCACCCCGGAGTGGAACGCGACCCTGCTGGGCGACGCCGTGAAGCACGAGTCCCTGCGCTACGGGCCCGCCGAACTCAACGGCCTGGGAAGGAAGTTGCTGGGGCTCGACTCCTGGCACGAGTCGACGCGATGAGCGAGGAAGCCGACATGCACCGGATATGCCTGAGCCTCCCCACCGACCGGGAGTGCTCCGCGGCCATCACCGCCATCGGCGGGGAGGCCTCGTACGCCGCCCGGCACTTCGACGTCGAGGTGCACCTGCTGATCCTCGACTCCTCCGACGAGCGGACCCGCGAAGCCCATGCCCGGACGGTCGCCGCGCTCCCCGAGGCCGCGGGCGTCGTCGTGCACCACCTCGACGAGTCCGCCCAGCGGGACTTCCTGCGGGGCGCCGTCGACCGGGCCGCGCTCCCGGAGCCGGAGCGGATCCTCGGCCTCATGCTCCCGGACGCGCTCTCGTACGGCGCCTGCACCAACCGGGCGTTCCTCATCGCGGCGGCGCTGGACTGCCGTTCGCTGCACCGGCGCGACTCCGACTGCGGCTACCAGGTCTTCGACGGCAGGCCCGTCCACCCGATCCACCACGAGCTGACCTCCCTGGGCAAGCGCGCCCGTGACGCCTTCGCCGGCGTGTCGGAGGTGACGCTCGACCCCGCCGCCGCCGACCGGCCCGTCTCCATGGTGGGCGCCTCCTTCATCGGGGAGCTCTCCGTCGACATCGGCGGGATCCGGGAGCTCGACAAGGAGGTGTACGAGGAGGTCGTCGCCCTGTGGGCGCCCGGCCACTGGTCCGCCGAGCAGAAGCGGGAACTGGTCGAGGAGTCCTTCAAGGGCGCCGGGACGCTGCCCTTCACGGGCGACCACTCGACGCTGACGCTGGTCGACCCGATGCACGTCGACATGTCCAACATCGCCTTCGACCGGGACGTGTACGAACGGCTGCCGCTGCCGCCCGCCACCGCGACCATCGGCAGCGACTACTTCCTCATCCACGCCGTGTACGACGCCGCGCTGCCCGGTGTCCTGCACAACCGGCACATCGAGAACCACTACACCGGGGAGCGCCGCACCCACGCCGGCTTCCTGGCGTACCAGACGCGGTTCGTGAAGTTCCTGCTGTCGATGCTGTACCTGCACTACGTCTACGAGCGGATGGCCGACGCGGGCGCCGCGCTGCTGGACGAGAGCGGGCGGCTCGACCCGGCGCCGTTCGCCGCGTTCCTCGCCGAGAGCGTGCGGCTGGACCGTACGGAGAACGAGCGGCGGCTGGACACGGTCGCGGCGGCGTACGGGCGACTGGGCGGGAAGTACGCCGAGTTCGCGCGCGGCATGACGGCCGACCGGGAGCGTCTGCTGGACGAGGCCGCGCTCGACACCGAGGACTTCGTGCTGCTGATCGGTGCCTGGGAGGCCCTCGTGCACGCGAGCCGGGGCGCTCTCCGGTGACCGCGGCCCTGCGTGCCGCCCTCGCGGCCGCCACCGAGGACGCGCTCGTCTACGACCTGGACGGGATCGCCGCCCGGTACGACGCGCTGACCGCCGAACTGCCCGGCGTGGACGTGCGGTTCGCGATGAAGGCGTGTCCCGTGGAGGAGGTCCTGGCCTGTCTGGCCGGCCGGGGTGCCGGTTTCGACGCGGCGAGCCCCCGGGAGATCGTCCGGGCGCTGGCGACGGGCGTGCCCGCGCACCGGGTCCACTACGGCAACACCGTCAAGTCCGACCGGGACATCGCTCAGGTGTACCGGACCGGTGTGCGGGACTTCGCCACGGACAGTGTGGAGGACGTGGCGGCGCTGGCCGGACACGCGCCGGGCGCGCGGGTGTTCTGCCGGCTGGCGACCAGCGGCGAGGGTGCGCTGTGGGGGCTGAGCCGGAAGTTCGGGTGCTCGGCGGACGACGCCGTACGGGTGCTGGCGGCGGCGCGGGACGCGGGGCTGGTCCCCGCCGGTCTCTCGGTGCACGTCGGGTCGCAGCAGATGACCGCCGAGGCGTGGCAGCAGGCGTTCGCCGCCCTCGCCGAGGTGCTCGCGGCGCTGCACGGCCGCGGGATCGTGCCGGACCACGTCAACCTCGGCGGCGGTCTGCCGGCGCTCGGCTACGCCGACCGCCGGGGTGAGCGGCTCGACCCCCCGCTGGACAAGATCTTCGCCGTGCTCCGTGAGGGCATGGAGCGGCTGACGTCCCTCTCCCCCCGCCCCCTGGCCTTCCTCATCGAACCGGGACGCCACCTGGTGGCCGACCACGGAGCGGTCCGGGCCCAGGTCTCCCGGCTGACCTCCCGCCGCGGGCCGGACGGGGAGCGGGAGCACTGGCTGTATCTGAGCTGCGGGAAGTTCAACGGCCTGTACGAGATGGACCAGGTGCGGTACCCGCTCGTCTTCCCGTCCCACCCGGACGGGGCCGACGCCGACCTGGTGCCGGTCGTGGTCGCGGGTCCCACCTGCGACAGTGACGACGCCTACGCCCACGAGCACAGCCGGGTGCGGGTGCCGAGGGCGGTCGCGTCGGGCGACCCGGTCTGGGTGCTGTCGGCGGGCGCGTACGCCGCCAGCTACATGACCGAGGGCTTCAACGGCTTCGGCCCGCTCCCCCGCGTCTGCGTGGGCGGTGACACCCCGGAGGTGCGCGTCCGCGCGGTCGCCGAGGACGACTGGCCGCGGATCGCCGCGCTGGAGGCCGGGGTGTACGCGCCGGTCTCGCTGTCCGAGGGCGTCGAGGCGCTCCGCTCCCGGGGCCGGGCCTCCCCGGAGACCTGCTTCGTCCTGGAGACCGGTGACCGTGTCGCCGGCTATGTGCTCGCCCTGCCCTACCCGCGGCTGCGGTACCCGGACCTGACCCGGCCGGAGGAGCGGGCGTACGACTCCCGCAATCTGCATCTGCACGACCTCGTGATCGCGGACGATCTGCGCGGCAGGGGGCTGGGCAGCAGACTGCTGCGGCATCTCACGGTGGTCGCCCGGCGGTCGTCGTACGAACGGATCTCGCTGGTCGCCGTCGGCGGGACGGCGGGCTTCTGGGCCGGTCACGGCTACCGGCCCGAGCCGGAGGCCGAGCTCCACGGGGATTACGGCGACGGCGCCGTCTACATGTCCTGCCCGGTCCAGTACGACCGCTCCGGCGGCCCGGAAGAGGGGTCCTGACACCCATGCTGCCCACCCTCGGCGACTTCCGCCGTGACCAACTGGCGATCGCCGCGCTGTTCTCCTTCCTCGGCTTCCAGTACGCCACCTGGGCCTCCCGGCTGCCCGCCCTCAAGGACCGCTTCGACCTGGGCGGGACGGAGGTGGGGCTGCTGCTGATGGCCGCCGGGGTCGGGGCCGCGGTGTCCTTCCCGCTGGTCGCGCCGCTGATGCGGCGGCTGGGCGCCCGGCGGCTGGCACTGTGGTCCGCGCTGGCCCTGGCGGCGGTCCTGCCCGTGCTGGCCGCGGCCGGCAGTTACCCGCTCGCCCTGCTGGTGATCCTCCTCGACGGTATGGCCGTCGGCTGTCTGAACGTCGCCATGAACGCGCAGGGCGCCGCCCTCGAATCCCATTACGGGCGGGCCGCGATGGCCCAGTTGCACGCGACGTTCAGCGGGGGCTCGCTCGGGGGCGCGCTGCTGGCCTCCGGGGTGAACACCGTGACGCACTCGGTGACCGCGCACTTCGCCGTGGCGGCGGGGCTGGGAGTGCTGCTGCTGGCGGGTTCCAGGCCCCGGGTGCTCACCGACGCGCCCGCTCCCCCGGCCGTGGAGCAGCCGGCCGGGAGCGGGAAGAAGGGGCTGCGGAGCCTGACGGGCGCCTCGCGCACGGCTCTCGTACTGGGCTGCGCCATGGTGTTCGGCACGGTCGTCGAGGGCGCCATGAACGACTGGTCGGCGCTCTACCTGACGGAGGAGACCGGCGCGTCGGGGCGGCTGGCGCCGCTGGGCATCGCCGTCGTCTCGGTGATGATGGTGGCGGCCCGGCTGCTGGGCGACGGCTGGCGCAACTGGTGGGGCGACGCGCGCATGGTGCGGGTGGGCAGCACGATGGCCGGCACCGGTCTCGCCCTCGCGCTGCTGACCGGCGGCACCTGGCCCGCGCTCGTCGGCTTCGCCTGCGTCGGCCTGGGCATGGCGACGGTGACCCCCTGCCTCTACGTCGCCGCCGCCACGGAGGGCCCGGACGCCCTCGCCCTGGTCGCCGCCATGGGCACCACCGGCCTCCTCGCGGGCCCGGCCCTGATCGGTTTCGTCGCCGGGCACACCGATCTGACGACCGGCATGGCGGTGGTCGCGGCGTCCGCCGTACTGGTGGCGGTGTGCTCGGGGTGGGTCCGCTTCAAGGAGCGGGAGGGCGAGCCGGTGCCCCACTGAACGTCGGAGGGCTCCCGCACGGGATGGTCCGTGCGGGAGCCCTCCGACGTGTGTCACGGGGTGGGCGGCAAGGAGCAGACGTGCTCCCGGGCGTCGAGGACCAGGATCGGGGTGGAGCCCCGGCCGACGTCGCCCTGGTGGTCGTGGACCTGCTCGACGATCAGCCGGCCCGACCGGGGCGAGCGGCTACTCCGGCACGGCTCCGAGCGTCTTCAGCACGCCGTACACGCCGACGCAGAGGATGGCCGCGCTGCTGAGGACGAGGGCGGCGGTGAGCCAGGGGTTGGTGCGGAAGCGCTTCGGCACTCCGGTGTGGCGCAGGCGCCACACGGCGACGACCACCGCGAGGAGGAAGACGCCTCCGCCGATGCCGCCGATCTGCACCATCAGGACCGGTGACTGCATCCAGAGGAAGAAGCAGGTCCACAGCAGCGGCAGGCACCAGGTGAGGACGCGGATGGTGCGGGTGCGGGCGCGGACGTCGCTCCAGTCGACGACGCCGAGCAGGCCGAGCGTGTTGGTCCACAGCCGGGGCACGGAGGCGGTGGAGCCGATGAGGGTGGAGAAGAGGACGGCGAACGCGCCGACGAGGAACAGGTACTCGGCCCAGGGGCCCATGGTGTCGGTGTAGATCCGCGAGAGCGTGGTGATCATCTCGTTGCCCTCGGGCACCAGGCCCTGCGGGTGGAGCACGGCCGCGCCGATGACGTAGAAGGAGAGGGTGCACAGCACGCAGACGGCGAGGCCGGTGAGGGCGTCCAGGCGCATCACCTTGATCCAGCCCTCGGCGCGGCGGGCGCGCTCCTCGCTGCCGTCGTCGGGGCCGGTCCAGCGGGCGTAGCCCTTCTCCAGGCACCAGTAGGTGTACGTGGTCATCTCGTCGGCGCCGACGCCGGTGATGCCGAAGACGGCCAGCGCGATGCCGACGGTGCCGGCCGGGATCTCGAAGCCGAAGCCGCTGCCCAGTTCGCTTCCGCCGTAGCCGAACCCGGTGCCGGGCAGGCCGACCGCGAGGCTGACGGTGACCAGGGTGAAGACGACGACGGAGACGAGGCAGGCGCGTTCGACGAGGCTGTACTTGCCGGACTGCAGCAGCAGGATGGCGGCGACCGTGACGACGACGGCCCAGAGCGCCAGGGAGCCCCAGCTCAGCGGTTCGCCGATGACCGGCCACAGCACCGAACACGCCGCCGCCGTACCGCCGATGATGCCTCCGCGCTGGAACATCTTGGCGAAGTCCATGCCGATCCAGAGCCAGTTGATCCAGCTCAGCCGGCCGATGCGGGGGCCGACCTCGCGGTAACCCTCCAGTGCGGTGCGTCCGTTGAGGATGGTCCACTGGGCCAGCTCCATCTGGACCCAGACCTTGACCGCGGTCGAGACGATCACCAGCCACAGCAGGGCGAAGCCGGCCTGGGCGCCGAGCGCGGTGGTGGTGATCAGCTCTCCGGAGCCGACGACGGCGGCCGACAGCACGAAGCCGGGGCCGAGGTGGCGGATCCGGTCGCGGAAGGCGGTGGGTGCCGGGCGGGCGTCCTCGGGGCGCAGGGCGTACGGATCGGCCTGCGCGTGCTCCGCCGCTGAGGCGGTGGCGGTGGTCGACATGACGGTGTTCCTTTGCTGTTTCCGGCGCCGTCGCCGGAGCGGAAGGCAAACAGGGCGGGTAAAGGCATGGGGGGTGACGTGGTGGGTCGGCGGCGGGGTCAGCCGGCCGCGTGGCGCGGGGGTTCGCCGGAGAGGACACGGAGTACGTCCTCGGCGACCATCAGGCCCATCGCGCGGTTGGCCTCCGGGGTGCAGGCGGCCATGTGGGAGGTGAGGGTGAGTCGGGGCGCCGTGCGCAGGACGTGGCCGGCCGGGAGGGGTTCGACGGCGAAGGCGTCGAGCGCGGCGGCGGCCAGGTGCCCGGAGTGCAGGGCGGCGGCGAGCGCGGTGTCGTCGACAAGGCCGCCGCGGGCGGCGTTGACGAGGATCGCGCCGGGTTTCACGGCGGCCAGCCGGGCGGCGTCCAGGAGCGGTGCGCCGGCGGGCGGGAGGTGCAGGGTGACGACGTCGGCGCGGGTGAGGAGCGCGTCGAGGGTGACGGGTTCGGCGTCCGCCGCGGTCACCGCGTCGTCGGGGACGTACGGGTCGTGGGCGAGGACGCTCATCCCGAAGGCGCGCGCGTAACCGGCGACGAGCCGGCCGATGCGGCCGAAGCCGACGACGCCGATGGTCCTGCCGTGCAGTTCCGGGCCGAAGAGCTTGGGCCAGTCGCCCCCGGTGACGGCGGTGTGGGAGGCGCTGATCCGGCGGGCGGCGTCGAGCACCAGCCCGAAGGTGTACTCGGCGACCGCCCGGGAGTTGGAGCCGGGCGCGCAGACCACGGGGATGCCCCGGTCGCGGGCGGCGGTGACGTCGATGGTGTCGGTGCCGACGCCGTGCTTGGCGATGACCTTCAGCCGCGGGGCGGCGTCCATGACCTCGGCGGTGACGGGGTCCATGCCGGCGACGAGCGCGTCGGCGCCGGATATCCGGGCGAGCAGTTCGTCGTACGGCAGGGCGCGGTCGTCGTACGGGCGGACCGGGCCGGCGCCGCCGTCGGCGAGGAGGGTCCAGGGGTCGGGCGAGTGGCGGGCGAAGGTGGGTGTGGTGATGAGGGTGGTGCGGGTGGGTGTGCTCATGCCCGGCCGCCCTTCCGCGCCGCGTCCAGGTGGGTGGCGGCGATCTGCTGGAGGTGGACGACGTCGGCGGCGACGGAGGCGAAGGTGAAGCCCTCGTCGAGCCGGCGGGCGGCGCTCGCGCCGTCGCCGTTGTGGATGCCGGCGGCGATACCGGCGGCCTCGGCGGCCTCGCGGATCCGGGTGAGGGCCTGCTCGAATTCGTCGGCCACGTCCGGGTCGGTGGAGGTCCTGCCGCCGATGGCCAGGCGCAGGTCGGAGGGGCCGACGTAGATGCCGTCGAGTCCCGGGACGGCGCAGATCTCCTCGACGTTGGCGAGCCCGTCGGCGGTCTCGATCATGGCGAGGACGGCGGTCTGCTCGTGGGTGTCGGCCGGGTCGGGGCCGATGCGGAGCTGGGCGCGCATCGGGCCGTAGGAGCGGCGGCCGTGCGGCGGGTAGCGCACGGCGGCGACCGCGTCGGCGGCGTCCTGCGCGGTGTCGACGAGCGGCACGATGACGGCGGCGGCGCCCGCGTCGAGCGCGCGGCCGATGTACGTCGGGTCGTTGGCCTCGACGCGGACCATGCCGACGGCGGTGGAGCCGCGGGTGTCGGTGGCGATGAGGTTGTTCAGCAGGCCCTGGTAGCCGAAGAGGCCGTGCTGGGCGTCGAAGGCCAGGTAGTCGTAACCGAGCCGGGCGAGACGCTCGGCGGCGACGGGCGAGTCGAGCAGCGACCAGTAGCCGATGAGGGGGCGACGGTCGCGCAGGGCGGCGGTGAAGTGCGCGGCGGTGGTCATGGGAGGTCTCCGGGCTGGTGAGGGGCGGCGGTCAGCGGTTGTGGGCGGGCATCGGGCCGCGCAGGGCGGAGCCGACGGCGTCGCAGGCCGCGGTCACGTCCTCGGGCAGCGGGCCGGCCTGCGCGGCGGTGGTCATGAGGGAGCTCCGGACTGGCGGGGTGCGGCGGCGGTCAGCGGTTGTAGGCGGGCATCGGGCCGCGCAGGGCGGAGCCGACGGCGTCGCAGGCCGCGGTCACGTCCTCGGGCAGCGGGCCGGCCTGCGCGGCGGCGATGTTGGCCCGCAGGTGTTCCGGCCGGGAGCCGCCGAGCAGGAGGGCGTCGGTGGAGGGGCGGTCCAGCAGCCAGCGCAGGGCGAGTTCGGTGAGCGGGAGGCCGGCCTCGTCGGCGATCGCGGTGAGCTGTGCGACGGCGGCGAAGAGGTCCTCGTTCCAGTAGCGCTCCCGGTACATCGCGGCGAGCTTGGAGTCGCCGAAGCGGCCGGTGGCGGGGTCGGCCTCGAAGCGGTGCCGGCCGGTGAGGAGGCCGCCGCCGAGCGGGTTGTAGACCATGGTGCGCAGACCGCTCACCGCCGCGTACTCGACGTACTCCTCCTCGATCCGGCGGGCGAGGAGGTTGTGCAGCTGCTGCGCGACGACGGGACGCGGGGCGCCGACCTCGTCGGCGGTGCGGGTCAGCTCGGCGATCTGCCAGGCGGCGAAGTTGGACACGCCGAGCGCGCGGATCTTCCCCTCCGAGACGAACTCGGCCACGGTCGCCAAGGTCTCCGCGAGCGGCGTACGGCGGTCCGGCTGGTGCAGGTAGAAGAGGTCGACGTGGTCGGTGCCGAGCCGCTCGAGGCTGCCGTCGAGGGCGGCCCGCAGGCCGGCCGGGGAGAGCGGGGCGTGCTCGCCCTGGTCGGGGTGCGGGATGCCGGCCTTGGTGGCGAGCACGATCCGGTCCCGGCGTCCGGGCAGCAGGTCGGCGAGGATCCGCTCGCTCTCGCCGCCCGCGTAGCCGTTGGCCGTGTCCACGCCGGTGAGGCCGGCGTCGAGGGCGGTGTCCAGCATGGCGGCGGCGCCCGCGCGGTCGACGGTGTCACCGAACGTCATGGTGCCCAGGACCAGGCGGGAGAGCGGTACGGGGACGGGCGGGAGCTCGATTCCCTGCGCGTTTCCCTGGGGGCTTCCGTGCGGGCCGGGGCGGGTGCCGGTGCTCACGAGCGGTTCCTTCCGGTGCGGGACGGTGGCTTCTCGGTGGGTGAACGCTCGCATGACTGCGCGTTATGCGCAAGAGTCTCGCGCGAATCGCGCAAGCTATGTCATCATCAGGGCACTGCGACACCGAGTTCACCGAGTTCTGAAGGAGGTCCGCGTGTGCCGTGAGGACGACACCGCGGTCGTCGCGCTCGCCGACGACCTGTCGGGGGCGGCGGAGGCCGCCGCGCTGCTCCGGCTGCCCGCGCGGCTCGTGCTGCACGTCGACGACCTGGGAGTATCCGGCGCCGACAGAGAGGCCGTGGTGGTGGACCTCGACTCGCGGTACCTGGACGACGAGGCGGCGGCCGATGCCGTACGGGCCGCGGTGCGCGCGGTGCGGAGGTCCCCGGCCGCCGTCGGCGCCCGTACGGACACGGATACCGCCGGATCACGCGCGTTTCGCGCAGTCAATTCCCGCGAGTCGTACGGCAGTCCGCTCTGGTTCAAGAAGTGCGACTCGCTGCTGCGCGGGCCGGTCGGCGCGGAGGCCGCCGCCTTCGCGGAAGGGGCCGAGGTCCTGGTGATCGCGACGGCCCTGCCCGCCGCACGGCGCGTGGTGCGCGGGGGCGTGGTGCTGGTCGACGGGGTGCCGCTGCACGAGTGCGCCGCCTGGCGCGCGGAGGAGCGCGCCGCGCCGCGGTCCGTCGCCGGGGCACTGGCACCGCTGCCGACCGCGGACGTACCGCTGGGGTCCGTGCGGCAGGGCCCCATCGCGCTGGCCGGCCGCTTCCGGGAGCTGGCGGCCCGCGGACGGCACCCGGTCTGCGACGCGGAGACCGACACCGACCTGACGGTGATCGCCGCCGCGGCGGCACTGCTCGGCCCGGGCGCCCGACTCCTGGGCAGCGGCGGCCTGGCGGCGGCCCTCGGCCGCCGGCTCGCCGCGCGGCGCGCGCACGGGTCGTCGGCGGAAGCCGGACCCACGGCCGCTCGGCCGAGGGCGACCGAGCCGTTCACAACGCTGCCGACGGCACCACCGGCGGCAGCCCGGCCGACAGGACCGACGGCGGCAGCCGCCCCTGGAGCGCCGTCGGGGGACGCCGGGCCGGCGTCACACCCGTCGACGGCAGGGGCGACGCCGGCCCGGGCCGTGACGCCGTCAGCGGCAACCGAGCCCGCGGCAACCGGAGCGGCCACCCCGACGATCCCGGTCGAGGCTTCCGTCCGGGTGACTGTCGGGAGTGCGGAGCCGGCGGGAGCCGAGGGCGTCGCGCGGCCTCTGCTCGTCGTCGCCGGGAGTGCGGAGCCGGTGGTGGGCGAGCAGGTTGCCCGACTGGTCGCGGCCGGGGCCCGGCATCTGCCCCTGAACCCAGGGGAGTTGGCCGGGGCGGAGGGCGTCGTACTGCCCGGACTCGCCACCGGCACGGTGACCGTGCTGTCCGTCGACGGGTCCGGCGGTGTCCGGCCCGGTGCGGCACGCGCGGTCGTGGCCGGACTGGCGCGGGCCGTCTCCGCGGTGCCGGGACGTCCGGACCTCGTCCTGACCGGCGGCGAGACGGCCCGCCGGGTGCTCGACTCACTCGGTATCACGACACTCCGGCCCGTCGGCGAGATCCACCACGGCGCCGTGCACTGCAGGACCGACGACGGCCGCTCGGTCGTCACCCGCCCCGGGAGCTTCGGCGGCCCGGACTCGTTCGTCCGTATCGCGGCGGCACTCCGCCCCTCTCAGCAAGGAGTCACCCAGTGAACGCGCAGCAGCCCCTCCCCCTCATCGGTGTCACCATGGGCGACGGCGCCGGTATCGGGCCCGAAGTGATCGTGCCCGCGGTGCTGGACGCCGCGACGCTGGGCCGGTGCCGGCCGGTGGTGATCGGTGACGCCGCCCGGCTGCGGGAAGCGGCCCGGATCCTCGGCACCGAGTGCGAGATCGTGACGGTACCGACGCCGGCGGCGGCCGAGTCCGCACCGGGCCGGATCAATGTCGTGGACCTCGGACTGCTCCCCGCCGACCTGCCCTGGGGCGCGCTGTCCACCGCCGCCGGCAACGCCGCGTACGAGTACGTCAAGCGGGCCGCGGAGCTGGCGCTCGCCGGTGAGATCGACGGCATCTGCACCGCCCCCCTCAACAAGGAGGCGCTGCACGCCGCCGGGCACGTCTACCCCGGACACACCGAACTGCTCGCCCACTTCACCGGGGTGGAGGAGGTGTCGATGATGCTCTCCACCGAGAAGGTGAAGGTCATCCACGTCACCACCCACATCGGCCTCATCGACGCCGTCAACCGGATCGAGCCCGGCCTGGTCGAGCGGACCGTGCGCCGCGGCCACGAGGCCATGGTCCGGGCGGGGGTGGCCGCACCCGTCATCGGCGTCTGCGGCATCAACCCGCACGCCGGCGAGAACGGTCTGTTCGGCTACGGCGAGGAGGAGGAGAAGATCGTCCCCGCGCTGGAGAAGGTCCGCCGCGACGGCATCGACGCGCGCGGCCCGCTGCCCGCCGACACCGCGTTCTTCCTGGCCTCCCGGGGCGACTACGACCTCATCGTGGCGATGTACCACGACCAGGGCCACGGCCCGGTCAAGGTGCTCGGCATCGAGGCGGGCGTCAACCTCACCGTCGGCCTCCCGGTGATCCGCACCTCCGTGGACCACGGCACGGCCTTCGACATCGCCGGTACGGGGAAGGCCGAGGCCGGTAGCATGATCGAGGCGCTGCGGCAGGCCGCCGAGATGTCCACCGCCCGCTGAATCCACGTACCGCGAAGGACACTTGATGCCGCCCAACGGATCCCAGGCTCGGCGCGAGGAGATCCTGCGACTCGCCACCACCACCGGCCTGGCCAGTGTCGAGGAACTGTCCCGGCACTTCGGCGTGACCGCCTCCACCATCCGCCGCGACCTCGCCCGGCTCACCGCCGACGGCCGGCTGGCCCGCACCTACGGCGGGGCGATGGCGCTGAACGCGCACCCGGAGGCGTCGCTGCGCCAGCGCACCACGGAGGCGTACGAGCAGAAGCGGGCCATCGCCCGGTGGGCGGCGTCGCAGGTCCAGCCCGGCGAGACCGTGCTGCTGGACGCCGGGTCGACGGTCGGGGCGCTGGCGCACGAGCTGCGTACGGCGCAGGACCTCACGGTCGCCACGACCGGTCTGACGGCGCTGCACGAGCTGGCGGACGTCGAGTCCGTTCACGTGGAGTGTCTGGGCGGGACGTTGCGACCGCTCAGCCAGGCGTTCGTCGGGCCGCTGACGGAGGCGGCGCTGGAGCGGATGACGTTCGACCGGGTCTTCCTGTCCGCGGACGGGGTGACGGCGGACGGCGGGATCTGCGAGGCGGACCTGCGGCAGACGAGGCTGAAGGAGCTGATGGCCCGGCGGGCCGCCCGGACGTACGTGCTGGCGCACGCGGCGAAGTTGGGGCGGGCACCGTTCCACGCGTGGGCCACGCTGCCGCAGGGGTGGACGTTGGTCACGGACACCTCCGCGACGGACGCCGACGTGACGGCGTTCACGGAGCGCGGTACGCGGGTGGTGCTGGCGGAACCGGTGGGAGAACCGGCACCGCCGGAAGGAGGACCGGCGTAACCGCGGGCAGTCGTACCCCCCGGTGCCTCAAGGGCCCCGGAGGTACCTCCGGGGCGGTGGGGGTCCCCCGCCCGAGTGCGGCCGGGGGCGGGCGGTGGGGCACCTCCCGCTCATGGGGTCCCTCCCGCTCATGGGGTCCCTCCCGCTCATGGGGTCCCTCCCGCTCATGGGGTCCCTCCCGCTCATGGGGTCCCTCCCGCTCGGGCGAAGTCGCGAGCGGGGAGAAGCCGAGAGCGGGGGGAGGCACCCCGCAGGCGCCGTGCCGTGCCGTGCGACCCGCCCCCGGCTCACACCGACGCGGGGGCGTACCCGGGCGGTCGCTCAGGCACGCCCCCGCGGCGTGAAGGGGACGGCGCGGCCGCTCAGCCGGCCGGTGTCCTCGCCGGGCGCCAGCCCCCGCTGCGGCTGCGTTCGGACCAGAAGTCGGCGTACCGGCCTTCCTGGGCGATGAGTTCGTGATGCGTGCCGCGCTGGATGATCCGGCCGCCGTCGAGGACCAGGATCCGGTCGGCGGCCCGCACCGTCCGCAGCCGGTGGGCGATCACCAACAGGGTCCGGTCGCGGGTGAGTTCCGACAGGGCGTCCTGGACGGCCCGTTCGTTCTCCGGGTCCAGGGACGCCGTCGCCTCGTCCAGCAGGACGATCGGCGCGTCCTTGAGCAGCGCGCGGGCGATGGAGATCCGCTGCCGCTCACCGCCCGACAGCGCCGCGCCGCCCACTCCGACCTGCGCGGACCACCCGCCCGGCAGCCGCTCGGCGATCTCGTCGACCCGCGCCTGCCGGGCGGCCCGGCGCACCTCCGCGTCGGTGGCGTCGGGCCGGCCGGCCCTGATGTTGTCCTCGATGGTGCCCTCGAAGAGGTAGACGTCCTGGAACACCATGGAGATCCGGGACATCAGGTCCTCGGCCGGCAGCTCGCGGACGTCCGCGCCGCCCACCCGCACGGCGCCCCCGTCCACGTCCCAGAAGCGGGCGATCAGGCGGGCGATCGTCGTCTTGCCGGAACCGGACGGCCCGATCAGCGCGGTCATCGTGCCCTCGGGGATGCGGAAGCCGACGCCGTCCAGCACCGTGCGGCCGTCGCCGTACGAGAACTCCACCGCGTCGAACTCGATGCCGGAGCCGGCCGGGCGGGCCGGGTGCTCCGGCTCGGGCAGCGGTTTCTCGTCCAGCAGCCGCCGCACCCGGTCGAGTGCCGCGCCCGTCGAGCGCAGCGCGGAGCCGAGGTTGGCGGCCTCCGCCATCGGCTCCACGAACCGCGCGGCGAGCACCAGCAGGGCCAGCAGTTCGGGCACGGCGAGCGATCCGCCGAGGGCGAGGTGGGTGCCGTACACGAGGATCACCGTGAAGGCCGCCTGCACCGTGAGCGTGAAGCCGACCTGGCCGGGGACACCTGCCGCCATGACCCGGCGTCCGGCGTCCCGCTGGGCGGACAGCGCTTCGTCGAGCCGGCTGCCGCCGGCGGTGCGGGAGCCGGGGAAGGCGCGCAGCACCGGCTGCGCCTCGGCGTACTCGATGACCCGGTTGGCCGCCTCCGTCATGGTGCCGGCGCGCAGCCGGTCGGCGGTGGCGGTGCGGTGGGTGCTCCAGCGCAGGACCAGCGCGAGGAACGGGGCCGTACAGGTCGCGGCGAGCGCGAGCCGCCAGTCGAACAGGTACATGAGCGCCACCACGGCGGCCGGTGTGAGCAGCCCGCTGATCAGCGGGCGGAACAGATAGCCGGGGACGCGCATGACGCCCATCACGGACTGGGTGGTGAGCGTGCTCAGCTCTCCGGTGCGGGTGGGGCCGAACCAGCCGAGGGGCAGTGTGGCGACGTGGTCGCCGATGCGGTGGTGCAGGACGCGGGAGAGGGCGGCGCCGGCCTGGAAACCGGCCCTGGTGGCGAGGTAGTGGACCACGGACTGCGCCAGGGCCGCGGCGGCCAGGGCCCACACCCATGGCCAGGCCTGCTCCGGCTTCTCGCCCAGCAGCCGTTCGAGCACCGGCACGATCAGGACGAACGCCGCCGCCTGCAGGACCGCTCCGAGGACCTGGAGGGCGAGTACGTTCCGCAGCAGCCGCCGTTCGGCGGGGCCGACCACGGCCATCAGCCGACGGATCATCGGACGGCCTCCTCGACCGCGGGAGGGACGGTGTCGCCGTCCGCGGACCGCCCCGGAGCGCCGGGCCGCCAGGCGGTGCCGCGCTCGTGGGCCCGCCACATCCCGGCGTACGTGCCGCGCAGGGCCAGCAGTTCGGCGTGGGTGCCCCGCTCCACCACACGCCCGCCGTCGAGGACGACGATCAGGTCGGCGTCCTTCACCGTGGACAGACGGTGTGCGACGACCAGCAGGGTGCGGCCCCGGGTGAGCTGCGACAGGGCGTCCTGGACCGCCGCCTCCGACTCGGGGTCGGCGTACGCGGTGGCCTCGTCCAGGACGAGGACGGGGGCGTCGGCGAGCATGGCCCGGGCGATGGAGAGGCGCTGCGCCTCGCCGCCGGAGAACCGGGCGTCCTCGCCGACCACGGAGTCGTAGCCGCGCGGCAGTCGTGTGATCCGGTCGTGGATACGGGCACGCCGTGCGGCGTCCTCCAGCTGTTCGCCGGTGGCGTCCGGCCGGGCGAGCAGCAGGTTGGCGCGGACGGTGTCGCGCAGCAGCCGTACGTCCTGGAAGACGAAGGACATCCGGCGGTGGATCTCCTCGGGCGCGAGGTCGCGCAGATCGGTGCCGCCGATGCGGATGGTGCCCTCGTCCGGGTCCCGAAAGCGCGGCAGCAGCGACGCCAGCGTGCTCTTGCCCGCGCCCGAGGGGCCCACCAGCGCGGTGGTCGTCCCGGGTTCCAGGGTCAGGTCGACGCCGTCGAGGACGCGGTGCCCGCCGTCGTGCGAGAAGCCGACGGCCTCGAAGGTCACGGCTCCGGGGCCGGCCGTCACGGGGTGTGCGGGCAGGGGCAGTTCAGGGGTGGCCAGGACCTCGCCGATACGGTCCGCGGCGGCTTTCGCGGCACGTACCTCCTCCTCGGCGAAGCTGATCGTCAGCACCGGTGTGGTGATGCCGACGGCGAGCAGCGCGAACGGGACCAGGTCCGCGGGGGCGGTGCGGCCGGCGGTGACCAGGGCGGTGCCGCCGAGCAGGACGGTGAACAGCATCGTGGGTGCCGAGAGCGCGATCTCGGACAGCGCCCTGGGTGCGGCCAGCGAGTCGACCCAGCCGCGGAAGAACGCGGCGAACCGGTCCGCCGCGTCGGTGTAGCGGCGGTGGGCGCGCCGGGTCCGGCCGAAGGTCTTCACCACGGCGATGCCCTGGACGAACTCCACGGCCGCGCCGTTGATGTCGGTCATCGCGGCGTCCAGCGCGGGCAGGTTCTTCTTGAACGCGGCGCCGGTGCGGCCGAACAGGGCGATGCCGAGGGCCAGCGGGATCATCGTGATCAGCGCCAGGCGCCAGTCCACGAGGAACAGGTAGGCGAGCGTCGACAGCGGCACGGTCACGGCGGCCGTCAGTTCCAGCAGCGAGTGCGCGACGAGGTGGTGCAGTGCGTGCACGTCGTCCTGTACGGCCTTCTTCACGGCGCCTCCGCCGCGGCCCGAGAACCAGCCCAGCGGGACCCTGTCGAGCCGGGTGACGAGCCGCCGGCGGACGGAGAGCTGGAGGTCGTTCTCGGCGAGATGGCCGACGACGCCCGCGGCCACCAGGAACAGGAGCCGCATCAGGAGGCAGGCGGCGGCCAGCGCGGTGGCGGTCCAGGCGCGGTCGCGGTCCACCGGGCCGTCCGCGAGCAGCACCCGGGCCAGTTCGGCGACGGCGACGAACGGGGCGATGTCGAGCAGGGCGGCGACCGCCCGGCAGAGCACCGCCAGAGCGAGCCGTCCTCGGACGGGCTGCAGTAATGACGGAAGCGCGGCGGGTTCCGCGGCCATCGTCGTCCTCCGTTCCGGGAGCGCGGCAGGGGTCGGCCGCGCGTGGGTGAGTGATACGCAGAGTAATTACCCAGTGGGTAAAAACGGGGCTGGCTACCCACTGGGTAATTCGCGGTGACCACCCTACGACGGACCGGGCGGGCCGGGTCAAGGAAGGCCCGCGGCGCGGGGCCGGCCGGGGAGTGGATACGCTGCGTACCATGCCCAGTTCACCCGCACCCGGGGGCCGGGGGCGGCGCCCCGTCGACCGGCCGCCGATCACGCCCACGGGCATCGTCGACGCGGCGCTCGGACTCACCGAGCAGGACGGTCTCGACGCCTGGTCCACCCGGCAGCTCGCCGCCGCGCTGGAGGTCTGGCCGCGGGCCGTCTACCACCACGTCGGGGACCGGGACGCGGTGGCGGACGCCGTCGCCGACCGGGTGGTGGGCATGATCCCGCTGCCGCCGCAGGACCTTCCGTGGCGGGAGTGGTTCACCCGACTGCTGCTGGACGGGCGGCCGTTGCTCCGGCGGTATCGCGGGGTGGCCCGCCGGCTGGTGCGGATCGGGCCGGTCGTCCCGTCGGCGCTGACGATGATGGACCGGGGCGTGCTGGTGCTCCAGCAGGCCGGTTTCGCCGACGGCGCGACGGCCGCCTACCGGTATCTCACCAATTCCGCCTTCACGTTGGTGACGGTCGAGGACGACCGCGCGGAGAACCTGCCGGAGGCGAGGGTGCGGCTGGCCGGGGCGCTGGCCGCGCACCGTGACGATCCCGACCGCCGCGGCCTCGCCGCGGTCGGCGCCGCCGTCGCCGGCCGGGGCGCCGACGACCCGGACGCGATCGCGGCGCTGGAGGACGACTTCTACGCGTACACCGTGGAGCGTTCACTGGACGGTGTGGCGGCCGTGCTGGACAGGCCGGACCGGGGTGGCCTGCCGGGCCCGGTCCGGCCACCGGCGGCGCCCCCCGCCTCCGTCACTCCTCCTCCCCCTCCTCCGGGCCGGTCCTGAACAGGCGGGCCGACTTGTCCTCCTGGGCGAGGCGGCGCATGGCCAGCAGGGCCGGCTCCAGGAGGACCGAGACCAGGACCGCGCGTTCGGCCAGCTCCAGCACGCCGGACACGCCTTCCATCTGCTGGACGTCCAGCTCCGAGATGCGGTCCGCCAGCCGCGCGTAGGGCAGCAGGGACCGCCAGTCGATGCCCGAGTCCATGTCCGTCAGGGCGTCCAGGACCTCACCGAGGCTCCGTATGGCGGCGGTGCCGGAGTGCACCTCCCACCCCATCGCGGCGACCAGCTCGCGCGCGTCGGTGACGCCGCCCGTCTCCTCTCCCGCCTCCCGCCTCTCCCGCTCCCGCGCCTGCTTCTGCTGCTGGGTGACGGGGCGGGCGTCGGTCACGATGCCGAAGATCTGGTGCAGATCGCCGCCCTGCTCCGTGACGGCACCCAGGATCTCCTTCACCGCCCCCACCGGCAGCCGCCGCACGCCGACCAGCGTGCGGATGAGGCGGAGGCGGCGCAGGTGCTCCTCGCCGTAGTCGGCCTGGTTGGCGGCCGTCGCCCGGCCCGGGGGGAGCAGACCGTCCCGTAGGTAGTACTTGATCGTGGGGATGGACACGCCGCTGCGGCGGCTGAGTTCCGAGATTTTCACGGATCCTCGCTTACTCACTGGCTAACGGATAACGGATCGCACTACTATCCATTAAAGGTCGAGCCGATCGGCTCACCCTTCCCACGTGACGGGGGTATTGTCATGAGCACTCTCAAAAAGCCGTTATGGTCGGTCATCCTCGCATGCAGTCTGCCGATGTTCATGGTCGCGCTCGACAACCTGGTGGTGACGACCGCCCTGCGCACCATGGCCGTCGACCTCGACGCGTCCACCGAGGAGCTGCAGTGGTTCGTCAACGCCTACGTCCTCAGCTTCGCCTGTCTGCTGCTGACCGGGGCGGCGCTGGGTGACCGGTTCGGCCGGCGCCGGGTCTTCGTGGCCGGGATCGCGGTGTTCACCCTGGCCTCGATCGGCTGCGGCCTCGCCGGCAGCAGCGAACAGCTCATTCTCATGCGGGCGTTGCAGGGGCTGGGCGCGGCGGCCGTGATGCCGCTGTCGCTGACGCTGCTCGCGGAGGAGGTGCCGGAGCGCAGGCGTGGTCTGGCCCTCGGACTGTGGTCCGCGGTCAGCGGTACGGCCGTGGCGTTCGGGCCCGTGGTGGGCGGCGCGGTGGTCGACGGCCTGGACTGGCAGTGGATCTTCTGGATCAACGTCCCGGTGTGCCTGGTGGCGATCCCGCTGGTGCTGTCCGTGCTCCGGGAGAGCTCCCTGGCCGGCACCCGGCTCGACCTGCCCGGCATGCTCCTCGCCACGGCGGGACTCCTCGCGGCCGTCTGGGCGATCGTGAACGGCGAGGAAGAGGGCTGGGGTTCGGGCCCCGTCCTGTCGGCGTTCACCGGCGGAGCCGTCCTGCTGACCCTGTTCGTGCTGTGGGAACGCCGGGCGGCCCAGCCGCTGCTCCCGCTCTCCTTCTACCGCGAGCGGGCCTTCGTCCTCTCCAACCTGGTCTCCGCGAGCATGTACTTCGGCGTCTTCGGGTCGATCTTCCTGCTGGCGCAGTTCTTCCAGGTCGCGCCCGTACGGACCCCGCTGGAGGCCGGTGTGCTCACGCTGGCCTGGACCCTGATGCCGATGTTCGTCGCGCCGGTCGCCGGCGCCCTGACCGACCGGGTGGGCGGCGGACGGCTGATGGCCCTCGGCCTCTTCCTCCAGGCGGCCGGACTGGCCTGGATCAACCTGGTGGCCACGTCGGACACCCCGTACGCGCGCATGGTCGGCGCCATGATCGTCGCGGGCGTCGGCATGGGCCTCGTCTTCGCGCCGACGGCGGCGGTGGTGCTGGGCGCGGTCGGACCGCGGCACCGCGGCAAGGCGTCCGGCGCCAACAGCACCGTCCGCGAGATCGGCGGCGCCCTCGGCACCGCCATCCTGAGCAGCGTCTTCATGCGCTACGGCGACGACCGCACCGCTCAGGGGTTCGTGGACGGCATGAAGCCCGGCATCTGGATCGGCGTCGCCGTGGTCCTCGCGGGCGCCCTGTGCGCCCTCGCCATCCCCCGCCCCGCCGCCACCGCCCCGGCCCTCGCGCCCGAGGACCACGAACCCGACCGGACCCCCAGCCCGGCGACCCGCTGAACCCCGGCCCCTCCACGCCCGGTACCGGGTGAATCGCCCACTGGACGAGACGATCGACGACGCACTAGAGCGCCGCCCGCCCCCTCCCGGTCAGAACGGGATCTCGAAGTGGACCGTGGACACGCCCGGGCCGTGTTCGCCGGTGGTGCGGGCGTCGAAGATCTCCTTGGCCGTGCTGCGCCAGAAGGCCTCCGCGCCCTCGACGTCCACGTTGGTGTGCAGGTAGAGGGATTCGTAGCCGGGGGTGTTCGCGACGAAGTCGCAGGCCGCGTCGACCAGGGTGCGGGCGAGGCCCCGGCGCCGGTGCTCCGGGCGGACGTAGACGCGGGCCAGCTGGGCGGTGGTGCCGGACGGGTAGCGTTCGGCCAGCCAGCGGGGGTGGGGCGGGTGGGCCGGGCCCGTCGAGTGCACGCCGGTGGTGGCGACCACCTCACCGTCGTGGACCGCCACGAGCAGGGTGTGGCGGGGGTCGTCGAGGTACGTGCCCTTGAGGTCCGTCACGTCCCGGTGCCAGCGGGGCACGTAGCCGTATCCGAACTCCTTGTAGAACGTGTCGAGCATGACGGCGCGGGCACCGTCGGTGTCCGCGGGCGTCGCGGGGCGCACGGTGTAACCGGCGGGCGCGGTCCGACTCATCGCGAGGTCCTTCCGTATCGGGGTCCTCACAGTACCTGACAATGAAAATGATTACCGATATCGTGTCGTCGGTCGCGGCCCTGACGTCAGGGCCGTGCCGTACGCGACGACACGAAAAGGGGAGCCGTGGCTCATCTGCTGGTGGTCGAGAGCTGGGTCGGATCGATGAGCAGGCTGCTGCCACGGGCGATCCGGGAGAGCGGACACGAGTTCACGTTCCTCACCCGCGACCTGCACCACTACCTGCGCTCGGCACCCGAGGGCGTCGCGCACCCGCTGCTCGGGGCGCGCAACGTGATCACCGCGGACACCAACGACACCGAGACCCTGCTGCCCCGAGTGGAGCGGCTGCACTCCGTGCTGGGCTTCGACGGGGTGATCACGTCGTGTGACTACTACCTGCCGGTGGTGGCGCGGACGGCCGCCCGGCTCGGGCTGCCCGGACCGGCTCCCGAGGCGGTCGAGAACGCCTGCCGCAAGGACGCCACCCGCCGGGTCCTGGCCGACGCCGGGGTGCCCGGTCCGCGGTTCGCGGTGCACGAGGAGTGGGCCGAACTCGCCCGGTCGGCACGGGAGATCGGCTACCCGCTGGTGGTCAAGCCCGTCGACCTGTGCGCCGGCATGTACGTACGGCGGGTGGACGACGAGGAGCAACTCGCCGCCGCCGTCAAGGCCCTGGGCGAGTTCCCGGTCAACGCGCGCGGGCAGCGGCGGGCACCCGTCGTGCTGCTCGAAGAGCTCCTGGACGGTCCGGAGGTGAGCGTCGAGACCGTGTCGCACGCGGGCGCGGTCCACGTCATCGGCGTGACCGACAAGAGCGTCGGCGGGGCACCCGCGTTCATCGAGACCGGCCACATGTTCCCCGCCGCCCTGTCGTCCGCGGACACCGAGGCGGCCGAACAGACCGCGCTCGGCGCGCTCAAGGCACTCGGACTGACGGACGGTGTGGTGGCGCACACCGAGATCAAGCTGACCTCCGCCGGGCCGCGCGTGGTCGAGGTCAACCCGCGGCCCGCCGGGAACCGCATCACCGAGTTGATACGGCATGTCACCGGCCTCGACCTCGCCGCGGCCTTCGTGGACGTGTCCCTGGGCCGCGCGCCCGATCTGCGGCGGACCGACACCGGACTGCGCAGTGCCGCCATCGGCTTCCTCGTGCCGGAGACGACGGGCACGCTCGAAGCGCTGGACGCCGGGCTCGCGCCGAGCGCGCCGGACGTCCTCGAGGTGCAACTCGCCGAGCCGGGGCGGCAGGTGAAGGCGGCGGGCAGCAACAACGAGTACCTGGGGCACGTGATGGCGGGTGACCCGGCCGGCACCGGCGCCCGCGCCCGGGTCGAGGCCCTGCTCGACGAGGTGCGGTCCGGGCTGGTGATCCGATGAGCCCCACCGCCCCGGCGTCCGCCCGCGCGGCGACGACGTACGACGAACTCCTGGCGCTCGCCCGCGCCGGTGAACTCGGTCCGGATCCGGCCGGGTCGCGGATCTCCGTGGCCTTCACCACCCGGCAGGCCGTACGGCACGAGGGGCGCGGTACCGGTTACCGCAACGAGGTGCTCAGTCTGCGCCTCGCCGAGGCCGTCGGCAGTTGCGCGGTCGAGCCCGGCGCGCTGCCCGACGACGCGGTGGAGGACTGCGTCGGCGCGGACGTGGCCCGCCTGCTGGAGCATCCGATGCCGCCGGTGCGGGTCGCCGCGCTCGACGCGTACCTGATGCACGTCACCCCGCACACCCCGGAGAACGGGGCGCGGCCCGTCGCCCTGCCGGCCGGGACGTCGCTGGAGAAGTCCCGGGTCCGGGCCGAGGCCGTCACCGAACTGCTCGTCCTGCCGCCCGGGGCGACGGTGCTCGTGGTCGGCGTCGTCAACTCCCTTCTGGAGGCGCTGCGTTCGCGGGACCTGGGCTACGTCCCGTGCGACCTCAAGGGCGGGGTCACCGAGTGGGGCGAGCCGGTCGTCACCGACGCCCTCGCCGCGGCCGGCCGGTGCGACGCCCTGCTCGTGTCCGGGATGACGCTGGGCAACGGGACCTTCGACGCGCTGCGGGAGCACGCGCTGCGGCACGACAAGCAGCTGGTGATGTTCGCCCAGACCGGCAGCGCCGTACTCCCCCGCTTCCTCGGGCACGGGGTGAGCGCGGTGTGCGCGGAGCCGTACCCCTTCTTCTGGCTGGACGGCGGCCCCGGCACCGTCCACCGCTACCGCGCCGACCGTCCGGGAGGCACCCGGTGACCACCGCCGCCGTACGGCCCGCCGCCCGCCCGGAACTGCTCACGCTGCTCGGCCACACCCCTCTCGTCCGGATCACCGCCGGTCTGCCCGGACCGCACCCCGGTTTCTGGGCCAAGCTCGAAGGGCTCGCCGCGGGCGGGATGAAGGCGCGGGCCGCCGTCTCGATGCTGATGGGCGCCCGTGAACGCGGTGAACTGCGCCCCGGGGCCCCGGTGGTGGAGTCCACCTCCGGCACCCTCGGCATCGGGCTCGCCTTCGCCGGGCAGGCCCTCGGGCATCCCGTCGTACTGGTCGGTGACAGTGAACTGGAGCCGTCCATGCGTCAGTTACTGCGCTCGTACGGGGTGCGGCTGGAGATCGTGGACCGGCCCGCACCCCAGGGCGGCTGGCAGGCCGCACGCCTCGCCCGGCTGCGCGAACTGCTCGCCGTGCTGCCCGAAGCCTACTGGCCCGACCAGTACAACAACCCCGACAACACAGCCGGTTACGCCTCGCTGGCCGCCGAACTCGCCGCCCAGATCGACCACTTGGACGTCCTGGTGTGCAGTGTGGGTACCGGCGGGCACAGCGCCGGTGTCATCGGGCCGCTGCGCCGGCACTGGCCCGCGCTGCGGCTGATCGGTGTCGACTCCACCGGCTCCACCATCTTCGGCCAGCCCGCCCGGCCCCGGCTGATGCGCGGCCTGGGCAGCAGCATCCATCCGCGCAACGTCGCGTACGACGCCTTCGACGAGGTGCACTGGGTGGGCCCCGCCGAGGCCGTGGACAGCTGTCGCCGGCTGGCCCGGGGCAGTTTCGTCAGCGGTGGCTGGAGCACCGGCGCGGTCGCCCGCGTCGCCGCGTGGGCGGCCCGTGTCCACCCCGGCGCGGTCGTCGCCACCGTCTTCCCCGACGGGCCGCACCGCTACCTCTCCACCGTCTACGACGACGACTTCACCACCGCCCACGGCGTCGACCCGGACGCCGCGGCCACCCGTCCCGTGGAGATCCCGCACCCGTACGCGGCCGAGGCCACCGGCTGGGCGCGGTGCACCCGCGTCACCGACCCGCTCGCCCGTCCGGAGGAGAACCGGTGAGGACCGGCCTGCGCACCGTGCGCCTCGAACTCACCGAGCCGCTGCGGATATCCCGTTCCACGATGTCCGCCCGTGACGCCGTGTGGCTGAGCGTCGAGCACGAGGGCGTGACCGGACACGGCGAGGCCGTCAGCAGCGTCTACTACCGGCTCGACGCCGAGAGCCTCGGACGTCACTTCACCGCCGTGGGCGCCGACCTGGCCCGCTTTCCCGACCCGGAGACCGCCCTGGAGGTCCTGCGCATACGGGAGCCGGCCACCGGGGGCACTCCCCCGGCCGTGGCCGCCGCCGTCGACGCGGCCCTGCTGGACCTCGTCGGCAAGCGCGCGGGCAGGCCCGTCCACCGGCTGCTGGGCGCCGAGGACACCCCGGTCGCGGCCACCGCCCGCACCATCGGCATCACGTCCCCCGCGCACGCGGCGGCGCAGGCCCGCTCCCTCGTGGCGAGCGGCTTCGAGGTCCTCAAGGTCAAGGCGGGGGCGGCCGATCCCGAGGAGGACGTCGAGCGCGTACGGGCCGTACGGGACGCCGCGCCGGGCGCGCGGCTGCTGCTCGACCCCAACGGCGCCTGGACCACGGGGCAGGCGGAGGCGTTGCTGCCCCGGTTCGCCGCACTCGGCGTCGAGGCCGTCGAACAGCCCCTCGCCCCCGGTGACCCGGAGGCCCTGGCGGCGCTGGCCGAGCGCTCACCGCTGCCGGTCGTCGCCGACGAGGACGCCGTGGACCTGGAGGACGTACGCCGGCTGGCCGGGCGCGTCCACGGCGTCAACGTCAAGCTCGCCAAGTGCGGCGGGGTGCACGCGGCCCTGCGCATCGCGGAGCTGATCGACGGCAGCGGCACGGAGCTGATGCTGGGCTGTCTGACCGCCAGCAGCCTCGGACTCGCGCCCGCCGTGCACCTCGCCGACCGGGCCCGCTGGGCCGACCTGGACGGCCATCTGCTGCTCGCGCACGACCCGTGGACCGGCATCGGCGGCGAGGACGGCCGGGTGAGGACGAGCGACCGGCCCGGACTGGGCGTCGAACCGCGGGAGAGGCGCCGCGCGGACGTGGGGGCATGCCGTACGGACCCGGACGGACGCCGCACAGACCCGGACGGACGCCGCACGAACCCGGAGGGACACCGTGCGGACCCGAACGGGAGCCGTACAGACCCGGAGCAACACCGTGCGGACCCGGAGCAACACCGTGCGGACCCGGAGGGACGCCGCACGAACCCGGACGGACGCCGCACAGACCCGGACGGACGCCGCACGGACCCGGAGGGGCGCCGTGCGGACCTGGCATGAGATACGCCGCTTCCCGCTCGCCGTTCAGCTCCTGCTGGTCAACCAGCTCGGCGTCAACACCGGCTTCTACCTCCTCATCCCCTACCTCGCCACCCACCTCACCGAGAACCTGGGCCTGTCGGCCGCCGTCGTCGGCGTCGTCCTCGGGGTCAGGAACCTCAGCCAGCAGGGCCTGTTCGTCATCGGCGGCTCCGCCTCCGACCGGCTCGGCGCACGGGGCGTCATCATCGCCGGCTGTGCCCTGCGCACCGCGGGCTTCGCGCTGTTCGCGCTCGGCGACCACCTGGCCGTCCTGCTCGCCGCGTCCGTCCTCAGCGGGTTCGCGGGGGCGCTGTTCAACCCCGCCGTCCGCGCCTACCTCGCGCAGGAGGCCGAGGAGCGCAGGGCCGAGGCGTTCGCCCTGTTCAACGTGTTCGCCACCACCGGCGCGCTGGTCGGGCCGCTGCTGGGCAGCGCGCTGCTGCTCGTGGACTTCCGTACGTCGGCGCTGACCGCCGCCGGGATCTTCGCGGTCCTGACCGTCGCACAGGCCCTGGTGCTGCCGGCCCGGAGGGTCGAGCCGAGCGGGGGCGGGGTGCTCGCCGACTGGCGGGAGGTGCTCGGCAACCGCGCCTTCCTGGCGTTCGCGCTCGCCATGGCCGGCCTGTTCACCCTGGAGAGCCAGCTGTACCTGCTGCTGCCCGACGGGGCGCGGCGGGCCACCGGCTGGGACGGCGCCGCCGGTCTCGTCTTCGTCGTCGGCGCCGCCGCCAACCTCCTGCTCCAGTTGCGCCTGACCCGCGCGCTCAAGCGGCGCGGGGACCGGGCCCGTTGGATCGCCGCCGGGCTCGGCCTCATGGCTCTGGCCTTCCTGCCGCCGGCCCTGGCCACCACGGTGTCCGGCGGCCCGGACGGCGTGGCCGACGCGGTGCTGCGGGTGCTGCCCGTGCTGGCGGGCGCCCTGCTGCTGTACCTCGGGGTGATGATCGCCCAGCCGTTCGTGATGGACATGGTCCCCGCCTTCGGCCGCCCCGCACTGACCGGCACCTACTTCGGGATCTTCTACGTCGTCTCGGGCGTCGCCGCCGCGATCGGCAACACCGTCGTCGGCTGGGCCATGGACACCGGGCGGGACGGCGACGCCGCGTGGCTGCCGTGGGCGTGCTGCGCGCTGGCCGGCCTCGCCTCCGCGCTCGGCGTCGTACGGCTGCGCCGGCTGGGATCGCTGCCCGCGCCGCCGGAACAGCCCGCCGCACCCGCGCCCGCCCGAGGAAGGACCCCGGCATGACGGACAACCTGCTCACCGACAACCCCGCGCTCTACGAGGCCCGTTTCCCCGACCCCGGTCGGCTCGCCGGACGCTGGGCGGAGGACTGCCTGCGCCGGCACGGGGCGGGGAGGCGGGTGCTGGACATGGGCTGCGGCACCGGACGCGACGCCGCGTGGCTGCACGACGCCGGCCGCGAAGTGACCGGCGCGGACCTCTCCGAGGCGATGCTCGCGCACGCCCGCGACCACCATCCCGGACCCGAGTACGTCCATGCCGACCTGCACGGATTCGACCTGGGGCACGGCAGGTTCGACGCCGTGGTGTGCCTGGACAGCGCCCTGCTGTACTGCCACACCAACGACCAGCTCGACGGCTTCCTGTCCTCCTGCCGCCGCGCCCTGGCACCGGGTGGCCTGCTCGTCGCGGAGATGCGCAACGGCGCGTACTTCCTCGGCCGCACCGACCTGCTCGACACGCCCAAGGCCGACGAGTTCACCTGGCAGGGCGCCGTCCACCGGTCCGTCACCACCCTCACGGTGGACCGTACGGACCAACTGCTGCGCCGCAGGCGCGTATGGACCGCCGACGACGGGTCGGCACCCGTCGAGCAGCGGTCCGCGTGGCGGCTGCTGTTCCCGCAGGAGCTGCGCCACCTGCTGGCCGCGCACGGCTACGAGGTTCTGGAACTCCACGACGGACCGGGCCCGCGCACCGAGCCGCCCTGGCAGGAGGGCCTGCTCCCCGGCCGTACCACCGACGCCGACCGGCTGCACGTGGTGGCCCGTCTCACCGGCACGACTACACACTGAGGAAACTCACATGCACGACGACGCGACCCGCTCTCTCCCCTTCCCGGCCCTGCGCCGCCGCGGCTTCCTCGCCGCGACCGGGCTCGGTGCGCTCACCCTCACCGGATGCGGCGGCGGTTCCGGTTCCGACTCCGACGACGGTGCGGGCGACGGCTCGCCGAAGAAGGGCGGCCGGCTGCGCGCCGCGTTCGCGGGCGGTGGCGCGAGCGAGACCCTCGACCCGCACCTCGCCAACCTGTTCGCCGATGTCGCCCGCGCCAAGGCCCTGTTCGACAAGCTCGCCGACTACGGCGCCGACCTGTCCGCACAGCCCCGCCTCGCCTCGAAGTGGGAATCCAACAAGACGCTGGACCGCTGGCAGATCACCCTGCGCGAGGCCACCTTCCACGACGGCAGCCCGGTCACCGCGCAGGACGTCCTCTACAGCTACCGCCGTATCGCCGACCCGAAGCAGGCGTTCCGCGCCAAGGCGTCCCTGGAGCCCATCGACCTCGACGCCAGCCGCGCCACCGGCGAACGCTCGATCGAGTTCGTGCTCAAGCGGCCCACGGCCGAATTCCCCAACGTCCTGGCCGCGTTCGGCGCGTACATCGTGCCCGAGAACGCCACCGGGTTCGACAAGGAGCCGGTCGGCTCCGGCCCGTTCCGCTTCGTGTCGTTCGCGCCCGGCCGCTCGGCGGTCTTCCGCCGCTACGACGACTACTGGGAGGGCGCCCCGCACCTCGACGAGATCGAGTTCGTCGTGGCGAACGAGGAGTCGGCCCGGGTCAACGCGCTGCTCGGCGGACAGATCGAGTACGCCCACGAACTCAACCCCACCACCGCCCGCGCCCACGAGGACAAGGGGCAGATCGAGATCGTGCGGCTGCGGGGCAGCGCCATGCAGGCGTTCTGCATGAAGACCGACCGGCCGCCCTTCGACGACGAGCGGGTGCGCCGGGCGTTCTTCCTGATCGCCGACCGCCGGGAACTCGTCGACGGCGCGCTGTCCGGCGCGGGCGAGGTCGGCAACGACCTGTTCGGCAAGGGCTACGAGTACTACGCCGACGGCCTGCCCCAGCGCGAGCAGGACCTCGACAAGGCGCGTGCGCTGCTGAAGCAGGCCGGCGCCGAGGACCTGAAGGTCACCCTGGACACCTCCGCCGTCGCCGCCGGGTTCACCGAGGCCGCCAGCATCTTCCGCGACCAGGCGAAGAAGGCCGGAGTCACCGTCGAGGTGCGGATGGGCAGCAAGGACTCCTACTGGAGCGACATCCTCGACAACGGCTCCCTGTGCTGCTACCGCTCCGGCGCCATGCCCATCGAGGCGCACATCTCCCAGCGGCTGCTCACCGACTCCACCACCAACGCCACCAAGTGGCGGCACAAGGACTTCGACGCGCTGTACCAGCAGGCCCAGTCCACCCGCGACAAGACGGAACGCGCCGCCGTCTACGAGCGCATGCAGCGCCGCCTGTACGGCGAGGGCGGCTTCCTCATCTGGGGGTTCGCCGACTGGATCATCGGAACCGCCCGCACCGTCAAGGGCGTCGACACCAAGGCGCCCGCCAACACCCTCGACTGGGCGCGCTTCGACACGGTGTGGCTCGCGTGAGCGGACTGCGCTCCTTCGTCGCCCGGCGGCTGCTCCTCGGCGGCGTGCAGACCGTGGCCGTGGTGCTGCTGGTCTTCGCGCTCACCGAGGCGCTGCCGGGCGACGCCGCGGTCGCCCTCGCCGGGGACCAGCCCGACCCGGCCCGGATCGCGGCCATCCGGGAGGCGATGGAGCTGGACCGGCCGGCGTGGGAGCGGCTGGCCGGCTGGGCGGCGGGGCTGCTCCACGGCGACCTCGGCACCTCCCTGGTCTCCGGCCGTCCGGTGCGCCAGTACCTCGCCGACGGCTTCGGCCCGACCCTGCTGCTGGCCGCGCTGACCGTGGCGCTGCTCGTACCGGCCGGGTTCGGGCTCGGGGTGCTGGCCGCCCGTCACGCGGGCCGGCCGGTGGACCGGCTGATCAGCTCCGTGACGCTCGCCGTGTACGCCGTCCCCGAGTTCGCCCTCGGTGTGCTGCTGGTGACCGTGTTCGCGCTGCGGCTCGGCTGGCTGCCGCCGACCGCCGTCGGCTACGGCACCGACCTGCTCGCCCATCCGGCCGCACTGGTCCTGCCCGTACTGGTGCTGCTGTCACGGCCCGTGTGCTCGCTGGTGCGGCTGGTGCGCGCGGGCATGATCGACGCGCTCGCCTCCCCGTACGTGGCGCAGGCCCGCCGCTACGGCGTGTCCGGCGCCCGTGTCCGGTACACCCACGCGCTGCCGAACGCCCTGGCCCCCGCCGCCCAGCAGCTCGCCCGCACCGTCGACTGGCTGCTGTGCGGGGTCATCGTCGTGGAGGCCCTGTACGTGATCCCCGGACTCGGCACGGTTCTGCTGGGCGCCGTCGCCGAACGCGACGTGCCCGTCGTCCAGGGGCTGGCGGTGGTGTTCGGCGTACTGACCGTCGTACTGAACCTGGGCGCCGACCTGATCGCCCACCGTCTCGCACCCCGGGCGGGGGTGGCCGCGTGAGGAGTCCGCGTACGGGCCGCTTCGCGCTCGGCCTCACGATCGTCGCCGTACCGCTCGTGCTCGCCCTGCTCGGGCCGGTGTTCGCGGGCGAGCCGGGGGCGCGGGCCGCGTCCTTCACACTGGGCGAGGGGCACTGGCTCGGCACCGACTTCGTGGGCCGGGACGTCTGGCGGCAGGTGCTGCACGGGGGGCGGCCGGTGGTGCTGACCGCGCTCGCCGCGACCGCCCTGGCCTACCTGGTCGCCCTTCCCGTCGGTCTGATCAGTGCGCTCACCCGGCTCCGCTGGCTGGAGGAGCTGCTGATGCGGCCTCTGGACGTGCTGCTCGCCGTACCGTCGCTGCTGCTGATCCTGCTGGCCGCCACGGTGTTCTCACCGGGCGCCGTCGGTCTCGCCCTGCTGGTCGCCCTGGCCAACGTGCCCGACGCGGCCCGGCTGGTGCGCGCCGCCGCCGCCGAGGCCGCCGCCCGGCCCGCGGTCGAGGCGCTGCGCATGCAGGGCGAGACATGGTGGCGGATGGCCGTCGGCTATGTCGGCCGCTCCATGCTGCGCACCCTGGCCGCCGACGCCGGCACCCGGCTGACCGGCGTGCTCTACCTGGTCGCCACGGCCGCGTTCCTCGGCGTCGGCGTGGCACCCGACGCCGCCGACTGGGCGGTCATGGTCGACCGCAACCGCACCGGCCTGTTCGTCCAGCCGTGGGCCGTGGTCGTCCCCGCCGTACTGATCGTCGCGCTGACGACGGGGACGAACCTCCTCTTCGACGCCGCACTGGACAAGGGCGGGCACCGGGGCCCGCGCCGCGCAGAGAAGGAAGCACGCCCGTGAAGCACGAGTACGAGAAGGGCTCCGGCGGAGACACCGACGTGGGCATCGGCGAGGATGTCGGCGTGCATGCCGACGTGGACACCGGCGGGGATCCCGTGGCCGAGATCCGCGACCTGCGCGTCGTCGTCGACGGCCGGGCGATCGTCGACGGAGTGGACCTGCGGGTCCTGCCCGGCAGGGTCACGGCGTTGATCGGCGCGTCCGGCAGCGGCAAGACCACCACCGGTCTGGCCCTGCTCGGCGAGTACCCGGCGGGCGCCCGGGTCACCGGCGCCGTACGGGTGGCGGCCGACGGCCTCGTCGGCTACGTCCCCCAGCATCCGGCGGCGGCCCTCAACCCCGCCCGCCGGGTCTCCGCCCTGCTGACCGACATCGCCCGCACCCAGGTGCGCCGGCTGCCGGTGCGGCAACGCCGGGCGGCGGCCCGCGAACGCGTCCTGCGCGCCCTGGCGGAGGCCCAACTCCCGGAGGGTGAAGACCTGTTGCGTCGCTATCCGCACCAGCTCTCCGGTGGCCAGCAGCAACGCGTCGTCCTCGCCCAGGCGTTGCTGCTCGGCGCGCGCGTCGTCGTCGCCGACGAGCCCACCACGGGCCAGGACGCCCTGACCAAGAGCCGTATCGTGGAGCGGTTCAGGGCCGTCGCGGCCCGCGGCATCGCGGTGGTGCTGCTCAGCCACGACCTGGACGTGGTGCGCGCGCTCGCCGACGAGGTGGTGGTCCTGCGGGCGGGCCGGGTCGTCGAGTCGGGCCCGGCCCGGCGGGTCCGGTCCTCGCCCCGGCACGAGTGGACCCGCGAACTGTTCGGCGAACAGGTGGAGTCGCCGCACCCGGACGAGCCGACCGGACGGCCGGGGGCGCCGGCACGCGGACCGCTCGGTACACGTACGGAGTCGCCGGACCCGGACGAGCCGACCGGGCAACCGGGACCGCGCACACACGGGCTGCCCCACGCACGTACAGAGGTACCGGACCCGGACGAGCCGACCGGACGGCCGGGGGTGCGGGCACGTGGGCCGCTCGACCGGCATACGGAGTCGCGGGACCCGGACGGCCGCACCGCCCGCACCGGGCAGCCCGTCCTGCGGGTGCGCGGGCTGACCGCCCGCCACCGCGACGGCGCCCGCGGCACGGCCGTCGTCCTGCGCGCCCCCGCACTCGACCTGTACCCGGGCCGGTCGCTCGCCGTCGTCGGCCGGTCCGGCAGCGGCAAGACCACCCTGGCCCGCTGCGTCGCCGGCCTCCACCGGGACCACGACGGCGAGATCCTGCTGGACGGCACACCGCTGCCGCGCAGCCTGCGCGACCGCGGTCGCGCCCAACTCGCCGCCGTGCAGTACGTCTTCCAGGACGCGCACGCCGCCTTCGACGAGCACCGCCCCGTCGTACGGCAGGTCGCCCGCACCGCCGTACGCCTGCGCGGCACCGACGAGGACACGGCGACCCGGGAGGCGCTGACCACCCTGGCCGGTCTCGGGCTCCCGGAGGAGCTGGCCCACCGCCGCCCCGGCCGGCTCTCCGGCGGCGAACTCCAGCGCGCCGCCCTCGCCCGCGCCCTGCTCGCCCGACCCCGCGTCCTGGTCTGCGACGAGATCACCTCCGGCCTCGACACGGTCACCCGCCGGGGCATCCTCGACGTGCTCGCCTCGCTGGTCCGCGAACGCGACCAGCTCTCCCTCGTCCTGATCACCCACGACCTGGACACGGCCGCCCTGGCCCACCGCATCGCCGTACTGGACGCCGGCGAGCTCGTCGAACAGGGCCCGGCCCGGCAGATCCTGACCGCGCCGCGCCACCCGTTCACCGTCTCCCTCATGGAGACGACGGCACGCCTGACGGCGGGGACGTGACCCACGCGCCTCCCGGCGTCGGGCACGCGGCAGGTGGGGGTCCAGGACGGTGGCGAGGGCCGGGCCGCGGAGGTCGAGGTCGACGCCGCCGGGCCGATCGCCATCCGATCGGGACTTTCGTGACTTCGCCCCCGGACGGGTCCGGGGGCTTCTCCTGTCGGTGGCCAGGTGGTCCGTCCCGGGAGGTCATGGATGAGTGAGCCGGGTCCCGGCTGAGGGATCCTGGACAGGTGAGGGCCTTCCGGTTCGGTGCGGATCGCGACGTCCGCACCAACGGAAAGGCTCTCGTGCCGCACCGCGACGCACCCCTGGCCGAGACCGGCAGGCCCCGCGCGTCCGTGCCCTCGGCGTGCGTCGCCAGGCGTTCATCCGGGTCATCCATCCATGCAGGTCCTCGAGGTGCCAACTCCGCTCGACGCGGCCGTCGTCGATCTCGTGGAACTCATGAATGGTGATCTCGTCGTACTTGCCGTTCGGGGGAACGCCGAGGAACTCTCCGCGGAGAGTACCGGCCAGAGCGCCGCGTACGGCCACGAGCCCCTCGATTCGCCAGCCGCGCACCGTCACCCGGGCGGTGACGTCGTACCGGGGACGGCCCAAAGGCAGCACACCGGGCGCCGCGCTCAGCCGGCCCCCTCCGGGCCGGTCCGGGCCACGAGGCGGTGTCATGGTGCGGCATCCGTGGGTGCGAGGGCGGCGAGTTCGGTCCGCGCGGTGACGCCGAGTTTGGGGAACGCCTTGTAGAGGTGGTACCCGACCGTGCGCGGGCTGAGGAACAACTGCGCGGCGATGTCCCGGTTGGACAGGCCGCGTGCGGCCAGCCGGATGATCTTCCGTTCCTGCGAGGTGAGCACGGACAGTGCTCCTGTTCCGTCCGCGGCCCCGGCTCCGGGTACGGCTTCGCCGGTCGCGTCGAGCTCGGCGCGGGCCCGCTCCGCCCAGGGCGTGGCGCCGAGTCTCCGGAAGGTCTCGAACGCGTCGCGGAGTTGGTTCCTGGCCTCGGACTTGCGGCGCATGCGGCGCAGCCACTCGCCGTAGAGGAGAGCGGTTCGCGCGCGTTCGAACTGCCGGTCGTCGGGGTGCAGCCGCAATGCGGCCCGGTACAGCTCCGCCGCGTCCGCTTCCGGCGCGAGCAGCGCGCGGCAGCGTTGGACGTGCGCGTCGATCCACGGCTGCGCGGCATCATGTGCCCAGGCCGTGAGCCGTGCGAGCGGCTCACGGGCGTCGGCCGGCCGGCCAAGCCGCACCGCCGCCTCGACCAGGTCGGGGATGCTGCGCAGGCCGGGAAGCTGATGGCTCACCGGTCCGGTGTGCAGGGCGGCCAGGCGGGCGCGGGCGGACTCCCACCGGGCGTGGCCGAGGTCGAGCAGGGCCAGTGCCCAGTGCGCCCAGGACATGCCGGGCGGGGCCGCGCCGGGCTCCGGCGCGGCGAGCGCGTCGTCGGCGAAGGCGTGACAGCGTCGCTCGTCGCCCGTCACCGCGGCCAGGTAGGCCAGTACGCCGCTGATCTCGGCGATCCACTGCCGGTGTCCGAGCTCCTGGGCGATGTTCAGCGCTTCGGTCGCCTCGTCCCAGGCGTCGGTGTGCCGGCCGAGGAAGGTCGACGTCCGGGCGACACACGCCAGCGCGGGCGGTGTCCGGCCGATCCATCCGCGGTCGCGGCACTGGGCGAGGAGCTCGCCGGCCACCCGGTGCGCCTCGGTGTCCTGGCCGGCGGCCTGGAGGCTGGTGGCTCCGACCAGGATCGTGTCGTGCGGGCCGCCGAATCCGGTCCGTTCGGCGGCCGCGATGCGTCGTGTGAGGGTCCCGTGGTCCCGGTCCCCCTGGCCGATCGCGGACCGCACCGTCCAGGTCAGCAGGCGGGCCACGTGGGTGAGCGGCTCTTCGGGCGGCAGCGGCAGGGCATCCAGCCGGTCCGCGGTGTCCGCGATCTCGTCCTTCCCGAGGTACCAGGCGGCGTGCACCGCGTCGAGCATCATGTGGGCGGCCAGTGCCGGATCGTCGGCCCGGGTCAGCTCGGCCGCCTCGGTCAGCAGCCGACGGGCCGTGCGGAGCAGACCGTGGTGGAACGCCGCGGCGGCGCGGACCCGGATGGCGCGCACGGTCAGGGCCGGGTCGTCGGTGCTCGCCGCGCCGTGCCGGGCGAGCTCCGCCATGCGGTCGATGTCGCCTTCTTCGGCGATCGCCTCCGCGGCCAGCACGAGCCGACGGGCCCGGTCCGTGCCGGACTCCGTGAGCTGCGCGGCCCGTTCGTAGGCCGCCGCCGCGGCGGCGTATCCGCTGCGCTCGACGGCCCGCCGGGCGGTGCTCTCCAGTTCCGCGGCCACCCGCTCGTCGGGGCCGGTGGCCACCACGGCGTGATGCCAGGCGCGCCGGTCGGCGTCCTCGGGCCGGTGGAGGGCCTCGGCGAGGGCCGTGTGCACCACGAGGCGGAGGCTGACCGGCGCCGCCTGGTAGACGGCCGACCGCACGAGGGGGTGGCGGAAGCACACGGTCCGGTTGTCCACCCGGAGCAGCCCCGCCGTTTCCGCGGGCACCAGGTCCGTGGGGCGGCAGCCGAGAGGGGCGGCCGCGCGCAGGACGACGTCACGGTCACCGGTGTCCTCGGCGGCCGCGACGAGCAGCAGGTGCCTGCTCTGCTCGGGCAGCCGCCGTACCCGGTCGAGGAACGCCGCCTGGACCGTGTCGCTCATGGGCAGGGCCTGACCGGCGGCGACCGGCCGGCCGGCGGCGAGAGCGAGGGGCAGTTCGAGGAGGGCGAGCGGGTTGCCCTGTGCTTCGGCCAGCACCCGGTACCGGTTGGCGGGCGACAGCGCGGCGGCGTGCTCGGCCAGCAGGCCGGCGGCGGCGGGCGCGTCGAGCCCTTTCAGCGGCAGGTGGGCGAGTCCGGGGGCGTCGAAGCCGGTCCGGGCGGTGATGATCAGCGCCGTGCCCTCGGCGTCGAGCCGCCGCGCGGCGAACAGCAGGGCCTCGGCCGACGCCCGGTCCAGCCACTGCGCGTCGTCGACGAGGCACAGGACGGGCCCGCCGTCGGCGAATTCGGCGAGGAGGGAGAGGACGGCGAGGCCGACGAGCATGCGGTCGCCCGGTTCGGCCGGGGCGAGACCGAAGGCCCCGCGCAGGGCACGCGCCTGCGGGGCGGGGAGGGCGTCGGTCCGGTCGAGGGCGGACCGCAGCAGCAGGTGCAGGCCGGCGAACGGCAGGTGGGCCTCGGACTCGATCGCGGTGCCGCGTATGACCCGTAAGCCCTCGGCCGCCGACGCCGCGTACTCCATCAGCGCGGTCTTGCCCATGCCCGGCTCCCCGGTGATGAGCAGGCAACCGCTGCGACCGGTCCGGCAGTCCGCCAGCAAGCGGTCGATGACCGATATCTCGTCACTCCGTCCGTACAACACGTGGCGAGAGTACTTAAGCCGGCCGGCGAACCCGGGCCGGACTGCCGGGGCGTGACGGATTCCGCTCCCGGTCCCCGGCCCTAGCGTGGTGGAACAGGGCACGGCGGCGGAGGGAGATCGACCATGTCCGGCTTCGACGAGCTGGCCAGGCGGTACCTGGCGAGTTGGAACGAGCGCGACCCGGCCAGGCGCCGGGCGCTCGTCGACGACCTGTGGACCGACGACGCCGGGTACGTCGATCCGATCGTGGCGGCCGAGGGCCGCGACGCCATCGAGGACGTGATGGCCACGGCCCAGCGGCAGTTCCCCGGCCTGGTGTACCGGCCGGCCGGGAAGGTCGACGGCCACCACGATGTGGCCCGCCTCGCCTGGGAACTGGCGCCGGCCGGCGGCCCCGCCGTGATCGTCGGACTCGCCGTCATGGTCACCGAACGGTCACGGCTGCGCCGCGTCTACGGCTTCCTCGACCCCGTCCCCGCGGTCACCACTTCACCAGGAGCTGGAAGTTGACACCCGATCCGATGACCCTCCACCCGCTGCCGGCACATGAGCGGGTGGTGTTCCTCAAACCGCTGGTCGGCTCACCGAAGATCGTCGTGGGCGAGTACACCTACTACGACGACCCGGACGGCGCCACCGGCTTCGAACACCACAACGTCCTCTACGCCTACGGCCCGGAACGGCTGATCATCGGCAAGTACTGTGCCATCGCCACGGGCACCCGGTTCCTGATGGCGGGCGCCGACCACCCGACGATGGGTGTGTCCACCTTCCCGTTCACCATGTTCGGCGGCGAGTGGGCCGAGCGGACCCTCGACATCGTCACCGGCATGCCCAGCCGGGGCGACACCGTGGTCGGCAACGACGTCTGGTTCGGGTACCGGTCCACCGTCATGCCCGGCGTACGCATCGGTGACGGCGCCATCGTCGCCGCCGGCGCCGTCGTCACCGCGGACGTACCGCCGTACACGGTCGTCGGCGGCAATCCGGCCCGTCCGATCCGGCAGCGGTTCGACGACGCCGACATCGACCGGCTCCTGCGTGCCGCCTGGTGGGACTGGCCGACGGAGCTGGTCACCGAACACGCCCGCACCATCATGGCCGGCGCCCCGGCCGACATCGCCCGCATCGCCGCCGACCACGGACCGGAGACCGTATGACACACGTGTCGATCGAGGAACACCCCGTGGGCGGCGGCGGGCCGTACGCGATCACCACCGGCCCGGACGGCGCGCTGTGGTACACGCTGGTCCACGGCGACCGGATCGGCCGGCTGGTGCCCGGCGCCGCACCGGAGAGCCACCGGCTGGACCCGGGCTGCGGGCCGACGGTCATCACCACCGGACCGGACGGTGCCCTGTGGTTCACCGAGTACCGGGCGCACCGCATCGGCCGGATCACCACCGACGGCGCCGTCGCGGGGTTCCCGTTGCCCACCGCGGAGTGCGGGCCGTTCGGTATCGCGGCGGGGCCCGACGGGGCGCTGTGGTTCACCGAGACCGCCGCCGACCGCATCGGCCGCATCACCACCGGCGGTGAGGTCACCGAGTTCCCGCTCCCGGCCACCGGCACGTTCCCGTCCACGATCACCGCGGGACCGGACGGCGGGATGTGGTTCACCATGAACCGGGCCGACGCGGTCGGCCGGATCGGCACCGACGGCACGGTCACCGTCCACCCGCTGCCCACCCCGGGCTCCGCGCCGGTCGGCATCGCCCTCGGCCCCGACGGCGCCCTCTGGTACGTCGCTATCGCCGCCGGCCACATCGGCCGCGTCACCACCGGGGGCGAGGTCACCGAGTTCCCGCTGCCCGACCGCGCCGGCCGGCCGCACGCCATCACTCCGGGCACCGACGGCTCCCTGTGGTTCACGGAGTGGGGCGGCAACCGCGTCGGCTCCATCACCACCGAGGGCGTGATCGAGGTGCACGACCTGCCCACGTCCGGCTCGGAGCCGCACGGCATCACCCTCGGCCCCGACGGCGCCGTGTGGACGGCACTGGAGACCGGCGCCCTCGCCCGCGTCACCCCGAAACCGCTGCCGTGACCTCGGAGAAACCCTCTCCCCCGACGTTCGGCCACACGATCGTCCCCGCCGGGAACCACGAGGGCTCGGCAACCCGGACCGCCCGAAAGGACACCATGACGCACACCGCCATCGACCCCGGCACCGAGTTCGACCGGCAGGTCCGCAACCTCGTCGAACGGGACTGGCCGACGACGGCCCGCCTGACCCCGGAACAGTTCACCGCCCTGGTCGCGCCCCTGCGCGACCTCGTCACCGGCATCGGACACGGCGCATGGGCGCCGGACACCGGACGGGTCCCCTTCCTGCTCGTGGTCACCCGGGAAGTCGTCCCGATCGAGCACACGATGGCGCGCACCACCCTCCACGGAAAGACCGAGCCCGGCTTCGTGGACCGGTCCTTCGAGCCCGGCGCCCTCGAACGGTTCGTCGCCGTCGAGGAGACCGGCCTCCCCGACCGGCGCGCCTACCTGCTGTTCGACATCGAGCGCGGGGAGGAGTTCTGCGGTGCCGTGCCCAACGACGCCCTGGGCACCATCGCCGCCAGGGGACGCACCCCGCTCACCATCGAGGAGGGGATCGCGCTGATCACCCACTTCCCCGGGATCCTGGTCAAGAACAAGTGCTTCTCCCTGGGCGGTTCACGCTCCGGTGACCGCCGGGTCCCGGCGATCTGGATCAGCCGGCACGCTCCCAAACTCGGCTGGTGCTGGGAGGGCAACCCCCACACGTGGCTCGGCATGGCCTCGGCCGGCTCCCGCCGCGCCGCCGCGTAGCAGGACGACTGGAAGTTCGTCGATGAGATCGGCGTGCCCGGCGTGACGTTCTCACCTCGTGGACGACGTCGCCGCGTCGAAGACGTGGGTGAGCGCGGTGTCGAGGAGGTCGCGGAGCCGGGTCGGGGTCGGGGCGACGGCGGCGAGACCGGCGGCGGTCAGTCCGGCGGTGTGCAGCCGCCCGCGGCAGAACGCCTCCAGGCCGGCCGCGTCGTGCACGCTTCCGGAGGCGACGGCGGCCTCCATCCCGCCGGAGTGGGCGTGCCCGCCGGCGGGGAAGCGGCCGTCGGCCAGGAGGAGCAGGGCGGTGCGGCTCATGGCCCGCCTTTCGCATGAGGGCCGGGCCGGTCGACCCGGCCGGGGATCAGAACAGGAAGTACCGCTGGGCCAGGGGGAGTTCCGTCGCGTAGTTCCGTCCGACCTCCTGTCCGTCGACGCTGGTGCGGACGTCGGAGGTGGTGGCGCCGCCGATGGTGACGTCGAAGGTGTCGGGGTCGACGTCGATCAGGGTGGTCACGCCCGACGCGAGGGCCTCGTGGATCTGGCCGGGGCACAGGAAGTGCACGTGCGTGTCGACGCCGCCGGCGGTCAGGATGCGTCCCTGGCCGGAGATCACCTCCGTCTCGGGCCCCACGACGAAGGACGACGCGCGCGGGTCGGTGTTGTCGGGCGGCGTCATGGTCTCGGGGTTGTACGCCTTGCCGATCGCCTGGATCCGACCGTCGCGCAGTCCGACGTCGGCCTTGACCACACCCCAGTGGTCCAGGATCAGCGCCCCGGTGATCACCGTGTCCACCGGCTCGCGCTCATGGTCGCGCGGGATGTGCGACTGCCCCATGGACTCGCGGATCACCTTGCCGCCGCCGAAGACCATCTCGTCGCCGCTGCGGCCGGGCCCGCCGCACCAGTCCGCGTCGATCCTCAGCCGGAGGTCGGTGTCGGCGAGCGACGCGCGGGGCGAAAACGCCTTCGGGACCGTCGGCGTGGCCAACCGCCCACACCGTCACCGTGCCCGGCACCGGCGTCAGCCGCGGCACCCGGGAGTCGCCCTACGCGTTCCCGTGGCCACTCCGGACCGCGTTGATCATGTTCCTGACGACCGGTCACTCAAGGTCGAGGTGGTCGGTGAAGATGCCGATGAGGATGCGGCCACCGAGACGCTGGTCGGGCAGGCTGAAGTGGATCCTGTTGCGGTCGGGCTTCTCCTTGCCGTGCCATTCGCATCGGTAGGTCTCGTTCTGGTACTCGACGTCACGCTGCTTCATGATCTTCGGCTTGGACCGGGTGTTGGGGCTCTCCGGCGACAGGTTGAGTCCGTGGTTGCCGAGCGCGGCCTGCACGGCCCGGGTGTTGCCCGGGTTGGCCGTGTAGGCGTCCCGGAAGTGGTCGTGCACCACACCGAGGACGGCGACGACCCAGTCGCGCATGACGAGGTAGGAGCCGTCGAACTTGTTGAAGGTCAGGGAGTCCGCGAAGACGAGCTCGGGGAAGGCCTCTCGGGCGCGCGCGAAGAAGTCGTGCTCCGTCACGTTCTCCCGGCGGAACAGCTCTCTCCAGAAGTCGGGGAGCTCGGACGGGTCGCTGAAGAAGTACACGGTTGCCTCGGCCGTGGACGCCGACACCTTCCGCCAGCCGCCCGGGGCTTCGCTACGCGGGAACACGAGGCATCCGACGGTGCCGCCTTCACTGGTCCGCACCAGCGCGTAACCGAGTGACCAGGCCATCTCCCTGGTCGTTCCGTCCAGCTCCACCTCGCCGGGTAATCCCGGAAGATCCATGTCCCAGATCGGGCAGCGGTCCATCAGGCTCTGCATCCGCAGCCGCGCGTCCCGCCCCGCCTTCGGCGGTGCGCCCTCGTAGAGCACCTGGTACAGCTGTTGTCCGTCCGCGCACTCGGTCTCGGCCCACCAGGGCGACACCGCGACCGGTCGGCTCTCGCCCAACTCGGCGAGCGAGTCGCTGAAGTCGTCGAGCGCGTCGGTCAGCCGCTCCTCCGTGAGCCCCCGGAAGTCGAAGGACGACTCGTCCACGACGAACCGGTACGGCTCACCTCCCCCTGCGCCTGGCACGGGCCAGCCTCCCGAGGTCGTGCTCGATCTGGTCGAAGAAGCCCCTGGGCCATTCGGTCAGCTCACCGCTCGCCTGGAAGTCGATCGGGACGGTGCCGACCTCTTCGTCGCCGAAGTAGTGGATGACGCCCGCTTCGGGGTCGAGCACCCGGTCGTCCGCCACCGCGAGGCGCGCGCCGTTGAGGACGTGGTCGCTGTGGGTCTCCACAACGACTTGAGCGCCGCTGCCCGCGACCCGGGCCAGGAAGCGCCCGAGCTTGGACTGTCCACCGGGATGCAGATGGGCTTCCGGGTTCTCGACGATCAGCAGATCACCGGGACGGGTCAGGAGCCCCGCGACGATCACCGGAAGGGCGTACGAGAATCCGAAGCCCATGTTGGCCGGCCGGATCGCCTCGCTGAGCAGACCCGGTTCCTGGAACCGGATGGTGCTCGCGGTGATGCCCGGCGGCCACTGGGCGTTGATCTTTATCGGGCGGATGATGTCGGACGCCCAGGTCTCCACCTGGGTCCGCAGCGTGGTCACGCCGTGGGTGGCCTCCGTGCTCGGGTGCTGGAGCTCCTCGCGCACGGGCCGGGTCTCGTTGAGGGCCAGCACCTGCGCCGTGTACTCGCCCTGGACGCCTACGCCGATGAGGTCGGGGTGCTCGGCGGAGACTCCGAGCTGGTCACGCGGCCCGAGACGTTCGGCGCACAAGTAGGTGAATCCGCAGCCGCGCAGGGACAGCTCGGGCGGGCCGTCGGGCGTGCCCTTCGGGACCCGCAGGTACAGGGCCTGCTCGTCCGGCACGTGAAGGCGGTGGGTGACCGCCCGGCCGACCGTGTCGCTCTCGAGTCCGATCTCGATGCAGGAGTCGGGGGCGTCGGGGTGCAGGACCTCGGACGCCTCGCCGAGCGCGAGGCCGTACGGCCCGTTGAGCTGGACGACACCGCCGCCCCCGCCGGGCGCCTCGGCGAGCTGACGGGCGAGCAGCAGCGCCTGGATGGTGGTGCTCTTACCGGTTCCGTTGAGGCCGGTGAGGACCGTCAGGGGACGCAGCGCGAACGACGCGTCGGTGAAGCGCTTGAAGTTGCGGACACGTAATGAGGTGATCACTTGCCTGCCTCTGCGGCCTTGGCCGCTTCCTCGAACCGGTATTTCACGCGGCGCAGCCCACCGGTGGACGCGGTGATGGCTTCCAGGTAGGTGTAGTCACCGGTCATGAGCCCGCGGGCGGCTTCGACGATCGCGTCGCGCCGCTGCTCCAGGTCCTCCGGCGCATAGCGCGCGAGAACGATCGACCACGTCTCGAACAGCGCGCGGTTGATGGGGTTCTTGCCGTTGACACCGAGCGGCCATTTACGGAACGCGTACTCGCCGAACAGCAGCCGGGCGTTCTTCATCGCGCGGTCGAAATCGGCCATCAGCCGCTCGGCGTGCTCGGTGGGTACGGCCCGATCGTCGTCCAGCAGAGTCGTGGTGTGCTGGAGGAAGGGGTCCATGGCGGAGTACTTGGCGTATCCGTCGACCCCGAGCAGCCAGAAACCGGCGAACCGCAGTGCCATCTCCCGGTCGTTCATCCGGATGTGGTTGCGCCAGTTCGTCGCCCGGTTGAACTCGTCGGTCGACGTCATGCGCTTGAGGATGTCCCGGCTGCGGTCCTTGCTCATGCAGTGGCGGATCTCCTGCGCGTTCAGCGGCGTGCCGCCGGTGTTGATGCGCTTGAAGATGTCGTACATGACGTCCGGCGGCGTGGTCGGGTCGATGACGTGCGCCATGATCTGGGCGTTGTTGATCCGGCGCTTCCACGGGGCGGGCAGGTCCTCGAAGCGGGCGCCCTCGACCACCGTCGTGAGGTACTCCACGCCCTTGAGGGCGAAGCCGGACTTCTCGCCGCCGCGCACGAAGTCGTGGATGGTCGACAGCCGCTGGAGCCCGTCGACGACGCGCATGGCGCCGTCCGCGTCCTCGGCGAAGTAGAAGGCGGGCAGCGGGATCTGGAGCAGCACCGACTCGATCAGGCGTGACTTCTGCCCGAGCTTCCACACCCGGCCGCGCTGGAAGTCGGGCGCGAGCTCCAGGGTCCCGTCGTCGATCATGTCGAGGGCGTTGCGCAGTGAGAACTGCTTGCTGTTGACCCTGATCTGTTCCGGCTTCCAGGGCCGGTCGATCTCGGGCGGCGAGGTGTCGCTCTCGCTCTCCTCCTCGACGTCCAGGCCGCCTTCGACGGAGTACTCCTCCTTGATCTGCGACAGGTCTGTGGTCTCCGGGCTCGTCATGGAAATGATCGTAACCGGCGGGGCGCGCCCGTGTGAGGCTCCCGCTCAGAAGCGGAAGCCGAAGAGTCCGCCGTCGTCGTACCGGTCGTTGAGCCGCACGCTCAGCAGGTGCGGCGAGGCGTCGAAGCCCAGATGTTCCGCCTTCTGGAGGTCGTCGGAGTTGAGGGTGGCGATGTACTGCATGCCTTCGCGTTCCGTCACCTCGGCGGCCAACTCCAGGGCCCTGCGCACCTGGCGGGCGTCGACGCCGTCGAAGAGGTGGCTGTCGTGCACCAGGAAGTCGGGTCCACGGCCGTGCCGGTGCGCGACCACCGCGGTGGTGAGGTCGAAACAGAAGATCACCATGTTGCCGATGCCACGGCTGTCGTCGCTGTCCACATGCGGAACGATCTTGAGGCTGCTGGGGCCCGCGTCGAACTCCAGGTAGGCCGGACGGCCGGGTTCGTAGAGCCGTTGCGCGAACTCGGAGAAGAGCACGGTGGCCTCGTCGGTCTGCCGGGCGCGCTCGTCCAGGTCGCCCTTCAGCGCGGTCTGGAGCTGGAGACGCCTGGCCTTGATCTCCAGCGCGCCGGCCTCCAGCGTCTGCGCCGCCTCGTAGCGGTGCCGCAAGGCTTCGACGAACGCCTGTTTCTGCGCGAGGGCCTGCTGCAACGCGGTCAGCGCCTCCAGGGCCCCGCCCTCGTCGAGGGTGTGCAGCACCCTTTCCAGTTCGGTTCCCAGCGCCTCCCGCTCGGCCGCCCGCTGCGCGAGCCGTGCCTCGATCGTCCGGATCTCCTCCGCGAGGTAGCGCCTGCGGTTGCGGACGATCGACTCGTGGAAGCCCTTGACGTCGGTGAACCGGCGCTTGACCTGGTCGCCGAGGAGAATCCCCAGCTCGCGGTAGACCGGTTCGAGGTAGCGCACGTCGTGGTCGGTCGCCTCCGTCACGGCGGCCTTGAGGTCGGACAGGTTGCGGCGGTCGACGGCGTCCCGGGCGTTGGACGAACGGATGCCGCGGTCGATGTCGTCGGCCCGGCGCTTGAGCTCCTCGTACTGCGGCACGACGCGGAAGGCCTTGACCTGTTCCTCCAGGCGCCGTACCTCCTCCTCGGCGATGGTGATCTGCCCCCGCAGCTCGGACGTGCTGCCGACGATCCGCCCCCACACCGGGTCGTTGACGGCCTGTCGCAGCTGACGCCGGGTCGCCTCGCGCGCCGAGATCTCGCGGTAGCCGGCGGCCAGCTTCCAGTCCAGCCCGAGGAGGTACGCGAGGTTGGCCGCGGCGTCCGCCTCCGGCTGCTGGCCGTTGGTGCGGGTCGGCGTGTTGAAGGCGTGGCTGGAGACGCGCCGGATCAGGAAGGACAGCATCGTGCGGCCGCTGAGCCCCTTGTGCTCGTCCCGCAGGCCGAACAGCTTCTCCTCGATGAGTCTCGTCCACTCGACGGTGGCGATCACGACCGGCCCGCCGACGGAGAAGATGGCGTCGGTGTCCGGCTCGGGCCGCTGGTCCAGCAGTACGGTCTCGGGCCGCACCCCACGCCGCCGCACGGTGAGACGGCCGCCGTCGGCCCCGGGCCAGTCGAGCTCCAGGCCGAAGAAGATCTCCCGCAACTGCTTACGGGCGGCCACATGCTTCTTGTCGGCCCGTGCCCCGAACAGGAAGTGCAGCAGCTCCACCATGCTGGACTTGCCGGTGCCGTTGCGGCTGTCCTTGTCGCTGGAATCCGCTGCGGTCTCGGCGACGAGGAGGTTGAGTCCGGGGCCGAAGTCGAGGCTGCGGAACCGCGGGTCGTCGGCGGTCAGTCGGCGCAGCATCAGGGCCTCCGGGGCATCAGCAGATCGTCACGGAGTTCAACAGCGCCGAGGGCGTGCAGGACATCCAGCGCGAGCACGAACCATCCGAAGGAGACCGGAGAGCGGTGGCCGAGGGCGAGGCGGCGGTCCTTGAGCCGCGCCCACGCCTGGCTGACGGTGAGCGGTCCGTCGAGTTCCTGGAGGATCTGGGCGCCCACGGTGAGCAGCGCGCGGTCGGGGCTGATGCCCTTGGTCGGGGTGAGCATGTCAGTTCGCTCCCGAGATCCGCAGCGCGTCGCCGGACGTCCAGCCGTCCGGCGGGTTCTCGAAAACATGACAGCGCTCGAAGAAGTAGGCAAGCACCACCCAGCCGGCCTTGAGCTGCGCCAGGTGCTGGAGGCGGTTTCCGTGGATGTAGAGCTGGAGGTCGAGCAGTACGTCGGCGGGGTCGGTGTGCCGCGCCCGTGAGGCCCGGTACTCGCCGGTGAAACCCGCGGCCACCTCGTCCTCCTCGAAGGGGTCGTTCAGGCCCGCGTAGTACTCCGCGACCAGCCAGGTGTGTCCCATCCCGGTGACGAGCTCGTCCCTCTCGTCCCCGGTCACCCCGTTGAAGTCGATCTTCTGCTCGTTGACCGGGTCGAGGGCCATCAGGGGGTTGGCGGTCCGGCGGCGCTCCTTGAGGTTGTCGAGCAGCCGGGCGACCTCGTTCTCCATGCTGATACCGAAGACCTGTGCCTCGATCGGTATGTCACAGCCGAGCAGGTCCTCCACAACCTCCCGGGGATGCGGCAACAACTCCGTCCACAATCTTCTCGGGCCGATCTGCTCGAACCCGATGCCGGGGTGGTCGTTGCGCGCCTCGGCCAGGCAGGTGGCCAGCTCCGGGTGCACACCCTGCGGATCGTTGTGGACGAACACGAAGGTGCGGAACTGCCCCGGCCGCTGGCGGAGCGCCGACTCCAGGTCCTTGCGGAACTTCTTGCGGATGTCGGCGGCCTTGAAGGAACCGGGCGCGTAGCAGGCGTACAGCTTCTCCGCGTGCAGGCTCAGCCCGTCGGAGCCCTGGTCACCGAGTCGGCCGTAGGTGCGGACGTCGACGAAGTCCGGATGGCTGACGCACATCAGGTTGTGGAAGAACGTCTCGAACGACTCGCCGTGCAGGTCGGCCAGCTTCTCCCGGAATTTTAATTTGGCGTACGCCCGCTGCGCGCCGCTGTCCATGGTCCCCCACCCCTCGTGCACTGCCCTGGCCGCCGTACGGGCCGCCCCTACTGACGACGCCGCCCGCGTCCTCCCCGGCCGGGCCACGCCCTGCTCCTACCTACCCACGCCGCACTGCGGTCAGAGGTCCATCAGACGCACGCCATCCTCCGTGCACCACACGCGCATCCCGCTCTGCTGGTTGCCGGCGATGACTACGGCGGCCCGGGACGGTGTACCGAAGACCCGCAGACCTTCGACCCTCAGGTTTCCGTTGCCCAACACCTCGGCCCGGTACTCCCGCCGGAGGTTGCGGCGGTTCCACACCAGCCGCTGACCGGCTTTCAGACGGCCGTCCTTGAGGAAGTCGGCGAGCCCGTACTGCGGAAGCCCCTCCTCGCCCTGATCATCGGTCTCCGGATCGGCAGGTGTGCCGCCGGAGGCCGGGAGGTCGAGCTTGAGGAGCTTACGTAGAGCCGAGTTGGGTGTGTCCACGAGGGGCTCGGCGAGCGCCTGGAGCGCCTCGAACACCTCGTCGTCGATCCGGATCGTGCGCGTCACGCCGCTCCCCCTGTCAGCACCTGCAACATCGTGACAGTCGAGAGCGTAATGGCAAGTGCGGTGTCCGGTATTGAGATTGGCGATTTCAGGCCGGAGTGAGATCGAGCTCCGCCCAGACGGTTTTGATCACGGGATCGTCGGCCGTCCAGCCCCAGTCGGCCGCGAGGGCCTCCACGAGCAGCAGGCCCCGTCCGCCCTCCGCCTCGGGAGGTGGAGTACCGAGGGTGCCGGGGCACGGCGGCAGCCGGTCGGGGCGGATGTCGGACACGGCGATGCGGAGTCGGCCGGTTGCGGGCACGAGCGTCAGGGTGAGACGGAAGTCCCGGCCCGTGGTGCGGCCGTGGGCGATGGCGTTGGCGGCGAGTTCCGATGTGACGGCGCCGGCGTCCTCGATGACGGGCTCGGCGTGGGGGATGCCCCAGCCGAGGATCTGGCTCACGACAAGACGGCGGGCGAGGCGGGCGCCGCGTGTGGTGGGGCTGAGGAGCACGGTGAACGGGCGGACGGAGGCGGCGGTTTCTGCATTCACAGGGTGACCGTCTCGTCACTGTGCATAACTGGACAGGGAAGTTCGGCGTACCCGGGCCCGCTGTACGGGTCGCGTACGGGCTTGTACGGGTCCGGTCGCGTGTCCCCGGGCGGGCAGGCCGGGTTGGTAGGAGCAACTCGCGGATGTGGGGATGTGGTGTCGATGGCAGCCCGCCAGCAGAAGAAGCCGTGCAACAACAACAACGACAAGCCGGCGATCTGGACCGGTTACGGCAAACTGGTCAGGCTCTTCCGGGACAAGGCGGGGCTCACGCAGCAGGCGCTGGCCGATGCCGTGCAGTACTCGTACGAGCAGGTCGCGTCCATCGAGCAGGGCCGCCGCCCGGCGAAGGCGGCGTTCACGGAGGCGGCGGAGAGGGTGTTGGGGGCGGGTGGGGTGCTGGCGGCACTCCAGAGCGAGGTGGAGCGGGCAAAACTACCCGCTTTCTTCCAGGACTTCGCGCTGTTGGAGGCCGAAGCTCTCAGCCGGTTCTCCTACGATGCTCTGCTCGTGCCAGGACTGCTCCAGACCGAACGCTATGGACGTGCTCTGTTCCGTGCGCACTACCCACCGCTGAGCGACGATTCCATCGAACGGCTCACAGATGCCCGGCTGGCACGCCAGGCGTTACTGCACAGAACAACCACGTCTCTGATGCTGGTGTTCATCATCGAAGAAACCGCTCTGCGCCGACTTGTGGGCGACGAGGGAACCATGGCGGAGCAGTACGAACACCTGCTGGCACTGGCCGACTTCCGCAATGTAGAGATCCAAGTCATGCCGACCAGTCGCGGTGCCCACAGCGGGTTGAACGGCCCTATGGTGTTGCTGGAGACCCAAGACCGCCGTCAGGTCGTGTACATCGAGTCCCAGGACGTCGTCAGCGTCCTCTCAGAACGGCAACAGGTCAGCGAGTTCTGGCTGCGCTATGGCATGCTGCGGTCGCAGGCTCTCGACACAGAGGCCTCGGCAGACCTCATCAAGCAGGTGGCAGAGGAGCTATGACTACAGATCAGGCAGGCCACGCGCCCAGCCGTATGAGCTGGTTGAAAAGCAGCTACAGCGGAACCAGCGGCGGAGACTGCGTCGAGGTTGCTACTGCCTCCGCGACCGTGCACGTCCGGGACTCCAAGAACCGCGCCCTGCCCTCGATCAGCGTGGGCGCGGAGCAGTGGGCTGCGTTCGTCGGGTTCGCGGCTGACCAGTAGGCGGAGGAAGGGGGCGACGTCATCCCTTCCCGCTGCGCTCCTTCGCCCAGGCGATGTGCCGGATCAGCGCGTCGGCGTAGTACTGGGCCGGCCGGCTGTCCGGTGCCCCGTTCACGCGCCCTTCTCGGCTGCCGCCCGATCTCACCTTGCGCTCCCACTCCTCCGCCTGAGCGACAATGCGGCGCAGGCCTCGTCCCTTCGCCCCCTCCACCTCGAGAAGGACCTGCTTCGCGTGGATCAGAAGCGCGCGGACGTGGGCAACCGTGGCCGCGCCGGTGGCCTTGCGGACTTTCGCGGCCACTGCTGGGAAGGGCAGACGGGGAGGTACCTCGCGCGGCGGAGATCCGTACCACGCGAAGGCGCGGATCCTCTCCTGAGCGCACCATCGCCTGAGCGCCTCGCCGTGCTCGGCCCGGCCGAGACCGAGTTCCTCCAGGACCTCGGGGAGATACGGCAACGGTCCGCCGCCGGGCTGCCGGACGAGGACCGACAGATACGGGTGCCCTCTGCCCGGCATCAGGTCGGCCTTCACCAGCAGCTCAATGCGGTCGGCGGTGGACAGCCGGTCGAGGTCGAGCCCGGCTGCCCGCACCAGCCTCTCCCAGGTGGTCGTCGCGTTACGGCCCGCGTCCAGCAGAAGCGCTTCGCGGACCCGGGTCGCCGCATCCCGAAGCTCTGTCGCCGCGACGAGCGGCGCTGGGGTGACGGGTTCCGGGGCCGGCGCGGTGGGTTCCGGCGCCGGCGCGGTGGGTTCCGGCGCCGGTACAGCAAGCGCCTCGGACGGCTTGGGCACCTCCACCACCGCAGGTGGAGGCGACCACAGCCCGGTTCGCTGAGCCTCGTGTGCGTCGAGACGTATGAACTTGTCCCCCTGAAGCGCCCATTGTGCGCCCGTCTTCGTGTCCGGCTCTGTGACGATCAGACGTACCGGGCCCGTGAAGCGGAAGACGTTGCCGGGGGCGGGAGACGGTACGTCGTCGGGCAGTGAGAGCAAGGCCTTGACGATGCGGCTCTCGGACGGCTTCACATCGGCGAGGACGCAGTAACGGCCGTCTTGGGAGAGGTGGTCCGGGGCGCCGGTTACCGGCTCCTGGGACGACACGGCGAACGTCGGCCCACCGACGAGGAGGAAGCCCGCCGGCTTGGGCTTGGGGCGGCTGAGCCGGATGGTTTCGACCGCGGGTGTCAGTAGACCGCCGGGAGTGAGGGTGCAGTCCTCCAACGGGGCCCAGTCGATACGGCGGTCCGTGCCTTCCGTGCCGATGTGGACTCGCCGCTCGGCGCCGTCGGTCTCGCAGCGCACGCGCAGGCTGTAGCCGTGACGGCCCAGCATCTCGCGTGTGAGGGGACCGTCGTGGGTGAAGATCCAGTCGACGGTGTCGACGTCCTCGCCGAGTTCTTCGTCGGCCTTCTGCCAGGCCTGGAAGTCGAGTCCACGGGACAGGTGGAAGCGGATGCGCTGGCGGGTGCCGGGCACGTGGATGTCCAGGGCATCGCCGGGCCCGCTGCCCAGGTTGCGGAGCTGAGCGCGGCCGGGCAGTTGCTGCTTGTCGAGCCAGCGGGTGACGCCCTGCTTGATGAAGAGGTGGTCGGCGCTGTCCTCTCCGTTGTGCGTACGGAGGCAGACGGGGCGGGAGCCGTCGGGGTCGGGGTGGTGGGCGAAGTGACAGACGCGGCCGTCGCGACAGAGCCGGTCAGCGAGCCGGCGCCCGCAGCCGCCGAGGTGGATGCCGCACCAGTAGCTGTAGCGGGGGTGTCGGCGACGGTGGACGGCGAGATCGTCGGGGTCCATGGGGAGGATGATCGGTTGCTCGGAGTTCTTGTGACCGATCACGGCAGTCTGGACGAGTCGCGTGTCCTGCGAGAACGAGACCATGAGCGGTGGCTCCCGATCCAACGACGAGTGGGTTTCTTTGCTGGGCGCGGTAGTACCGCTGTTGAGCGGCGCCACCGCAGGAGTGTGCCAGGGTTGCCCCAGAAGCGAGTACTCCGCCATGAACTGCTTTGCCGGACAGAGCGACGTCGGCGTCGCCTGCCACTGTTCGGCCGGCCGCTGTACACGAGGACGGCCTGTGCGCCTTGGCGGGTCCGGCACGCCTCCGTCGTCAATGGCCGACTACAAGTTCACCACTGAACTTGCCGTGGAGATCGGCGTGGGACGAAAGTCCCCTCGGGACCGCCGGCACGGCCGCTCCACCGCCGGTGAACTCGTCTCGGTCGCGGTGATCACGTCGTACCTCTGGCGACGCACCGCGCAACGCCTGTGCCCTGTGCCCTGTGCCCTGTGCCCGCACCGTCCAGTGGCGTGGAGTGGTCGGGTCCGGTCGGGACGGGACCTGTACGCGAACTGTCCCGTCTCCTTTCGGAGAGCGCACGAAGCCATGCGGTCGGCCGCCGACGGCGCCCCCTGGTGGCGGCCGGCGCGGGCTCCTGAGTTCTTCCTCCGCGTTTGTTGGATGCCCAGGCTCTGGGCCTCCATGACGGACGGGCCCGGCACACGCGACGCGTGTGCCGGGCCCGTCCGTCGGGTCAGCGGCCGGTCACTCCCCGGTGGCCGCCTTCTTCTTGCGCAGGACGAACATCGCCGCGCCGCCCGCGACCACGAGGGCCACCGCGATGCCCGCGATCACCGGAGTCGCGCTGGAGCCACCGGTGTTCGCGAGGTCGCCCTCGCCGCCGGTCGTGTCGTCGGCGGAGCCGCCGGCCGGGCTGGGGGCCGAGGACGGGGTGTCACCGTCGGTGCCCGGCGTCTCCGTGCCCGGGGTGCCCTGGGTCTTGCAGTCCAGGACGCCCTGGAAACGCTCCGAGAAGCCGTTCGGGCCCTCGATGGTGAAGTCGTACGCCGCGTCCTCGTCGACCGGGACGGTCACCGTCTTGCTGCCGCCCGCCTCGATCGTGTGCTCGGTGCCCGCGAGTTCGAAGGTGAACGGGGTGTCACCCTCGTTGCTCGCCGTGACGTCGACGCCGCCCTTGGCGCAGTTCTTCTCCGCCGTGACCGAGGGGATGGCGCCCTTGGTGGCCCAGTTCGCGGTCGCGTCGGCCGTGACCGTGGACTCGCTGGAGCCGGCGAGGATCTGCGTCTGGCTCTTGGTGGGGCTCGCGAACGCGCGGCCGACCGGGATCTCGGTGGTCGCACTGGCCGTCAGCGAGGCCGAACCGTCGGCCGTGCCCTCGGGCACGTCGAAGTACAGCTCGGTGCCGTCGCCGGCGGACGTGAGGGCCTTGCCGTCCTTGTCGGTCACCTTGACGCCGGCGCCGGCGGCGTCTGCGGAGGCGGCGACGGAGACCTGACCGGCGTCGGTGCGCACGGTCACCGGGCCGAGCCTGCCGCCGGCCTTGCCGGAGACCGCGTTGGGCTCCAGCGTGAGGGAGGTCTTCGGCTCCTGGAGGTTCTGCGCCTGGGCCTCGAGCCAGTCGGCGAGCTTCTCCGCCTGCGCGTCGCGGGCCTCGACCTTCGCCCCGTCCGAGAAGCGCCAGATGGCCACCTGGGTGCCGGCCGCGGCGGTCTTGGCCGTCAGCCCCTCGGTACCCGACTTCTGGGACAGCGCCGTCAGGTCGTCGACCTGCGGGTACGAGTTCTGGAGGATCCAGAGGATCTTTCCGGCGTTCCCGTTGGCGCCGAGCGAGGTCCCGGCCCAGGGGGTCTCCAGGTACTTCGCCTTGTTCTGGGTCGGGTTGTGGATGTCGATGCAGTACGTCTGCAGCCGGCCGCTGCCCTCGACGTTCATCTCGAACAGGCCGGCGGAAATGTTCTTGGTCTTGCCGTCGCCGAGGTCCAGGCGGGCCGAGTCGTACGTCTTCAGCCCGTCGAGAGTGGCGACCGCACCCCCTTGGTGATGGACGTCGTCCTCGTCGGCGGCGGCGCTGCCCGCGCCGACGAGGAGGCCCATGGTGAGCAGTCCGGCCGTGGCCGCCCCTGCGGCGATACGTCGCCCGGTGGTGCGCCGCCCGGTCATGGCGGACGCGGAATGAAGAGCAAACACAGATTTCCCCTCCGGCGGGACCCGCAACGGGACACGCGAGATGTGTTCACACGTGATGCGTGCATGGAAGAGTCACGCCAGTTGTCTCAAGTGCTGGACAAGCACAGGGAGATCCTATGAACGAGAGCGTTCCGGATCTTCGTTCCCGACGCCGGACGGCCATTCCGAATCGGAACCGTTACCTCCCACGACCGGAGTGTCCTCATCCATCCAATCTTCACAACCCGACCGGCAACTCCGCACACCTACCGCCCGGTTGGGGGTGGCCACCGGCATGAACCCGAAACGAGCCCCCGCACCCATACACCGCGCCGGGGACAGCGGTCGGGTTGCCGCCGGGAGATCGGCGGCCAGTGACTCGCGGGCCGAGAGCTCCGGAGGAAATGTCCGCGAGATTGCTGGGCATATTGTCAACAATCTTGTAGCGTGCGTCACGCCTTGACCCCGAGGCATCGGCGAAGCACTTGGTGCTCGATGAGGGGAGACCCATGCAGCGGTTGACCACGTCCCGCGGACGCGACGCGCTCGCCCACCCGACGCGCGTGCGGGCAGGACGCCCGGCGACCCGCGAACGCCTCCTGAGAAGCATGGCGATCGCGGGTTCCCTCGTTCTCACGGCCCTCGCGGTGCCGGCCTCCGTCGCGACGGCCGCTCCTTCGGGGAGCCGCGGCCATGCCGCGGACCCCCAGGACGCCGCGCTCGCCTTCGACTCCACCGCCTACACGACGATCACCGTGACGGTGGACGGCCGGCCGATGAATGTGCGCTGGTACAAGGAGATCTGCTACGTCGCCGACCCGGTCGCGGCGGCGGCCCAGCAGCCCGGCGGGCCCGGTGGCGGCACCACCACCATCACCAACACCGCCTGCGGCTACCAGAGCATGAACGTGTTCGTGCCCGAGAGCGCCTTCGGCGACCAGCGCGCCCCGGTCTACTTCGCCGTCAACAACAGTGGCTGGAAAGCCAGTTACATAAGGGCGAGCGTCACCAACGGCACCGCTTACAACAGCTCGACCAGCAACGTCGGCGCCGCCCTGAAGGCAGGGTACGTCTTCGTCGACGTGGCGAACCGCAGCCGGGGCCTGGTGGGCGCCGACGGTACGGCCCCCGGCAAGGCCCCGGCCGCGGCGGTCGACGCCAAGGCCGCCGTGCGCTACCTGCGCCTCAACGACACCGCGATGCCCGGCAGCGCGGAGCGGATCGTCGTCAACGGCACCAGCGGCGGTGGCGCGCTGGCGTCGATCCTGGGGGCTTCCGGCAACAGCGGGGAGTACGACCCCCACCTCGCCGCGATCGGCGCCGCCGGCATCGACGCGAAGGGCCGCAGCACCCTGCGCGACGACGTCTTCGCCGTCACCGCGTACTGCCCGATCACCGACCTCGGCAACGCCGACGCGGCCTACGAGTGGCTGTACGACGTCCTCGCCACCCGCGACACCACCGGCTCGAACCCCTCCCCCGAGGGCGCCGCCGAGATGGCGGCCCGGTTCCCGGCGTACGAGAAGAGCCTCGGGCTGCGCAACCCCGACGGCTCCCGGCTCACCGCCGCGACCATGCTCGACACCATCGAGAAGGAGGTCGTCCGCTCCGCGGAGACCTACCTGGAGGCGGACCCCGCCCACACGATCCCGCCGCTGGGCGGCACCTTCGAGATCACGTCGAGGGGTACCACCACGTCGTACGTCAACGACTGGATCGACGTCGACACCGCCACCCGCACGGTGCGCTCCGTCGACATGGCGAAGTACCTCGCCTTCGTCGCCACCCAGGCCACGCTGAAGACGACCCCGGCCTTCGACGCGGTGGGCGTCGACGGGAACACCACCAGCGGCACCGAGACCGACCTCTTCGGCCCTCCGTCCCAGAAGTACCTGAACTACACCGAGTACGGCTGGAACCACAACGACGTCGCCGGCGACGGCAGCGGCCTCGACGACACCGGGCTGACCTGGGACCAGTACACGAGCCGGAAGAGCACCACCGTCGACGACCAGGTCCACCTGATCAACCCCATGGACTTCGTCGGCACCCGCGCCGACACCGCGCCGAACTGGTACGTCCGCCACGGCACCCGCGACCGGGACACCTCGTTCACCGTGTCGGTCAACCTCGACCGGGCGCTCGCCGCCGACCAGCAGGTCGGGAACCTCGACTACCGGCTCGCCTGGAACCAGCCGCACGCCGGCAACTACGACGTGCCCGAGGCCATGGCCTGGATCGCCGAGGCCGTCCGGAAGGCCGGCGACCCACTCGCCTCCGGCCGCCGCGGATAGCCGGGGCACCACGGGCGCGGGCGGCCGATGGTCACGGCACCGCGGAAGCCGTCCGCCGAGAGGACCGGCATCGCGTCGAGCGACGGGTCGGGGACGGGCAGCAGATGGGCGTCGACCCAGGTGTCCCCCTCGGCCGCGTCGGCCCACGGGTCCTCGATCACGACGGCGCCGGGTGCGACGGCGTGGCAGAGCACCCAGTGCGGCACCTCGAAGCCCTGCATCCGGGCGAGCGAGACCAGGAGCAGCACGTGCTCCCGTCGGCCGAGTGCGTCCCGGATCTCGGCCATGTGTGGGTGACGGACTGGAGCAGCGCGCCGGCGCAGCCGAGGGCGAAGCCCACCGCCACGCCCGACCACTCCGGCGGGCATCCACAGCCCGTACCCCTCGGACACGGTGAAGACGCGGTCCGCCACCCGGGAGGTCGGCGTGCCCCCGCGCACCCGGACGAGTTCGCGCGAGGGATGCGAGTGCGGCGCCCACTCCGTGGGGACGCGGGGGATCCGGAACCCGGCGGCGATGACGAAAGGGGCCCTCTCCCGCTCCGGGAGCGCCACGACCCTGCGCACCACGGTGCCCGCCTCGCGCCGCCACATCCCGGGGCTCGCCTCACCACGGGACGATCGGACCATGCGGGCGGGTCCATCCGGGGCACGCGCCCGGTTTTCCGGGCGGATCGCGGTGATCGGCAGGTCACGCGCGCCCTGCGCCCGCGGGCGGCCACCGGCGGATCGGTTCCGTCTCAAAGCTTGCGCACGAATCACACACATCCCCTCTACATATCGGCCCCGATGGTCTAGATTGACCTTGCTTCAGCCGTTCGAACACACGGTGACGATCGATGAACCCTAGGTGCGGGGAGTACCCGGGGTGCCGGGGTGGGTTGTTCAGCCGGTTCCGAGAGAGCCGGTACGGCATGCGCGGGAGGCGGGGGCCTCCCGTGGGGGAGGAACGGCGCGGGGGGCGGGGGCCTCCCGGGTGGAGAAACGGTGTCAGGGGAACACGTCGAACCACTGGGGACCTGGGGGGTTCTGTGCGGCAGGGGGAATTAGTCGGCCCGTTTCCGTCGGCGCACGAGCGTCCGGCGAACGGGGCGATCAGCAGACCCACGACCGACTGGGAGCAGCGGTACCGCCTTACCGTGATCACCGGCGACACCGTGACCACCGCCTTCGTGGTGGCGGCGATCGGCAACTTCTTCGGGGTCCGGGACGCGGCCAACTGGCATGAGAAATGGGGGATTCTCGCCTTCGGCACCTGGCTGCTGGTGCTGGGGGCGCTCGCGGTGGGCCGGGCGTGGTCCCCGTCCGTGCTCGGCCAGGGCGCCGAGGAGTTCCGCCGGCTCGGACGCTCGCTGTTCATGGCGACCGTCGTCCTGGCGCTCGGCGGAATAGCCCTCACCTCGCGCAACATCAAACTCTGGATCTTCGTGGCGATCCCCGCGATCGCGGTCGTCGCCATGATCGCGCGGTATCTGCTGCGCCTGTGGCTGCACAGGGAGCGGAAGGAGGGCCGGTGCCTGAGACCGGTGCTCGCCGCCGGGAGCCCGGCCACCGTGCACGACCTGATCACCCGGACCCGGAGGTTCCCGCACCTCGGCTGGCGGGTGGACGCGGTGTGCACGACGGACGGTCTCGGACCCGACGGCGACCGGGTGGACGGAGTGCCGGTCGTCGGCCGGCTGACGGACGTCGCCGACCACGTCCGCCGCGACGGCTACCGGGTCGTCGCGGTCACCCCGGACCCGCACTGGTCACCGCACCGGCTGCAGCGGCTGGCCTGGAACCTCGAGGGCAGCGACGCCGAGATGGTCGTCGCCCCCGTGCTGATGGAGGTGGCCGGCCCGCGGCTGCACATCGACGCGGTGCTCGGGATCCCGCTGCTGCGGGTCAGCATGCCGACCTTCACCGGGGGCCGCCGGGCGGTCAAAGGGGTCGTCGACCGGCTGGGCGCGACGATCCTGCTGCTGCTGTTCGCGCCGCTGATGGTGGGCGTCGCACTGCTCGTGCTGACGACCAGCCGGGGCGGGGCGTTCTACCGCCAGCGCAGGGTCGGCAAGGACGGCCACGAGTTCACCATTCTCAAGTTCCGCACCATGGTCGCCGGCGCCGACCGGGCCCGTGCCGGGCTGGCCGACCTGAACGAGGGCGCCGGCCCGCTGTTCAAGCTCCACCGGGATCCGCGGGTGACCCGGGTGGGAGCGGTGCTGCGCCGGTACTCGATCGACGAACTACCACAGCTGTTCAACGTACTCACCGGATCGATGTCGCTCGTCGGGCCGCGGCCTCCGTTACCGGAGGAGTCCGCCGCCTACGGCCCGGACATCCGGCGGCGGCTGCTGGTCAAGCCCGGCCTCACCGGCCTGTGGCAGATCAGCGGACGCAGCGACCTGTCGTGGGAGGAGGCGGTCCGGCTGGACCTGCGGTACGTGGAGGACTGGTCGCTCGCCCTGGACACGGTGATCTTGTGGAAGACGCTGCGTGCGGTGCTCTACGGGCAGGGGGCCTACTGATGCGCGGGGGGCGGCGTCGTCGTACGGACGGCGCGCGGACCGCAGGCCGCGAGGGCCTGCCCAGGGGGAGGAACGGAACGTGAGAGTCAGCGTTTTCGGGCTCGGCTACGTGGGCTGTGTGTCGGCCGCGTGCCTGGCCGACATGGGCCACGAGGTCATCGGGGTGGACGTCAACCAGGTGAAGGTCGACCTGGTCAACGACGGCAAGGCCCCGGTGGTCGAGGAGCGGATCGGCGAGCTCGTCGCCGAGGTCGTGGAGAGCGGGGCGTTACGCGCCACCGGCGACGTCCGCGAGGCGATCATGGACAGCGAGATATCGCTGATCTGCGTGGGCACGCCGTCGGAGCCCAACGGCAGCCTGTGCACCACCTACTTGGAGCGGGTCACCGAGCAGATCGGCGCCGCGCTGGCCGAGCGGGGCGGGCGGCACACCGTCGTGTTCCGCAGCACCATGCTCCCGGGCACCTGCCTGAACCTGCTGGTGCCGATCCTGGAGAAGCACGTCGGCGGCACGGCCGGGGTGGACGTCGGGGTCGCGGTCAACCCGGAGTTCCTGCGCGAGGGCACCAGCGTGCGGGACTTCTTCGACCCGCCCAAGACCGTCATCGGCGAGCTCGACCCGGCGAGCGGCGACGCGGTCCTCGCGCTGTACGACGGCCTGCCCGGCGAGGTGTTCCGGGTGCCGGTCCCGACGGCCGAGGCGATCAAGTACGCGGACAACGCGTTCCACGGCCTCAAGATCGGCTTCGCGAACGAGCTGGGCGCGGTGTGCCAGGCGCTCGGGGTGGACTCGCACCAGGTGATGGACGTGTTCCTCGCCGACCGCAAGCTGAACATCAGCCCCGCCTACCTGCGGCCCGGCTTCGCCTTCGGCGGCTCCTGCCTGCCCAAGGACCTGCGCAGCCTGGTCCACGCGGCGCAGCGGGCCGACGTCTCGGTGCCCATCCTCTCCCACGTACTGCCCTCCAACGCCGACCATCTGCAGCGCGCGGTGGAGCTGGTGGAGCGCACCGGCAAGCGCCGGGTGGGACTGTTCGGGCTGTCCTTCAAACCCGGCACCGACGACCTCCGCGAGAGCCCGCTCGTCGAGCTGGCGGAGCGGCTCTTCGGCAAGGGGTACGACCTGAGGATCCACGACGCCAACGTGAGCCTCTCCCGGCTGCTCGGCGCGAACCGCGAGTACGTCGAGACCCGGCTGCCGCACCTCGCGCAACTGCTCGCGGACTCCGTCGACGAGGTGCTCGAACACGCCGAGGTGTGCCTGGTCGGGACCAAGGACCCGGCCGTGCTGTCGGCGCTGCCCCACGGCGACGGTCCGGTGATCGTCGATCTCGTCCGCCTTCCCGACGCCGAGACGCGCCGGACCGAACCGGGGTACATGGGCCTTGCTTGGTGACACGTCGTTCGACGACACAGCCGGCGGCGACGGGCACGGCCGGCGCGCGCTGATCCTGGTGGAGAACCTGTCGGTGCCGTTCGACCGGCGGGTGTGGCAGGAGTGCACGACACTGCGCGACGCGGGCTGGACGGTGCACGTCATCTGCCCCCGGGGGAGCAAACGGGACACGGAACCCGAGGCGGTGATCGACGGGGTGCGGATCCACCGCTACCCGTTGCGCGCGGCCACCGGAGGGCCGGCCGGCTATCTGCGGGAGTACGGCTCGGCGCTGTGGCACACGGTCCGGCTGGCCCGGAAGGTCGGCCCGGTCCACGTGGTCCACGCCTGCAACCCGCCGGACCTGCTGTTCCTGCCGGCCCTGTGGCTGAAGCGGCGCGGCGCGCGGTTCGTCTTCGACCAGCACGACCTGGTGCCCGAGCTGTACCTCTCCCGGTTCGGCCGCGGCAAGGACCTGCTCTACCGCGGTGTGTGCGCGCTGGAACGGATGACCTACCGGGCCGCGGACATCGTGCTCGCCACGAACGAGAGCTACCGGGACGTCGCGGTGCGGCGTGGCGGCCGGCGGCCGGCGGACGTCTTCGTGGTGCGCAGCGCGCCCCAGACCGACCGGTTCCGACCGGTGCCGCCCGAACCGGAGTTGAAGCGCGGCAAGCCCCATCTGCTGTGCTACCTCGGCGTCATGGGCCCGCAGGACGGCGTCGACTACGCCTTGCGGGCCCTGGCGAAGCTGCGTGACGAGGTCGGACGGACCGACTGGCACGCGGTGTTCGTCGGCTCCGGTGACGCCTTCGACGCGATGGTGGAGCTGTCCCGGACGCTCGGGCTCGACGAACAGGTGCGGTTCACCGGGCGCATCCCGGACGCCGACCTGGTGCGCTACCTGTCCACCGCGGACGTGTGCCTCTCCCCCGACCCGCGCAATCCGCTCAACGACGTGTCGACGATGAACAAGGTCCTGGAGTACATGGCGATGGGCCGGCCGATCGTCTCGTTCGACCTGAAGGAGGCGCGGGTCTCCGCCGGTGACGCCGCCGTCTACGCGCCCGCGAACGACGAGTCCGAGTTCGCGAGGTCCATCGCGCTGCTGCTGGACGACCCGGAACTGCGGGCCCGGATGGGCAGAACCGGCCAGGAGCGGATCGGCGGGGAGCTCTCCTGGCGGAACTCGCAGGCGGCGCTGCTCGCCGCCTACACCGCTGCCTGCCGTGACCGGGCTCCGGTGCCGGCGGGCACCCGGGGCCGGGCAGGGAAGAGGCCTCGTCGTTGAGCGATGACACGATACGCCTGGCCACGGTCGGGCGGATGATCCATCGGCGGTGGCGGCTCCTCGCCGTCCTCGCCGTGCTGGGCGCGCTCGTCGGCTACGGCGCCTCCCTGCTGTTCCCGCCGCGTTACACGACGTCGGCGTCGGTCCTGCTGCCGGGGGCGTGGGAGGAGCGCGAGCTGCTGACCCAGACGGAGATCGCGACCAGTTCGGTGGTGGCCGACCGGGCGGCCGACACGCTCGACTGGGCCGGGGTCGACGGCGGCGAGCTGCGGGAGCGGGTGAGCGCCGCGGCCGCCGACGGGAACATCATCAAGATCTCGGGCACGGCCGACACCCCGGAGCGCGCGCAGCGGCTCTCCGACCAGGTGGCCCAGCAGTTCGTCGCCTTCGCCGCGCGGATCGCGGGCGACGACACCGGCTCCGAGGCGGCGGCGCGGCCGGAGGAGCTGCGGAAGCTGGTGGTGCGGACCAGCCGCCGCATCACCGAGCTGGCCGACGCGGCCGATCCCGGCCGGACCGTGGAGAGCGTGCAGACCCGCACCGAGCTCGCGAAGCTGCGCACCGCGCTGCAGGAGGCCGTCACCGAGCTGGAGCGGGCCGACCCGGCCGCGGGCGAGGCGAGCATGGTCGTCATGGGGCCGGCGGCCCGGCCGGACGGTGAGACACCGCCGACGCGGATACAGCTCGTCGCCGGCGGGGCGCTGCTGTTCTTCCTGCTCGCGGTCGTCGGCCATCTCGCCGCCGCGCGGATGAGCCGCCGGCTGCGCACCGAACCGGAGATCGTCGCGGCGCTGGGCGCGGCGCCACTCGGTACCGTCGACGTCCCCGCCGAGCGGCCCGCGCACCCGCCGGAAGGCCGCGGCCTGCGGGCCCGGATCCGCCGGTTCCTCGGTGTCGACGTCCGGTGGGACGTACCGGCCCCGCAGACGTCCGGCGACGAGGCCGGCCGGCAGATCCGCTACCGGCGGGTGTGCGCCCGTCTCCGGGAGAGGCTGCCGCGCTCCGGGCGGCGGTTGCTGGTCGTCGTCCCGGACGGCGACGAGGTCGCCCGGCGGGCGGCCGGGCGGCTCGCCGACGAGGCCGAGGGCGATCCGCTGCTGCGGGTGACGGAGGTTCCGGTGTCCCGGCCGATGGTGCCGGACCGCGGCGACGAGTCCGGTGCCCTGGTCGTGCTCAGCGCGGGCGACTGGACCGCGGCGGAGCTCACCGGCATCGCCGAGGCGTGTGCGGACGCGGGGCACGAGATCGTCGGCGTCGTCGTCGCCGGCCCGGTGCGGGCCCGTACGACACGGTCCGCCGGCCGCCCCCGGGACGCCGCCGCACCGGCGCTCGCGGCCGGCGACGACGCGACGGGAGGTGCGAGGTGACGACGCGTACGAACGCGGAGTCGTCGGCCGCTCCGCTGCTGGACCTGCAGGCGCTGGTGGTCGCGGTGCGCAGGCGGCGCCGCCTGTGGTGTTCCATGGCGCTGCTGGGACTGCTGGCCGGCGCGGCGGTGGCGGTCCTGCTGCCGGCGCCGCCGACCGCGGTGACCACGGTGCTGGTCGCGCACGAGGCGGACCAGCCGAACGACCCCGGAACGCTGATCCGCACCGATGCCGCACTGCTGGGGACCACGCGGATCGCCGGCGAGGCCCTGCGGTCCCTCGGTTCCCCGGAACGCCCGGAGGACTTCATGCGGGACTACCGGGGCACCGGCCTGACCAACAACCTGCTGCAGATCACCGTGACGGGTGACAGCGACGCGGAAGCGGTGGCCCGTGCCGACGCGCTGGCCGAGGCGTTCGTCGCGGACCACGTGAAGCGGATCAAGGAAGCCGCGAACGCCGAGTCCAAGGCCCTGCTCGGCCGGCGCGACGACATGCGGGACGAACTCGCCCGGGTCAACGAGGAGATCGGGGAGGAACCGCCGCAGAGCGACCCGGAGGCGTCGGCGAACCTCGAGTCGCTCTTCGCCCGCCGGGCCGAACTCACCTCGCGGATCACCGACTTCGACCAGCGCGCCGAGGAGGCGCGGCTGGGCACGCCCCGGCTCGTCGCGGGCACGCAGATCGTGGACGCCGCGCGCGCGGTGGACCACTCCCTGCCCAGGACCGCCGTCACCGACGCCGGGATCGGGCTCGTCCTCGGGCTCGCGCTCGGCCTCGCGCTGGCCGCCGTCGGCGCGGTGGTGGCGGACCGTCCCGTGCTGCGCCGGGAGATCGCGGCGAACCTGGGCGCCTCCGTCATCGCGGAGCTGCCCCGCCGGCCGGCCGGGCCGTGGCGGCGCCGACGGATCCGGGCGGCACGGGAACGGCTCACGGTCTCCCTGGCCCGTACCTTACGGGGCTCCGCGGAACCGGTGTCGCTGCTGGAACTGGGCTGTGCGCGCGGTGCGAGCACGATCGCCCTGGACCTCGCCGGGGAACTGGGGGCGGAGGGTCCGGTGGTCGTCGTCGACGGTCTGCCCGGCCCGCAGCTCGCCAAGCGCCGCCCGGAGCCGGGAGCCCCCACCGTGGTCGGCGGCGCGGACGCCGCGGCCGTACCGCCCGACGAGCGCCGGGTCGGCGTCGGCTCGGTGGCGCCCGGCACCGCGTGGACCGACCTCCGGTACCTCGGCACCCGGACCGTGCTCGTCGTGCGCGCCGGGCACGGCAGCGCCGCGTGGCTGCACACCGTGGCGCGGCAGCTCGCGGACCAGCGCATCACGGTGATCGGCGTGGTGCTGATCGACCCCGATCCGCGTGACCGGACCGACGGCACGCTGTGGGACGGGCCGCACACCGCGCCGCGCGACCGCGGCGAGCGGCCGGCCCGGCGAAACGGCGGGGGCACCTCCCACGCCGTCCAGGCAGTGGGAGAGGGCCGGCGGGGGACGGAACGGCTGCCGATGCCGGCGGCGCGGGTCCCGGACAGCGACCAGGAGGCGCGGTAGGACATGTGTGGCATCGCAGGTACGTACCGGTGGCCGGACGGGAAGGCCGTGGCCGACCGGCTCACCGATGTCCTCGCCCATCGCGGCCCGGACGGGGCCGGCCGGTACAGCCATCCCGTCGGTGACGGCGAAGTGCACCTCGGGCACCGCCGGCTGGCCATCGTCGACCTGTCGGAGACCGGCGCCCAGCCGATGGTCTCGGACGGCCTCGTCCTGACGTACAACGGCGAGCTCTACAACGCGCCCGAACTGCGTACGGAGCTGACGGCCGCCGGGGTGCGCTTCCGCGGCACCTCCGACACCGAGGTGGTGCTCGAGGCCTGGCGGCGCTGGGGCACGGACTGCCTGCCCCGGCTGCGCGGCATGTTCGCGTTCGGGATCTTCGACGAGCGGACCGGTGAACTAGTGCTGGCCCGCGACCAGTTGGGCATCAAGCCGCTGTTCCTGCTGCGGCGCGGCGCGGGTCTGGTGTTCGCCTCCGAGCTCAAGGCGCTCGCCGCCGTGACCGGCCAGACGTTGGAAGTGGACCACGCGGCCCTTGTGGCCTCGCTGCTGTACTACTGGGTGCCGGACTCGCGGTGCGCGTTCCGCGAGGCGGAGAAGCTGCCGCCGGGGAGCTGGCTGCGGTGCCGGCCCGACGGCCGGGTGGAGCGCGGCAGGTTCTGGAACCTGAGGGACGTCGCCGCCGAGGGGCGGGAGCGGGCCCTGGCCGGCGAGCGGCCGGACCTGGCCGCGATCGTCGAGGAGTCGACCCGGCGGCACCTGCTCTCCGACGTACCCGTGGCGACCTTCCTCTCCGGCGGTCTCGACTCCAGCTACCTGACCGCGCTGGCCGCCCGCCACCAGCCGGGGATCTCCGCCTACACGATCGGGTTCCGCGCCGAGGACGCCCGGTTCGAGGCGATGCCGGACGACCTGCGCTACGCCCGGCAGGTGGCCGAGCGGTTCGGTGTCGACCTGCACGAGATCGAGATCGCCCCGGACGTGCTCGACCTGCTGCCGCGGATGACGTACCACCTGGACGAGCCGATCGGCGACCCCGCCGCCATCAACACCTTCCTGATCTGCTCGGCCGCCCGGGAGGCCGGGGTCAAGGTGATGCTGTCGGGGATGGGCGCCGACGAGCTGTTCGCCGGGTACCGCAAGCACCTGGCCAACCTGATCGCGCTGCGCTACCAGCGCGTCCCGCGGCCCCTGCGGCGCGGGGTGTCCGCGGCGGTGGACCGGCTGCCGGTCGCGACGGCCCGCCGGGGGTACCGGTCGGTGCGCTTCGCGAAGCGGTTCCTCTCCTTCGCCGATCTGCCGGAGGAGACCGCGTTCCGGCGCAGCTACACCATGTACGACCGGGACGAACTGCTCGCCCTGATCGACCCGGACCTGGCCCCGACGGTCGACGACGTGCTGACCGAGCACGCGGACACCTACCAGGACAACGACCTCGACGACTTCGTCAACCGCATGTGCCTGGGCGACTCGCGGATGTTCCTGCCGGGCCTGAACCTCGCGTACACGGACCGCTCCAGCATGGCCGCGTCGACCGAGGTGCGGGTGCCGTACGTGGACGTCGAGGTGGTGAAGGCGGCGTTCGCCTTCCCCGGCGACCGCAAGATCGTCGGGCGGCAGGGCAAGGCCGTCCTCAAGGAGGCGGCCACGTCGATCCTGCCCCGGGAGATCGTGTACCGGCCCAAGGGCCTGTTCAGCGCCCCGCTGCGAGCCTGGATGAGCCGGGATCTGGCACCGCTGGTACGCGAGGTGGTCGACGACGGCGAGCTCGTCCGTTCCGGGATCCTGCGCCGCGACGCGCTTCAGCGGCTCGTCGCCGAGGACGCCTCCGGGCAGCGGGACTTCTCCAAGCATCTGTGGCATGTGCTGACCCTCGAGTACTGGTACCGCGGCGCGACCTCCAAGGCCGGCCAGACCCCTTCCTTGACGGCGTAGAGAACAAGAGGACTTCCGGTGAAACAGGTTGTGCAGAACTACAGGAGCGGCGAGCTGGCGCTGCTCGACGTGCCGGTGCCGGGCTGCAAGCCGGGCGGTGTGCTGGTGCGGAGCGCGTACTCGCTGATCTCCACCGGGACCGAGCTGATGAAGGTCTCCGAGGCCGGCATGTCGATGGTGGGCAAGGCCCGTTCCCGGCCTGACCAGGTGGCGAAGGTCGTGCAGAGCGTGGCCGCCAACGGGGTGCCCGCCACCTACCGCAAGGTGATGGGCAAGCTGGACTCCTACACTCCGCTGGGCTACTCGCTGTGCGGGGTGGTCGAGCAGGTCGGCGCCGGGATCGACGACGTGAAGGTCGGCGACCTGGTGGCCTGCGCCGGCAACGAGCACGCGCTGCACGCCGAGCTGAACTGGGTGCCGAAGAACCTCTACGCCCGGGTGCCGGAGGGTCTCGCGCCGCGGCACGCGGCCTTCGGCACCGTCGGGTCGATCGCGTTGCAGGGCGTCCGCCAGGGCGAGTCGCGGCTCGGCGAGGTGGCGCTGGTCATCGGCCTCGGGCTGATCGGGCAGTTGGTGGTGCAGCTCCTCGCCGCCTCGGGGGTACGGGTCGTCGGGGCCGACCCCGACCCGGCGCGCTGCGAGCTCGCCGGGCGCCTGGGCGCGGCGGCCTGCGGCGATCCCGCGTCCGCGGCCGTGGAGACGGCCGTCGCCGAACTCACCGACGGCCACGGCGTGGACCAGGTGTACCTGGCCGCCGGCGGCGGCAGCAACCAGCCCGTCGAGCTGGCCGCCCGGCTCTGCCGGGACCGCGGCCGGGTCGTCGACATCGGCAAGTGCCGGCTGGACCTGCCGTGGAACGCGTACTACGAGAAGGAACTCGACGTCCGGTTCTCCCGCTCGTACGGTCCCGGGCGCTACGACCCGGAGTACGAACTGGAGGGGCGGGACTACCCGATCGGCTACGTGCGCTGGACCGAGCGCCGCAACCTGGCGTGCTTCCTCGATCTCATGGCCCGCGGCGGCGTCGACGTGGAGCCCCTGGTCTCCCACGTCGCCGACTTCGACGACGCCGTCGAGACGTACCGGAGCCTGAAGGACGGCGAACTGAAGGCCGTGGCCGTGCTGTTCCGGTACCCCGGGCAGGAGGCCGGAGCGGAGGCCCCGGTGGTGGCCGTGCCCTCCGTGAACGTGAGGCGGAGCCCGGTGAGGGCCGCGAGGACGCCGGTGCGTCTCGCGTTCGTGGGCGCGGGCAACTACGCGTCGTCGATGCTGCTGCCGCACCTGGCGCGGCGCGACGGCGTGGAGTTGTCGACGGTCGTCACCACGACGGCGCTGTCCGGGGCCAACGCGCAGCGCAAGTTCGGCTTCGCGGCGGCCACCACCGATCTCGACGCCGTGCTCGGCGACACGTCCGTCGACGCGGTGTTCGTGGTCACCCGGCACAGCTCGCACGCCGAACTGACCCGGAAGGCGCTGCTGGCCGGCAAGGCGGTGTTCGTGGAGAAGCCGCTGGCGCTCACCGAGGACGAACTGGCCGGGGTGCTCGCCGCGGTGGAGGAGTCCGGCAACGACCGGCTGCAGGTGGGCTTCAACCGCCGGTTCGCGCCGCTGCTGCAGGAGGCCGGGGAGCGGTTCGGCGCCCGGACCGGTCCGGCGAGCCTGCGCTACCTCGTCAACGCGGGCCGCCTCGACCACGGCAGCTGGTACCTCCGGCAGGACACCGAGGGCTCGCGGTTCGCCGGTGAGGGCGGGCACTTCATCGACACGGCGAGCCGGCTGCTGGAGGCCGACCCGGTCTCGGTGTACGCGGTCGCCCCGGCCGGCAACGAGGACCTCCAGGTCGTCCTGCGCTACCCGGACGGATCCACCGCCACGATCAGTTACGTCACCACCGGATCGTCCGGGTTCCCCAAGGAGACGCTGGACCTCATCGCGGACGGCAAGGTGCTGCGGCTCGACGACTTCGTCCGCGCCTCGGTCTATGGCCGTAAGCGGTGGGTCAGTTCGCGGCTGCCCAAGGCCCGGGACAAGGGCCAGAACGCCGAACTGGCCGCGTTCGTCAAGGCCGTACGGACCGGCGGGCCGATGCCGGTGCCGCTCCGGTCGCTGGTCGCCACCACGGCGGCCACCCTCGCCGTACAGGCCTCTCTGGCCGGGGGCGCGCCGGTGACGCTCACGGGGTCGCGATGAGCATGGGCGCGGGCTGGTACCTGCGGCGGCTGTCCCGGATGGGGCCGCGGGAGATCGGCGGCCGGGTGGGCGACACGGTGCGCAGACGACGGTGGCGGTCGGCGCCGCCGCCCGGCTGCCCGGACGTGACCGGCGCCCGGTTCACCGCGGTCCTGCCCGCGGGGACGGTCGCCGCGGTGCCGCCGGACGCCGCGAAACGCCTCGTCGCCGAGGCGGACCGGCTGATGGCCGGGCACGCCGAGTACTTCGGGGTGGACCGCGACGACCTGATCGACCCGGACTGGTCGTACGACCCGAGGACCGGGCGCCGGGCTCCGTCGGGTTACGCCTTCGACGTGCCGTACCGCGACGAGGACGCGGTCGGGGACATCAAGCAGATCTGGGAGCTGTCCCGGCACCAGTACCTCACCCGGCTCGCCGCCGCCTACGCGGTCACCGGGGACGAGCGGTACGCCGAGCGGGTGGCCGAGCACCTGCGGTCGTGGTGGGCGGCCAACGCGCCGCTGCGCGGGGTGCACTGGGTCAGCGGCATCGAGCTGGGGATCCGGCTGCTGTCCTGGGTGTGGGTCCGCCGGCTGCTCGACGGCTGGCCGGGCGCGGCCGCCCTGTTCGAGAACAACCCGGTGGCGCTGAACCAGATCTGGCACCACCAGCGCTGGCTGGCCGCCTTCCCCAGCCGGGGCTCCTCGGCGAACAACCACGTCATCGCCGAGGCCGCCGGGCAGTCCGCCGCGGCCTGCGCGTTCGGCTGGTTCCCCGACTCGGCGCGCTGGCGGGCCGACGCGCTGCGGTCGCTGGACCGGCAGCTGCGCGGCAACACGTTCCTCTCCGGCCTCAACCGCGAGCTGGCCACCGAGTACCACGGGCTGGTGCTGGAACTCGGCCTGGCCGCGGTGGCGGAGGCGGACGCCGCCGGTGTGCCGGTGCCCGCGACGGTCCGGCTGGTGCTGCTGCGGATGACCGACGCGCTCGCGGCCGTCGTGGACAACCGGTTGCGGCCGCCGCGCCAGGGGGACGCGGACGACGGGCACGGTCTGGTCGTGGACGGCGCGGGCACCGACCGCTGGGGCTCGCTGCTGGCCACGGGGGAAGCCGTGTTCGGGTCCCTCGACTGGTGGCCGGAGGTGACCGGCACCGATGTGCGCACCCCGCTGCTGGCCGCGCTCGTCCGGCCCACCGCGCCGGCCGTCTCCCGCCCGGCGAGCCGGCCGGCCCACTTCGCCGACGCGGGGATGACCGTCCTGCGCGGTCCGGAGGAGATCTGGTGCCGCTGCGACGGCGGTCCGCACGGCTTCCTGTCCATCGCCGCGCACGCCCACGCGGACGCGCTGTCCGTGGAGGTCCGGCACGACGGGGTCGACGTGCTCGCCGACCCGGGGACGTACTGCTACCACGGACAGCCCGAGTGGCGGCGGTACTTCCGGTCGACCCTCGGCCACAACACCCTGCAACTGGACGGCGGTGACCAGTCCGTCTCCGGCGGCCCGTTCCTGTGGACCCGGCACGCCCGCAGCCGCGTCCTGACCGTGGACACGTCCGGCGAGGGCGTGGCCCGCTGGTGCGCCGAACACGACGGCTACCAGGGCTCCGTGCACCGCCGCCAGGTGGAACTCACTTCCGCGACACAGGAGTTGAGAGTGGTCGACGAGGTGCGCGGCCCGCACCGGGCCGTGCGCCTGGCGTTCCACCTCGGCCCGGAGATCACCGCGGACCTGGTGGGGAACCGGGCCGTGCTCACCTGGACCCGGGACGGCGAGGACCGCTCCGCGGTGCTCGACCTGCCCGGACGGCTCTCCTGGCGGGCGCACCGCGGCGAGACGGAACCGCCGCTGGGCTGGTACTCCGCCGGCTTCGGACGCAAGGAACCCACCACCACGCTGGTCGGCACCGGCACCACCGACGGCACGGAGGAGTTCACCACCGTCCTCGGGTTCCGCGGTCAGGGGGCCTGATCCGTGGGGACGAAGTGGCGGCACCGGGCGTTACCGGCGGCACCGCTGACGCTGGTCCTGCTGGCGGCGGTGACCGGCTGTGACAGCGGCACGCCGGACGCGCGGCCGAAGCCGGACGCCACGCCGTCCGCGTCCGTGGCCCGGGTGTGCGACAAACCCGCCGCCGGGCCGGCGAAGGCGCCGGCGGGCGCGGTGACGGTCGACCCCGCGGTCACCGGTGACCTGGCCGCGAAGACCAGGAACAGTCCCCCGCACACCACGTTCTGGCTCCGGCCGGGCAAGCACCGGCTCGGCCCCGACCGCTACGCCCAGGTCGTCCCCAAGGAGGGGAACACCTACCTCGGCGCGCCGGGCGCGGTGCTCGACGGCCGCAGGACCAACCAGTACGCGTTCGGCGGCACCGCCCGCGACGTCACCGTCCGCCACCTGACCGTGCAGGGGTTCGTCGCACCGCACGACGAGGGCGTGGTCAACCACGACTCGGCCGACGGGTGGGTGATCGAGCACTCGACGATCCAGGACAACTCCGGCGCCGGGCTGATGGCCGGCGCCCGCCAGCAGGTGCGCGCCAACTGCCTGCGCGACAACGGCCAGTACGGCATGAACGCCTACAAGGCCGGCGGCGCCCTCGGCGACCTGGTGGTCGAGGGCAACGAGATCACGGGCAACAACACCGGTGACTGGGAGCGGCGGCGGCCGGGCTGCGGCTGCACCGGAGGCGTCAAGTTCTGGGCCGTCGACGGCGCCGACGTACGCGGCAACTGGGTGCACGACAACCGCGGGGCCGGGTTGTGGGCGGACACCAACAACAACGACTTCCGCATCGAGGACAACGTGCTGGAGGAGAACGACGGTGCCGCGCTGATCTACGAGACCAGCTACAACGCGGTCGTCCGGGACAACACGATCCGGCGGAACAACTGGGTCGAGGGCCGCAGGTACGCCGACCGCGGCGACACCTTCCCGTTCGCGACCGTCTACATCTCCGAGTCCGGCGGCGAACCACGGGTCCGGGCCCGCACCGACAGGATCGAGATCCACCGGAACGTGCTGGAGGACAACTGGTCCGGGATCACCCTGTGGGAGAACGCCGACCGGTTCTGCAACAGCCCCGCCAACACCTCCTCCGGTGACTGCACGCTGCTGGTGAAGGAGAAGGACCGCTGCGCACAGCCGGCGATCGCCACCGCACCGCTCTACGCCGACTGCCGGTGGAGGACCCAGCGGGTGGACATCCACGACAACCGCTTCGCGCTGGACAAGTCCGTCGTCGACTGCACGGCGATGTGCGACCGGATGGCGGTGCTGGCCAACTACGGCACCTACCCGGACTGGTCGCCGTACCAGGGCGAGCGGGTGTCCGAGGCGATCACCCGCGAGCAGCACAACCGCTGGCACGACAACACCTACGTCGGACCGTGGAAGTTCACCGCCCACGACCCGAGCCGGGTGCTCGACACCGTGCAGTGGCAGGGCACGTACCAGCAGGACGCGGGCAGCACCTTCCGCGCGCAGGGCGGTGGCTGAGATGGGTACGGACCACACGCCGAAGCTCGTCGGGACGGCCTGGGGACTGCTGGTCCTCAACACGCTCGGCTCCGCCGGGGCGAAGACCGTCGTCCCGCTGCCCCGCTCCCTCATCCAGATGGTCACCATGGGCGCGCTGGCCGTCGCGTTCACGCTGGCGCTCGCGGTCAATCTCCGGCTGCGCGTCCGGCCGAGCGCCTACCTGTTCCTGCTCACCCTGCTGCTGGTGCCGAGCGTGATCTCCAGCGCGGACCCGGAGTCCGGGTTCGGCGCGCTGTTCCGCTGCGCCCGGCTGGCGCTCTTCGTCGCCACGCTGTGGCTGCTCAGCCGCTGGTGGGACGGCGGCACGACGTTCGTACGGCACCACATCCGGATGTACTTCGTGGTCCTCGGGTCGGTGGCCGCCGGTCTGGTCGTCTCACCGGGCGCCGCCATGCCCGACCTCTACGGCGGGCGGCTGGTCGGCGCGTTGTGGCCGCTCACCCCGCCGCAGATCGGACAGTACGCCGCGGTGATCATCGGGCTCACCGTGCTGCTCCTGCTGGGCCGCCGGACCGACCGGGCCGGCGCGGCGGTGGTCGTCGTGCCGTCACTCGTCCTGCTCGCGCTGACCCATACCCGGACGGCCACGGTCGGCCTGCTCGTCGGGCTGGCGCTGGCGATCGGCTCGCTCGTCCTGACCAGCGCCGCCGCCCGCCGGTTCTTCACCTGGACGGTGCTGTGCGCCGCCGTGGCCGCGGTGGTGCTCGGCTCCGCGCTGCAGGCGTGGTTCCTGCGCGGGCAGAGCCAGGAGAACTTCACCAGCCTCACCGGCCGGGCCAAGGTCTGGGACGCCCTGCTGGCGGAGGACCGGACGACCTCGGAGTACCTGCTCGGCGCGGGCCTGGGCGACAAGTCGTTCGGCGGGCTGCCGATCGACAACAGCTGGCTGGCCGTCTACCACGAGCAGGGCGTGACCGGTGTCGTCCTGGTGGCGGCGTTCGTCGTCGTGCTGGGCGGCGTCGCGCTGCTGCGGCCGCCGTCGCTGTCGAGGGCCTGCGCGATCTTCCTGATCAGCTACTGCGCGATCGCGTCGTACACCGAGGCCGGGCTGGGCGACGCCTCGCCCTACCTGCTGCACCTGGCCGTGGCCGCCTCGCTCCTGGCGGCACCCGCCCCGGCCACGCCCCTCCCGGCACCCGACGTCCCCCGGCGACGCGTTCCGCGATGGGCCCAGAGATCGGAGGTGAGCTGAGCATGCACGTCCTCGTGGTGCACAACCGTTACGCCTCGGCGCAGCCGAGCGGGGAGAACAAGGTCGTCGACCAGGAGGTGGCGCTGCTGCGCGGGGCCGGCCACCGGGTCGAGGTGTTCGAGCGGCGCAGCGACGACATCGCCGCCATGTCCCTGCCGCGCAAGGCCGCGGTGCCGTTGCTCGTGCCGTGGAACCCGGCGGTCCGCAGGGAGCTCGCCGCCCGGCTGCGCGCCGAACGGCCGGACGTGGTGCACGTCCACAACGTCTTCCCGCTGCTGTCGCCGGCGGTGCTGGCCGCCTGCGCCGACGCGGGTGTGCCGGCCGTCGCCACGCTGCACAACTACACCCAGGTCTGCCCGCCCGGCACGCTGCAGCGGGACGGCCGGCCGTGCACCGAGTGCGTCGGGTCGACGCCGCTGCCCGCCGTCCGGCACGGCTGCTACCGGAACTCCCGGTTGGCGACGGTGCCGCTCGCGGTCGGCCTGTCGGCCAACCGGCGGCGGTGGTGGTCCGGTGTGGAGCGGTTCTTCTGCATCTCCGCGGCGCAGCGCGACGTCCTGGTGCGGGCCGGCATGCCGGCCGAGCGGCTGGCGGTGAAGCACAACTTCGTGCCCGACCCGGACGCCCGCCGCTCGGGCCCCGGCGAGCATCTGCTCTACCTCGGCCGGCTCGCCGAGGCCAAGGGCGTACGGCTGCTCATGAGCGCGTGGGACGAGATCGCCGCCGGCGGCGGTGTGGGCGTACCGCTCGTGATCGCCGGCACGGGGCCGCTGGAGCCGGAGGTGACCGCCTGGGCGGCGGGCCGGGACGACGTGCGGTACGTCGGCCTGTACGACACCGGGGAATGCCGGCGGGCCGTCGCACGATCGGTGGCCGTGGTGGCTCCCTCGACGTGGCTGGAGGCGTTCGGCCTGGTGGTCGTGGAGGCGATGGCGGCCGGAGTCCCGGTCGTCGCCGCCGGTCACGGCGCCTTCACCGAACTCGTCGAGGACGGGGTGACCGGGCTGCTGCACCGGCCGGGCGAGGCCGCCTCGCTCGCGTCCCGCATACGCCGGATCGCGGCCGACCCCGGCCGCAACCGGGAGATGGGCCGGGCGGCCCGACGCCGGTACGAGCAGGGCTTCAGCCCGGCCGTCGGCCTGGAGCGCCTGGTGGAGGGGTACCGCACCGCGATCGCGGGGCGGTCGGCACTGGCTCCCGGCGGGGACACCCGCGCGGGCAGGGGGGATGGGGACAGCAGATGACACGATGCCGACTCTGCGGCTCGGAAGCGATGGCGAGCGTCGTCGACCTCGGGGCGACGCCACCGTGTGAGAGCTTTCTCGCCGCGGACCAACTGGACCGGCCGGAGCCCGCGTACCCGCTGCACCTGCGGGTCTGCACCGACTGCTGGCTGGCGCAGATCCCTCCGCTGATCACACCGGAGGAGACGTTCAAGGAGTACGCGTACTTCTCCTCCTACTCCACCTCCTGGGTGGAGCACGCGCGGACGTTCGTCGCGGACGCCGCGGCGCGGGTGGGGCTCGGCCCCGACGCCTTCGTGGTCGAGGTCGCGAGCAACGACGGGTACCTGCTGAGACATGTGGTGGACCGCGGCATCCGCTGCCTGGGCATCGAACCGTCGGTGAACGTCGGCGCCGCGGCACGCGATGCGGGTGTGCCCACGCTCACGGAGTTCCTGAGCCCGGACACCGGTTCGGCCGTCCGCGCCGAGCACGGCCCGGCGGACCTGGTCGTGGCCAACAACGTGTACGCGCACATCCCCGACGTGGTCGGGTTCACCCAGGGCCTGCGCGCCCTGGTCGCCGACGACGGCTGGGTCTCCATCGAGGTGCAGCACCTGCTGACCCTGATCGAGGAGAACCAGTACGACACGATCTACCACGAGCACTTCCAGTACTACACGGTCGCGTCCGCGGCCCGGGCGCTGGCGAGCGGCGGACTCACGCTGGTGGACGTGGAGCTGCTGCCCACGCACGGCGGCTCCATCCGGCTGTGGGCCCGGCCCGCCGAGGCGGCCGGCGAGCCGAGCGGGCGGGTGGCCGACGTGCTGGACCGGGAGAAGGCCGCCGGGCTCCAGGAGCTGACCGGGTACGCCGAGTTCTCCGCCCGGGTGGCCAAGGTGCGCCGGGACCTGCTGCGGTTCCTCGTCGAGGCGGCCGAGCGCGGCGAGACGGTCGTCGGCTACGGCGCCCCGGGCAAGGGCAACACCCTGCTCAACCACTGCGGCATCCGGCCCGACCTGCTCCCGTACACGGTCGACCGCAACCCCTACAAGCACGGCAGGTTCACCCCGGGCACCCGCATCCCGGTCCTGGCGCCCGAGCGGATCGCCGCCGACCGGCCGGACTACGTCCTCGTCCTGCCGTGGAACCTGCGGGCCGAGCTGGTCGAGCAGCTGTCCTTCGTGCACGACTGGGGCGGCCGGCTGGTCTTCCCCATACCGGAACTGAGCATCGTCGAGGCCGCGTCCCGAGAGGTCACAGCATGAAGGTCGTACTGTTCTGCGGCGGTTACGGGATGCGGATGCGCAGCGGCGCCGCGGACGACGTGCCCAAGCCGATGGCGATGGTCGGCCCCCGGCCGCTGATCTGGCACGTGATGCGCTACTACGCGCACTTCGGGCACACCGAGTTCATCCTGTGCCTCGGCTACGGGGCCCACCACATCAAGGACTTCTTCCTCAACTACGAGGAGACGACGTCCAACGACTTCGTGCTGCGCGGCGGACGGACCGAGCTGCTGTCCACCGACATCTCCGACTGGACGATCACGTTCGCGCAGACCGGCATCGAGTCACCGATCGGGGAGCGGCTGCGCCGGGTGCGGCACCACCTGGACGGCGACGAGATGTTCCTCGCCAACTACGCCGACGTGCTCACCGACGCCCCGCTGCCGGAGATGATCGACCGGTTCGCCCGGCGCGACGCCGGTGCGTCGATGATGGTGGTGCCGCCGCAGTCCTCGTTCCACTGCGTGGAGTTGGGTGAGGACGGCCTGGTGGGGGGCATCACCGCGGTGAGCGACATGCCGCTGTGGGAGAACGGCGGCTACTTCGTGCTCCGCCAGGAGGTCTTCGACCACATCCCGGAGAACGGGGACCTGGTCGCCGACGGATGTTCCCGACTGGCCAAGCAGGGGCGGCTGGTGGCGCATCAGCACCGCGGCTTCTGGAAGCCGACCGACACCGTGAAGGAACGGGCCGCGCTCGACGCCGCCTACGCCCGGGGCGACCGCCCGTGGGCCGTGTGGGAGCGGGACGGCGCGGGGGTGGGCGCGTGATCCGGCTCGGCGCCGGGCGCCTGGACCGGGTCGTCGCGGTGGGCGCGCACTGCGACGACATCGCCATCGGCGCCGGCGGCACCCTGCTCGCGATGTGCCTCGCGCGGCCGGGTCTCCGTGTCGACGCGCTGGTGCTCTCCGGCGGTGGCGGCGAGCGGGAGCAGGAGGAGCGGGCCGCGCTCGCCGCCTTCTGTCCGGGCGCCGACCTGCGGCTGACCGTGCTCAAGCTGCCGGACGGCCGGATGCCGGCGCACTGGGAGGAGGCCAAGGCCGCGGTCGAGGAGCTGCGGCTGCGGTCCGAGCCGGAGCTGGTCCTCGCCCCGCGCACCGACGACGCGCACCAGGACCACCGCGGTCTGGCGCGGTTGGTGACCACCGCGTTCCGCGACCACCTCGTGCTCGGCTACGAGATCGTCAAGTGGGACGGCGACCTCGGCCGTATGGCGGCGTACCAGCCGCTGTCACCGGAGATCGCCGAACAGAAGGTGCGGCTGCTGCAGGAGCACTACCCCTCGCAGCGGCACCGGCCCTGGTACGACCGGGAGGCCTTCCTCGGCCTCGCCCGGATCCGCGGCATCGAATGCCACGCGCGCTACGCCGAGGCGTTCGCCGTCACCAAACTCACTCTCGACCTGGGGGATTGAACCTTGCGCGTACTGCTCACCGGACACCAGGGCTACCTGGGCACCGTGATGGCCCCGGTCCTCACGGCCGCCGGACACGAGGTCACCGGCCTCGACGCCGGCCTGTTCGCCGACTGCCTGCTGGGCCCGGCGCCCGCCGACCCGCCGGGCCGGCGGGTGGACCTGCGCGACGTCACGGCCGACCACCTGGCCGGGGTGGACGCCGTGATCCACCTGGCCGCCCTGTCCAACGACCCGCTGGGATCGCTGGCGCCGGAGCTCACCTACGACATCAACCACCACGCCTCCGTACGCCTGGCCCGGCTGGCCCGCGACGCCGGGGTGCAGCGTTTCCTGTACGCGTCGACCTGCTCGGTCTACGGCGCCGCCGGCGGCGGCGGGCTGGTGACCGAGGACGCCCCGCTGCGCCCGGTGACGCCGTACGCGGAGTCCAAGGTACGGGTGGAGGACGACCTGCACGCGCTCTGTGACGGCGACTTCAGCCCCGTGTACATGCGCAACGCCACCGCCTTCGGGTACTCGCCCCGGCTGCGCGCCGACATCGTGCTGAACAACCTGGTGGGTCACGCGCTGCTGTCCGGCGAGGTCCTCGTGCTCTCCGACGGCACCCCCTGGCGCCCGCTGGTGCACGCCGCCGACATCGCGCGGGCCTTCACGGCGGCGCTGACCGCGCCGCGGGAGGCGGTGCACGACCGGGCGTTCAACATCGGCAGCGAGGTCAACAACGTCACGGTCGCCGAGATCGCCGGGCAGGTCGCCGAGGCGGTACCCGGCTCGAAGGTGGTGATCACCAGGGAGACCGGTGCCGATCCGCGGTCGTACCGGGTGGACTTCTCCCGGTTCCGCGCCGCGATACCCGGCTTCGACTGCGAGTGGACGGTGAAGCGGGGCGCGCTCGAACTCGCCGACGCCTACCGGAAGCACGGGCTGACCCGGGAGGACTTCGAGCGGCGCTTCACCCGCCTCGCCGTGCTGCGCGCGGCGTCCGACGCCGGCACCGTCGACGACACCCTGCGGTGGCGCCGGTGACCGCGTCCGGCGAGGAGATGTACGAACTGGTGGAGCGGCTGTACCCGCTCTGCCGGAGCATCACCGGCGACGGTGTGCGCGCCACCCTGGAGATCGTCGGCGAGTACCTCCCGCTGCACGTGCACGAGGTGCCGACCGGGACGCGGGTGCTCGACTGGACGGTGCCGCAGGAGTGGAACATCCGGGACGCGTACGTCGCCGACGCCTCCGGCAGGCGGGTCGTCGACTTCGCCGCGTCCAGCCTGCACGTGCTCGGCTACAGCGTGCCGGTGTCGGCGACCATGCCGCTGGCCGAGCTGCGCCCGCACCTGCACACCCTGCCGGACCACCCGTCCTGGGTGCCGTACCGCACCAGCTACTACCGGCCGGAGTGGGGGTTCTGCCTGGCCCAGGAGACCCTGGACGCGCTGCCGGACGGCGAGTACGAGGTGCGGATCGACTCCACGCTCGCCGACGGCCACCTCACCTACGCCGAACACGTGGTCCCCGGTCAGGTCGCCGACGAGGTGATCGTCTCCTGTCACGTCTGCCACCCGTCGCTGGCCAACGACAACCTGGCCGGCATCGCGGTGGCGACGTTCCTGGCCCGGACGCTGGCGGAGCGGAAGCCGTACTACACCTACCGGTTCCTGTTCGCGCCCGGCACCATCGGGGCGATCACCTGGCTGGCCCTCAACGCGGAACGGGTGGAACGGGTCAGGCACGGCCTGGTGCTGGCCTGCGCCGGTGATCCGGGGCCATTGACGTACAAGCGGAGCAGGCGCGGCGACGCGGAGATCGACCGGGTGCTGCGGCACGTCCTGGCCGCCTCCGAACGGCCGCACCGTGTGGTCGAGTTCACGCCGTACGGCTACGACGAGCGGCAGTTCTGCTCGCCCGGGTTCGACCTCGGCGTGGGCTCGCTCACCCGGACCCCGTACGCCGGCTACCCGGAGTACCACACCTCGGCGGACAACCTGGACTTCGTCTCTCCTCAGGCGATGGCGGACACGCTCGCCGTCTGCCGCGAGGCGTTCGGCGTCCTGGACCGCAACCGGCGGTACCTCAACCTCAGTCCCCACGGCGAACCACAGCTCGGGCGGCGGGGGTTGTACGACTCGCTCGGTGGCCGCAGCGACGCGAAGCAGGCGCAGATGGCCATGCTCTGGGTGCTCAACCTCTCCGACGGCGAGCACAGTCTGCTGGACGTCGCCGAGCGGTCCGGGCTGCCGTTCGACACCGTCGCCGTCGCGGCCGACGCCCTGCACGGCGCCGGGCTGCTCAAGGCGTGACGCCGATGCCCACCGGGAAAGAGACGACGACCCCGACCCGGTCCGCCCGGCGGGCCGTAGCCGGGCGGCTGTCCTGGGGACTGGCCGACCAGGCGGCCTCCAGCCTGTCCAACTTCGCGGTGGGCATCTACGTGGCACGCTCGCTGGGGCTGACCGCGTTCGGCGTGTTCAGCCTGGCCTGGGTGACCTACGGCGTGGTGCTCAACGTCTCCCGCGGACTGGCCACCGACCCGCTCGTGGTGCGCTTCAGCGGCGTGCCGGAGGCGTCCTGGCGCCGGGCGGTGGCCCGGTCGTCGGGTACCGCGCTCCTGGTCGGTGCCGGTATCGGCACGGCGTGTCTGGCCGCCGGGCCGATCATCGGCGGCCAGGTGGGGGCCGCGTTCACCGGTCTCGGCCTCGTGCTGCCGGGGCTGCTGCTGCAGGACGCCTGGCGGTACGCGTTCTTCGCCGCCGGCACCGGCCGGAAGGCGTTCGTCAACGACGTCGTGTGGGGCGTCGCGCTCGTCCCGGCCATGGTGGTGGCGGCCCAGGTCGGCAGTGTGACCGCCTTCCTGCTCGCCTGGGGCGGGTCAGCCGCGGTGGCCGCGGCGTACGGCTGCTTCCAGTCCGGCATCCGGCCCCGGCCGGCCGGGGCGCGCGCGTGGCACCGCGACCACCGCGACCTCGGCCACCGGTACCTGGTCGAGAACGTCGGCGTCAGCGGCTCGAGCCAGTTGCGGGCGTACGGGCTCGGCGCGATCGTCGGGGTCGGCGCGGTGGGGGTGATCCGGGGCGCCGAGCTGCTGCTCGGCCCGTTCCTCGCCGTGCTGATGGGACTGTCGCTGGTCACCGTCGCCGAGGCGGCGCGGGTGCTGCGGCAGGCCCCGCGGCGGCTCGGGACGTTCTGCCTCCTCCTCGGCGGCGGGCAGGCCGTCGGCGCGCTGCTGTGGGGCGCGGCGCTGCTGCTGGTGCCGGACCGGCTCGGCGAGCTCGTCCTCGGTGACGTCTGGCCCGCCGCCTCGGAGATCATCGTGCCGGTCACGCTCGGCGTCGCGGGCGCCGGCCTCGGCACCGGCGCGGCGGCCGGGCTCCGCGCGCTCGCCGCGGCCCGGCGCAGCCTGCGCTGCCAGATGTTCGCCTCCGCCTGCTACGTCGTCGGCGGGATCGGCGGGGCGGTCGTGGCCGGCACGAGCGGCTCGGCCTGGGGCGTCGCCGCCGCGGCCGCCTGCGGCTCGGCCGTGTGGTGGCTCCAGCTGCGGTCCGCCCTGCGCGAGCACCACCCCATCCCCATCCCCGAAGTGAGGACACCGTGACCACCCATCCCCGGCTGAGCATCGGCCTGCCCGTGTACAACGGCGAGGAGTACCTCGCCGAGGCGTTCGACGCCCTGCTCGGCCAGACCTACGAGGACTTCGAGCTGGTCGTCTCCGACAACGCCTCGACGGACGGGACGCAGGACATCTGCCGGAAGTACGCCGCGCGGGACTCCCGCATCCGGTACATCCGGCTGCCCCGGAACATCGGCGCCGCACCGAACCACAACCACGTGTTCACCGAGTGCCGCGGCGAACTGTTCAAGTGGGCCTCGCACGACGACCTGTACGCCCGTGACCTGCTGCGGGCCTGCGTCGAGGCGCTGGACGAACGGCCGGACGTCGTCCTCGCGCACAGCGGCCAGGCGGTCATCGACGGCGACGGCCGGGTGAAGGTCCCCTACGCGTACTCGCTCGCCACCGACTCGCCGCACGCGCCGGAGCGCTTCCGCAGCCTGCTGTTCGAGCCCGGCGGCGACGACTTCTACGGGGTGATGCGGGCCGACATGCTGCGCCGGGTGAAGCCGCACGACAGCTACCACCACGCGGACCGCACGTTCGTCGCCGAGATCACCCTGCACGGGCCGTTCCACCAGGTGCCGGAGCTGCTGTACTTCCGCCGCGACCACCCCACCCGCGCCGAGCGGGCGAACCCCTCCAAGCGCTCCCGGTGCGTCAACCTGGACCCGCGCCGGGCGGGCCCGCTGCACCCGACGCCCCGGCTGCTCGCCGAGTACGTCTGGGGCTTCGTCGCGGCGGTCCGGCGGGCGCCGCTGTCCCCCGCCGACCGGCGCGCCTGCTACCGCCACCTGGCCGCGTGGATGACCAGCAGGGTCCGGCCGGGCGCCGGCGAGCGGGTCGAGGACCGCGCCCCGGTCGACCCGGGCCGGCTCACCGTCTCCGTCGACGCCCTCGTCGCCGGCCGTGAGGGGAGGAGCGCGTGACGTCCCCGCGCGTAGGGATCTTCGGCCTGCTCGGCTCCGGCAACATCGGCAACGACGGGTCGCTCGAAGTCGTACTCGGGTACCTCCGCGCCGAGCACCCGGAGGCGGTCGTGGACGCGCTGTGCGGCGGACCCGAGGCCGTCACGGCCCGGTACGGGATCCCCGCCACGCGGCTGCACTGGTACCGCGGGGAGTACCGGACCGCGTCCCGTGCGGGCGCGATCGCGGCCAAGGGGCTGGGCAAACTCGTCGACGTCGTCCGCACCGCCGCCTGGGTGCGCCGGCACGACGTGGTGATCGTGCCGGGCACGGGCGTCCTGGAGACCACGCTGCCGCTGCGGCCGTGGGGCTTCCCGTACTCGCTGTTCCTGCTCTGCGCGGCCGGCCGGCTGCTGCGCACCCGGGTCGCGCTGGTCAGCGTCGGCGCCGGCACGATCGGCAACCGGCCGACCCGGGCCCTGACCCGCTGGTCGACACGGCTGGCCGCGTACCGGTCGTACCGGGACACCCTGTCCCGCGACGCGATGCGGGCGATGGGCGTGGACACCACGCGCGACGAGGTCTACGAGGACCTCGCGTTCGCCCTGCCGGCGCCGCCGGCGAGCGCGCCCGCAGGCCCGCCGGGCCTGGTCTGCGTCGGCGTCATGGACTTCCACGGGAGCAACGACGAGCGCGACCGGGCCGAGGAGATCCACCGGCGCTACCTCGACGGGACGACCCGCTTCGTCCGCGCGCTGGCCGAGGACGGCAGGCCGGTCCGGCTGCTCACCGGCGACGAGCTCGACCGGCCGGTCGTCGACGCGATCCTCGACGCGGTGGACTCGCCGCTGGTCACCGCCGCCGAGGCGGCCTCGCTGGCCGACCTGATGAAGGAGATGTCGGCCGCCGACACCGTGGTGGCGACCCGGTACCACAACCTGGTCTGCGCGCTGAAGACCGGCACGCCGACCCTCGCGCTCAGCTACTCGGCGAAGAGCGACACGCTCATGGCCCGGATGGGTCTCGGCGCGTACTGCCACCCGGCCCGCGAGACCGACGCCGACCGGCTGCTCGAACAGTTCCGCGAGCTGGAGCGGCGGTCGGCGGAGCTGCGGCGGACCCTCACCGAGCGGAACCTGGACGCCGAGCGGCGCGTCGAGCGCCAGTTCGCCGCCCTGACCGCGGCCCTGTTCCCGGCGGCCGACCACGCCCCCACCCCGAGAGAGGCCCCATGAAGGCGACCGCAGTCCCGGAGATCACCGGGGCGTACCTGTTCGAGCCGACGCCGTACGCCGACGAACGCGGCTTCTTCTGCCGCACCTTCGACGCCGACGTGGTCCGCTCGGTGGGCCTCGACCCGGACGCCTTCGTCCAGGACAGCCTGTCCCGCTCGGTCCGGGGCGTGCTGCGCGGCCTGCACCTGCGCTCCGGCGCCGGCGAGGCCAAGCTCGTGCGGTGCTCGTACGGGAGGATCTACGACGTCGTCGTGGACCTGCGGCCCGACTCGCCGACCTACCTGGGCCGGGCCTCCTTCGAGCTGTCCGGCGAGACGCAGACGACCCTGTACGTCCCGGCGGGGTGCGCGCACGGCTTCCAGGCGCTGACCGACACCGCCGACACCTCGTACCGGATCGACCGCCCGCACGACCCGGCCGAGGACGTGACGATCGCCTTCGACGACCCGGAACTCGCCGTCCCCTGGCCGCTGCCGGTCACCTCGATGTCCCGGCGGGACCGGGAGGCGCCGAGCCTCGCCGAGGTCCTGAAGCACAAGGAGAGCTGAGATCGCCGTGGACACCGAAGAGTTCGCACTGCCCCGGTCGCGGGCGTTCAACGAGCGGCTGCACGCCCTGGTCCCCGGCGGCGCGCACACCTACGCCAAGGGCGACGACCAGTACCCCGAGAACCTGGCCCCGGTCATCAGTCACGGCCGCGGCGCCCACGTGTGGGACGTCGACGGCAACCGCTACGTCGAGTACGGCTCCGGCCTGCGGTCGGTCAGCCTCGGCCACGCCCACCCGCGCGTGACCGAGGCGGTGCGGCGGGAACTCGACCGCGGCGGCAACTTCGTCCGGCCGTCCGTGCTGGAGGTCGAGGCCGCGGAACGCTTCCTGGCCACGGTACCGACCGCCGAGATGGTGAAGTTCGCGAAGAACGGCTCCGACGCCACCACCGCCGCGGTGCGCCTCGCCCGCGCCGCCACCGGCCGCCCGCGGGTGGCCGTCTGCGCCGACCACCCGTTCTTCTCCGTCGACGACTGGTTCATCGGCACCACACCGATGTCGGCCGGTATTCCGGCGGCGACCACCGAACTCACCGTGGCGTTCCCCTACGGCGACCTGACCGCCACGGAGGAACTGCTCACCCGGTACCGGGACGAGATCGCCTGCCTGGTCCTCGAACCCGCCGGCCACACCGAGCCGCCGCCCGGATACCTCGCCGGCCTGCGCGAACTGGCCGACCGGCACGGCTGCGTGCTGGTCTTCGACGAGATGATCACCGGCTTCCGCTGGTCCGAGGCGGGCGCCCAGGGCCTGTACGGCGTCGTCCCCGACCTCTCCACGTTCGGCAAGGCGCTGGGCAACGGGTTCGCCGTCTCGGCGCTGGCCGGGCGGCGCGAGCTGATGGAGCGGGGCGGGCTGCGTCACTCCGGCGAGCGGGTGTTCCTGCTGTCCACCACGCACGGCGCGGAGACGCACGCGCTGGCCGCCGCGATGGCCGTGCAGACCGTCTACGCCGAGGAGGGCGTCACCGCGCGGCTGCACGCGCTCGGCGAGAAGCTGGCCGCCGGTGTGCGCGAGGCCGCGGCCGGCATGGGCGTCGGCGACCACGTCGTCGTACGGGGCCGGGCCAGCAACCTGGTCTTCGCCACCCTCGACGAGAAGCTCCGGCCGTCGCAGGAGTACCGCACGCTGTTCCTGCGCCGGCTCCTCGCGGGCGGGGTGCTGGCCCCGTCGTTCGTGGTGAGCGCCGCGCTCGACGACGCCGACATCGAGCACACCGTCGACGTGGTGGCCCAGGCGTGTGCGGTGTACCGGAAGGCGCTGGACGCCGGGGATCCCACCCCGTGGCTGGGCGGGCGACCGGTGAAGCCCGTCTTCCGCCGCCTGGCGTGATGTGACGTGACGTCAGCGGTGCTCCGGCCGACCGGCGCCGGCCACCCGATCGGCCAGCCACGCGGTCGCCGGTGTCACCGCCAGCGCGGTGCACCAGCCGCCGAGGGCGTCGGTCGGGTAGTGCGCGCCCAGGGCGACCTGTGCCCAGCCCATGGCGGCGCCGGCGACCAGCGCCGCGCCGAGCACGAGTGACGTGCCGGCCGTCCCGCCGAGGCCGCGCCGGCCGGTCACGAGCAGCGCCACCACGAGGACGAACGCGGTGAGGAAGGCGGTGTGCCCGCTCGGGTAGGACAGGTTGTCGTCGCCGTGGATGGTGCGCCCCACCAGCGGCTTGAGCAGCGTCGTCGCCCCCACGACCAGTCCTGGGCCGACCACGGCGAGCACCGCCGCGCGAGACCACCGGACCAGCAGACAGCCCGTCACGACGGCCCCTGTCAGCACCGCCGCCCCCAGGGGCTCCCCCAGGAAGTCGACAGCCAGAGCGACATGCCGCCACGGCGTCCCCACACCGTCCACCGCGATCCGCGCGTCCACCCCGCCGGGCTCGCCGTCGCCGGCGTACACGGCCCCGAGCGCGACGACCACCAGCGCGGCGAGGACCGCGATCAGCCCGAGCCACGCGCGCAGCGCCGGCGGCAGCGCCGTGAGTGCCGGCCTCTCATCCGACCGCTGGGTGACCATGCATCAGCCTCCCCACGAACGAGCCCCCGTCGTGTCCGACCGGCCCACGCGGGAGCCGTCGGTCCGTCCCTCTCCGCTCGCCACCCTAACCGACGGGACGTCACCGGCGGTCCCGAAGCCCGAGGCCGACAGGACGGGTCGCCGGTGCGGTCCGTCACCGCGCCGGCGACCCGCCGTCCCTCTCAGACCGGCACCCGCGACAGCGCGCCCACGATCTCGTCGACGCGGGTCTTGGCATCGCCGAAGAGCATCCGGGAGTTCTCCCGGAAGAACAGCGGGTTCTGCACGCCGGCGTAACCGGCGGCCATCGACCGCTTGAAGACCACCACGTTCCCCGCCTCCCACACCCGCAGCACCGGCATCCCCGCGATCGGCGAGTCCGGGTCCTCGGCCGCCGACGGGTTGACGGTGTCGTTGGCGCCGATGACCAGCACGACGTCCGTGTCGGCGAGTTCGTCGTTGATCTCGTCCATCTCCAGGACGATGTCGTACGGCACCTTCGCCTCGGCCAGCAGGACGTTCATGTGTCCGGGCAGCCGCCCGGCGACCGGGTGGATGGCGAAGCGCACGTCGACGCCCTTCTCGCGCAGCAGCCGGGTCATCTCCGCGACCGGGTACTGCGCCTGCGCCACCGCCATGCCGTAACCGGGGGTGATGACGACGGACGAGGCGGACAGGAGAAGTTCCGCGGTGTCCTCCGCGGAGATCTCACGGTGCTCGCCGTACTCCCGGTCACCCGACGGGCCCGTCTCCAGCCCGAAGCCGCCCGCGATGACGGAGACGAAGGAGCGGTTCATCGCCTTGCACATGATGTACGAGAGGTACGCGCCGGAGGAGCCGACCAGCGCGCCCGTGACGATCAGGAGGTCGTTGCCCAGCAGGAATCCCGAAGCGGCGGCCGCCCAGCCGGAGTAACTGTTGAGCATGGAGACGACCACGGGCATGTCGCCGCCGCCGATGGAGGCGACCAGGTGCCAGCCGAGGGCCAGCGCCAGCGCGGTGACCGCTGTCAGCAGCCCGAGTGACGGCGTGATGACGTAGAGCACCGTGAGGATCACGAAGCCGGCCAGGGCCCCGATGTTGACGGCGTTCCTGCCCGGCAGCATCAGCGGCGCGGACTTCATCCGCGCCGAGAGCTTCAGGAAGGCGACGACGGAGCCGGTGAAGGCGACCGCGCCGATGAAGACACCGATGAAGACCTCGGTGTGGTGGATGCCGTCGGCGTGCGAACCCCCCTCCAGGTGACCGTTCCAGCCGATCAGCACCGCGGCGAGACCGACGAAGGAGTGCAGCAGCGCGATCAGTTCGGGCATGCCGGTCATCTGCACGCGCCTCGCGCACCGGAGTCCGACGACCGCGCCGACCGTGACCGCGGACCCGAGGACGACGAGAGAGGTGAGTGAACCGGCGTCGGTGACCCGCAGGATCGTGGCCGCGAGCGCGAGGGTCATGCCCGCGACGCCGTAGGCCCAGCCCTGGGACGCGGTTTCGTGCCGGGAGAGCCCGGCGAGCGACAGGATGAACAGGAGGGCGGCGACCAGGTACGCCGCGCCGGAGATCGAGAGGACGTCCATGGTCGCCTCACGCCTTCCGGAACATCGAGAGCATGCGGCGGGTGACGGCGAAGCCTCCGAAGATGTTGATCGAGGCGAGCAGCGTGGCGACGCCGGCCAGCACCAGCACCACGTTGTCGGTGCCGGTCAGCTGGAGCAGCGCACCCACCACGACGATTCCCGAGATGGCGTTGGTGACCGACATCAGCGGCGTGTGCAGCGCGTGGTGCACGTGCCCGATGACGTAGAAGCCGACCACGACCGCCAGTGTCAGCACGGTGAAGTGCTGGGTGATCTCCGAGGGGGCGAAGGCGTTGAGGAGGAACAGCGCCAGCGAACCGGTGCCGACGAGGGCCGCCTTCGCGCTCGCGGAGAGCTTCTTCTCCGCCCTGACCGCCTTCTTCTCCGCCCTGACCGCCTTCTCCTCCGCCTTCCCCGGCTCCTTCGCCGCAGTGGCCCCGGCAGGGACCGCGGACACCTGTACCGGGGGCGGTGGCCAGAGCACGTCACCCTGGTGGACCACGGTCAGCCCGCGCTGCACGGCGTCCTCGAGGTCGACGGAGACCCGGCCGTCCTTGGCGGGAGTGAGGAGCTTCATCAGGTTGACCAGATTGGTGCCGTACAACTGTGACGACTGTGCCGGAAGACGTGCGGGCAGGTCGGTGTAGCCGATGATCGTCACACCGTTGTGGGTGGTGACGACCTCGTCCTTGACCGTTCCCTCCACGTTCCCGCCCTGGGCGGCCGCCATGTCGACGACGACGCTGCCGGACTTCATGGACGCGACGTCGGCGGCCGTGATCAGCCTCGGCGCGGGCCGCCCCGGGATCAGGGCCGTGGTGATGATGATGTCCACGTCCGCGGCCTGTTCGGAGTAGATCTCGGCGGCCCGTCGGTCGTACGCCTCGGAGGTCGCCTTCGCGTACCCGTCGGTCGACTGTTCGGCCTCGACCTCCACCGGCAGATACACACCACCGAGCGACTTGACCTGGTCGGCGACCTCGGACCGTGGATCGGTGGCACGGACGACGGCGCCCAGGGAGGCGGCCGCGCCGATCGCCGCCAGACCCGCCACGCCGGCGCCGGCGACGAGCACCTTGGCCGGGGGCACCTTGCCCGCCGCGGTCACCTGACCGGTGAAGAACCGGCCGAAGTGGTGCGCCGCCTCGATCACCGCACGGTATCCCGCGATATTGGCCTGGCTGGAGAGGATGTCCAGCGACTGGGCCCGGGAGATACGCGGAACGGCGTCCATCGCGAAGGCGTCGACCTTGCGCGCGGCCAACGCCGTGAGCAGGCCGCCGTTGGCCGCCGGCGCGAGCGGGGCGACCAGCGTCGCGCCCTCCTTGAGCCGCTCCACCTCCACGGGTTCGGGGGCGTTCACCCGGAAGACCAGGTCGGCACGCCACGCCTCCTCGGCGGTGCCGATCGCGGCACCGGCCCGGGTGTACGCCTCGTCGGTGATGCTCGAGCCCGCCCCCGCCCCGGTCTCGATCACCACGTCGTAGCCCAGTCCGGTCAGTTGCCTGACGGTCGCGGGTGTGGCCGCGACCCTGGTCTCCCCGGGTCTGGTCTCCCGGGTCACTCCAATCAGCATGCTCGGCTCTTTCGTCTCGTGGTCAGCCATGACGGTCTGCGAGGACGCGATGGTCCGAAGTGCCCCGGCCACTCGTTCCGGGAAGGGCCCCGGCTTCCGACTCCGCGGCGGTACCCGGCGATCGACCAGCAGCCGTGGCAGTACGGTAGGTCCACTTCCCGCCGCAGTCGACGTGTCGGCGGCATGAAGCACGTCGCACCGCGCCGATCGCGCCGACGGCACTCCGCGTACGCAGAGTCAGCGTACGCACACATTCCGTGGACCGTACGCCTCGCTCCGGGTGACGATGGAGCCCAGTCAGAAGCGGTACGGCGTGGCACGTGCGCGGGAAGGTGGCCGACGGTGGCTTACGAGAACACGGACGGCGGGGTGGGCGCGGGAAGTTGTGGCGAGCCCGGGGCCTCGGACAGCATGCGCACCTTCGGTGCGTTCGTCCAGGCCTTACGGGAGCACGCGGGCCTCAGCCGGGAGGAGTTCGCCGCCCTGGTCCACTTCTCGAAGCACACGGTGGCCTCGGTGGAGCTGGGCCGCCGGATGCCGGACCGGGGCTTCGTGGAGCGCGCGGAGGAGGCGACCGGCAACACCGGCGCGCTGCGCAGGGCCGCGCCGCATCTGTCGCGGCAGGTGGGGCTGGCGAGTTGGTTCCGGCAGTGGGCGCGGCTGGAGACGCAGTCGGTGACGCTGTGGACGTACGACTGCCGGGTGGTTCCCGGCCTGTTGCAGACGGAACGCTACGCACGGGCGGTGACGGAGAGCGTCCCGCCGGTCAAGGACGAGGACCAGGTGGCCCAGCAGGTCACGGCCCGCCTGGAACGTCAGCGACTGTTCGACCGCAGGCCGGCGATCACGTTCAGCTTCATCGTCGAGCAGGCACTGCTGGAGCGCGGCACCGGAGGCCCGGACGTGACGCGGGAGTTGCTCGACAGCCTCCTGGAGAGGTCGTCGCAGTTCAACGTCGAGCTGCAGATCATGCCGACCCGTCAGCCGGACCACGCCGGTTTCGACGGGCCGTTGATGCTCCTTGAGTCGCCGGACAACAAGTGGTTCGGCTACGCGGAGGGACAGCGTGGCGGGATGCTGATTTCGACCCCGAAGGAGGTCAGCATCATGCTCCAGCGGTATGCGAGACTGCGCTCACAGGCTCTCACCTCCGAGGACTCCAGGAGCCTGCTGAAGCGACTGCGAGGAGCGCTATGAGCAGCACCGACGAACGGGCTTGGTTCAAGAGCAGCTACAGCGGTTCCGACGGCGACGCCTGCGTCGAGGTGGCGCGGGGCACGCGGGCGGTCCACGTCCGGGACTCCAAGAACCGGCGCAGCCCCGAACTCGCCCTCTCCCCCGCCGCGTGGAGCGACTTCGTCACCTACGCCGCCCAGCACTGACCTTCACGCCCCGCCCCGCGCCGGATCCGTCCGGCACGGGGCGCTGTCGTTCGCCTTCTCCCACCGCGCGGAGAGGCGCGAGTGCGAAGCCCTGTCGGACCGGCTCCGGAATCACCACGTACTCCACCCGGCACCGGACCGCCCGACCCGCTCGGCTCCCAGGCGCGACCTGACGGCGCGTGCTTCCGGTCCGCGCCACGACGGCTGTGGTTCATACGCACGGTGACGGACGCGAACCGGCCGGCGCCGGTTGTCCGGGCCTCGTCACCATGATCCGGTGGTGAACTCGCGCTCGCCGTCGAAGGAACGGCTGCCCCGGATGCCGCCGCTGATCCGCTCGATGAGGTCGAGGGCGTGCGCCAGAGCGCGCCGGTCCTCCTCGTCCAGCGTCTCCTCCAGCGCGTCGGCGAGGACGCCGACGCGCTGACGGCGTTCCGCGTCGAGCGTCTCCTTCCCCTCCCCCGTCAGGGTGAGGACCTTCCTGCGGGCATCGTCCGGATCGGGGCGTACGGCCAGGAAGCCGGCGTCGGTCAGTTCCCTGACGGTCGCGGCCATCGTCTGGTGACGCACTCCACGGGCCGCCGCCAGGTCGGCCGTGGTCATCGGCCCACCCGTGTCGAGGAGGCCGAGCACCGCCGCCGGGACGGACGCGAGCCGGTCGACGGTACGGGCGCTGCGGACCAGGGTGCCGACGACCTCCCTGAGGCGGGCGGCCAACTCGTCCGGGAGGGGGGCCGGTTCGTTCGAGGTCGCGTTGTTCACATCCGCCAGCCTAACAAGATCATACAGGGCACCCTGTATGACAGGGAACCCTGTATATATTGTGCAGTGAACCCTGCATATCAAGCCGACGGGAGCCGGCAGTGAAGCTGATCAAGCACGCCCACGCATGTGTGTCGCTGGTCAAGGACGGTGGGCGCATCGCCGTCGACCCGGGCACGTTCACCCCCGACGCGAAGGAGGTGGTGGCCGCCGCCGACGCCGTCCTGATCACGCACGAACACTTCGACCACTTCGACGAAGACCTGATCGCCCGGGCCCTGGACGCCCGCCCCGACCTGCGGGTCTACGGACCGGCCGGTGTGGTCGAACGCTGGCCGGACCGACGCGCCCAGGTCACCGCGGTCGCGGCCGGTGACCGTGTCGATGTCGCCGGCTTCGACATAGCGGTCTCCGGCGACCTGCACGCCGCGATCCACCGCGACATCCCCCGCGTCACCAACGTCGGCTACCTCGTCGACGGCCGGGTCTTCCACCCCGGCGACGCTTACCAGGTACCGCCCGCACCGGTCGACACGCTGCTGCTGCCCACCAGCGGCCCTTGGACCCACCTCGGCCGGGCGGCGGACTACGTGCGCGAGGTCGGGCCCAGCCGTCTCGTCCAGATCCACGAGATCATGCTCAGCCGGACCGGCCAGGAGTCGACGGCCCGCTTCCTGAGCCCCGCGGCGCTGACCGAGGTGCCCCTGACCATCGTCCCGGAGGGGGACGCGATCACCGTGTGATCCCGGCCGGCCGCACCGACCCACGCCGGAGGTGGAGCCCGGACCCGGGCTCCACGCCCCCGCCGTGAACCGGGAAGGTCAGCGTCGCAGGGTGAGGACGCCCGGCCGCCACGGCAGTCGGTTGTACTCGCCGCCCGCGGCGGGGTCCTTGCCCTGGTAGAGGAACTGCAGGTTGCAGGGGTCGATGGTCATGGTCTGGTCGGGGTTGTCGCGGACCAGGTCACCGTGGCTGATGTCGTTGGTCCAGGTGGCGCCGCTGTTGGCCTTGCCCGCGAAGGGGTTGCTCTCACTGGCGGCCTGCGGGGTCCACGACCCGTTCAGGCCGGCGGCCGTGAAGGAGCGGAAGTAGCGCCCGTTCGCACCCATCGCCTCGACGATCATGAGGTACTGGTTCTGGCCCTTGACCTTGTAGACCTGCACGCCCTCGAACAGGTTGGCCTTCGTGTCGCTCATGATCGTCGTGTACGAGGAACCGAAGTTGCCCGGGAAGTTCCCGATCGGCATGCTCGCCCGGTAGATCCTGCCGTTGTCACCGGCGAAGAACAGGTACATGTTCTGGCCGTCGGCGATCAGGGTCTGGTCGATCGGGCCGGTGTCGGAGCCGGAGATGCTCCCGGTGAACAGCGGCTGCGCGGAGGACCAGCCGTTGGGGTTGGTGGGGTCGCTCGACGTGCGGTACATGAAGGCCGCCGAACCCCACTGGTAGGCCAGCACCCAGATGTTCTTGGGCGCGAAGTAGAACAGCGTGGGCGCCACCGCGGCCTGGCTCATCGCGTTCTGGCCGGCCGACGCCATGTCCGACCAGTTCGTGAAGGGGCTGAACATCATGGAGCCGTACGACGATCCCGAGAAGTTGGACGCGTAGACCAGGTGCCTGCCGTTGTGCGTCACTGTGGTGAAGTCCTTCACCGCGGCCCACCCGTTCGCCGGCTGCGCCAGCACACCCGTCGAGGACCACCGGTACGTCGACGGGAGGGTGCACGTGCCGTCCGTCGGCGGCGTCCCGGTCAGACCGGTCCACTTCTGGTTGCTGCCGCCGTTGCACGTCCACAGCTGCACCGCCGTGCCGTTGGCCGTACCGTTGTCCTTCACGTCCAGGCACAGCCCGGACTCCACGCCGACGACCGTGCCGTCGGAGTTCACCCGCCACTGCTGGTTCGCGGCACCGCTGCAGCTCCAGATCTGCACCCGGGTACCGGCCGTGGTCGCGTGGTCCGGAACGTCCAGGCACTTGTTGCCGTACACGGTCAACTGGCTGGAATCCGTCAGCGTCCACTGCTGGTTGGTTCCGTTCCAGCAGTCGTGGATCTGCAGGTACGTGCCGTTGACCTGCTCGGCACCCAGCACATCGAGACACCGGCCCGAACCGACACCGCGCAAGGCGCCGCTGGTGGCCGCCTGGGCCGGGGTGACGACGAGCATCGCCGCCAACGCGGCCAGGGCCGCGGCCACGGCGGCGAGCACCGCGGACGGATTCCTGCGGCTGAAACTTCCTCTGCGCATGGGGACTTCCTCAACCTTGGGACGAAGAGAGCACCGACAAAGAATTGGCGAGGTCATGACATATGCATGACGTACGCACGACAGCACGGCAGCACGGCTCCTCATGGCTCCGCGTTCGGGCGATGCGACCCGGAGTCGCCCTGCCGCGCGATGGAGCGACTCAACATGCTCGAAATATCGAACACGAGTCGAAGTGTCGAGCAACCTGAATGATAGGGAGCTGCCGAACGGCGTCAATACCCCCCGCATACGTCGCCATCAATGTCGAAACATTCGCGAGAACCCATGAGTGAAACGTCGCACGTCACGCCGTCCGATGGCCGACATGCGACCCGCCGGCCCCGCCCTGCGGCCGCCATCGACAGCGGCACCGAGGTTTCGACGTCCAACCGGCCGGAGTCTCGAAAGTTTCGAACAGGGAACAGAAACTTTTCCTGCGGGAAGTATTGACGATGCATCATCAACGCCTCGATCATTCCTGTCTGGAAAACCGGCCGCGGCTCGACATTTCGAACCGCACCAGCCTTGGGGCATTCCGTGCCGCACGGCAGATCCGCGCACGACCGCACCACAGATCCGCGTACCTGTGCCGAAGACCGTCCCGTCCCATGACCGCCGTGTCCGGTGATTCCGTGCCGGCCGGGCCCCGGCCCGCCCCGTCCATCCGTCCATCCATCCGCCGAACAGGAGCGGACGACGCAATCCCCCGCGCTTCATCCCTTCCGTGATGTCCACTTTGGAGGCACAGCAATGGGCTCGTACGCCCTCCCCAGATCCGCCGTCCGGCGGAAGATCCGCGGCCTGCTGCTGGCGCTGGTCGTCGGCGCCACCGGTACGGCCACCGCACTGGTCACGCCGCCGACCGCGTACGCCGCCGAGAGCACGCTCGGCGCCGCGGCGGCGCAGAGCGGCCGCTACTTCGGCACCGCCATCGCCTCGGGCAAGCTGGGCGACTCGGCCTACACGTCGATCGCGAGCCGTGAGTTCAACTCGGTGACGGCCGAGAACGAGATGAAGATCGACGCCACCGAACCGCAGCGGGGCCAGTTCAACTTCACCGCCGCCGACCGCGTCTACAACTGGGCGGTGCAGAACGGCAAGCAGGTGCGCGGTCACACCCTGGCCTGGCACTCCCAGCAGCCCGGCTGGATGCAGAGCCTCAGCGGCAGCGCACTGCGCCAGGCGATGATCGACCACATCAACGGCGTGATGGCCCACTACAAGGGCAAGATCGCCCAGTGGGACGTCGTGAACGAGGCCTTCGCCGACGGCAGTTCGGGGGCCCGGCGCGACTCCAACCTGCAGCGCACCGGCAACGACTGGATCGAGGTCGCCTTCCGCGCCGCGCGCGCCGCCGACCCGTCCGCCAAGCTCTGCTACAACGACTACAACGTCGAGAACTGGACCTGGGCCAAGACCCAGGCCATGTACAACATGGTGCGGGACTTCAAGTCGCGCGGCGTGCCGATCGACTGCGTCGGCTTCCAGTCGCACTTCAACAGCGGCAGCCCCTACAACAGCAACTTCCGCACCACCCTGCAGAACTTCGCCGCCCTCGGCGTCGACGTGGCCGTCACCGAACTCGACATCCAGGGCGCCTCGTCCACGACCTACGCCAACGTGGTCAACGACTGCCTGGCCGTCTCGCGCTGCCTCGGCGTCACCGTCTGGGGAGTGCGCGACAGCGACTCCTGGCGATCGGGGGACACACCGCTGCTGTTCAACAACGACGGCAGCAAGAAGCCCGCCTACACCGCCGTCCTCAACGCACTCAACGGCGGCGACACCTCGGAGCCCCCCACGGACGGCACCAGGATCAAGGGCGTCGGTTCGGGCCGCTGCCTGGACGTGCCCAACGCCAGTACGAGCGACGGCACCCAGCTCCAGCTGTGGGACTGCCACAGCAACAGCAACCAGCAGTGGACGTACACCGACGCCGGTGAGTTCAGGGTGTACGGCAACAAGTGCCTGGACGCCGCCGGCACCGGCAACGGCGCCAAGGTCCAGATCTACAGCTGCTGGGGCGGCGACAACCAGAAGTGGCGTTTCAACTCCGACGGATCCATCGTCGGCGTCCAGTCCGGCCTCTGCCTCGACGCCGCCGGATCCGCCAACGGCTCCTCGATCCAGCTCTACTCCTGCTCGAACGGCAGCAACCAGCGCTGGACCCGCGCCTGACAAGGCCTGCCACGCGAAGACCACCGATGACCGCGAGGGTCGCCGCCGTGATGGCGGCGGCCCTCGCGGCCGGTCACGCCGCCGTCATGACGGACGCCGGTGCCGCGGTGCCGGGCGACGCCGTGCAAGCGCCCGCCCGGTGTACCGGCCTTCGTCGGCGCGGGAGCCTCGTCGATGCCCGGCGGATCTCGCACGGACGTGAGACAAGTCCGGCTCCTGGTGGACGCTTTTCGGACAACTGGGGGGCGACAGGGCGAGCGGAGCCAACCCGGAGGGTGTCCGGCTCCCTCTCATGGTCCGAACACAGCGGCCCCGTAAGCCAGTTGGGGTCGCACTGCTCATCCAGATCCCATGACACCCTCCACAGCCGGAAGCACGAGGACCGATGACCAGACTCCCGCAGGGCCGCACCAGCCGCCTGACCCGCCCCTCCTTCGCCGTCGCCGCGGCCATCGCCGTGACCGCGGGCGTCGTCGCCGCCGCGCCCGACGCGAAGACCGCGGAGCCGACGCCGAAACTCGGCCTGATCGCCGCATCCACCTCGGTCACGCTCGACTCGTGGACGGAGGACCCGGGGGTCTACCTCGACCTCGGGACGTACCTCACCTCCGAGAACGGCGCCTTCGAACTCAAGGTGACCCGCAAGTCGTACAAGGACCCGGTCGTCGCCGAACAGGTCCTCCGGAACGGGAAGAAGACCCGGACCAAGGCACTCCCCGCCGGGCTCGTGAACGACTTCACCGGGCTGCCGGACTTCACGCAGATCACCCTCACCGACGCGGCCGGCTCGACGGTGCTGGAGAAGACCGAGGCGTTCTGCCCCAACAACGCCTCGGGGCGGGTCCGGCCGGACGCCCCCGCCAACTCGAAGTATCCGGAGAGCTGTCCGACGAACCCCTTCACCCTCGGCTCGGTGTGGGGCGTCGAGAACGGCTGGGCGTCCAACACCTACTCGGGGTTCTACACCGACCCGGTCCAACTGGCCGCCGGCACCTACACCGCCGAGATCAACGTGACCGAGAAGTACCGCGACCTCTTCGGCATCACCGACAAGCCGCAGACCGTCAAGGTGGTCGTACGCGAACGCAGCTGGGAGGAGTCCGCGCGCTCCGCCTCCGGCGGTTCGGCGAAGTCCACCGCCTCCGGGCACGGTGCGCACGCGCAGCACGGGTCCCACGCGGAGCACGGAGCCCACGCGGAGCACGACGCGCACGCGCAGCACGGGGCCGGCGCGGACACCCCGGCCCCCGGCGCCGCGACGAGCGGCGCCGGCCCCTCGTACAACGCCGGCCACGGCCCCTACCCGTCGGCTCCGCCCGCCCTGCCGTGGGCGCTGAAGAGGAAGTCCCTGGGGAAGCAGGCCGTCGCCGCCGCCGAGACCGGTGACGGCTCCGGGCAGACCGACGGTTCGCGACAGGCGCCGGGCGCCGGGCCCCACGCGAAGCGGCCCACCGGCAAGGCGTCCGTGCCCGACGTCCCGAAGCCCGACCTGCGCTCGCTGCCCGCGTTCGGCATCACCGTCAGCGACGGCTACGAGGAGGTGCCCGGCAAGGACTACCTCGCCTTCAGCGCCAACGTGTGGAACGCGGGCCCGGCCAAGCTGGTGGTGGACGGCTTCCGTTCCCCGGGCAAGGAGGTGATGGACGCCTACCAGTACTTCTACGACGCCGACGGCAAGCAGGTCGGGTACACCCCGACCGGCGGCATGGAGTGGGATCCGCGTCCCGGCCACGAGCACTGGCACTTCCTGGACTTCGCCAGTTACCGGCTGCTGACGGCCGATCAGAAGGAGACGGTGCGCAGCGGCAAGGAGGCGTTCTGTCTGGCCAACACCGACGCCGTCGACTACACCGTGAAGAACGCCGCCTGGCACCCGGGAAACACCGACCTGTCCACCGCGTGCGGCTCCGAGAACTCCATCTCCGTCCGCGAGGTGCTCGACGTCGGCTCCGGTGACACCTACACCCAGGACCTGCCCGGCCAGTCCTTCGACATCACGGACCTGCCGAACGGCACGTACTACATCCAGGTCCTCGCCAACCCGGAGAACCGGCTCCAGGAGACCGACCACAGCAACAACAGCGCGCTGCGGGAAGTCGTCCTGGGAGGCGAGAAGGGCGCCCGTACGGTGACGGTCCCCCCGCACCACCTGGTGGACGCCAACTGACCCGCCCGTGAAGACAGGGGCGGCTCCGGCCCCCGAAACGGACCGGAGCCGCTCTCGCGCGCGGGACCAACGGCGTCCGCCGCCCGCCTCCCGTGCAGGTGGACACGCGAGCCGGCAGCGCCGTCACGTGCCCGGAGCAGGTGACCGTCCCGCCCGCCGGGCCGACCGGGAAAAATGTCGGCACGCCCCGCCCGCAGCCCGAGGAATCAGAGAGACATCAGGTCAGGCACCCTTTGCCGTGGGCTCAAGAATCGCCACGCACTCCACGTGGTGGGTCATCGGAAAGAGGTCACCTCGGACGCAGTCGGGAAACAGCAGGTCAGAGTTGGTCTACGGTCCCAAGACAGGGTCGCCGGGTGCTCGGATCGTCAAACGAGCGTCACCGGTGTCGTCCGATCACGCCACCCACACCTGCCGCCCGGTCGAGCGGCTCTTGCCCGATGTTCCGCAGCTCGGCCGGCGGGTCAACCCTCAGGGGGAGGCCCAGGGCCCACCCACGAAAGCGACGGGGCGGGGCGAGTGGCGTAGTGCGGCGCGGTGGGTGGCTCCGAGTTCGCGGCGGCCCGTGCCACGCCTGTGCCGGACCCCCAGGACGAGAAGGTCGGCGTGGTCCGCGGCTCGGAGCAGGGCCTGCCGCGCAGGGCCGTCGACGACTCGTCTGTCCACGACGCCGCCGCTTCCGGGAGCCGCCCGGTCCGGGACTGCCGCGCTCAGGAGCGCATCGACTGCCGGCGAGCCGCGGAGGCGAGGTGAGCCCTGCCGTGCTTCCTGCCGGCTCCGGGCATGTACCACGACCAGGTCGCAACCGCGGGCCTGTGCTTCCTGAAGGGCGAAGGTGCCAGGGGCGGCGTCGGTTGCTTCTCCGACGCCCAGGACGACCTGCCGGTCTCCTCGTGGGCGCACCGGGACGGAGTCGCCGACGACCACGACGGGGCACGACGCGCGCTCTGCGACGGCGGGCCCGACGGAATCGGTGAAGAGGCGGCGCACGAGGGCACCGTGTCCACGATGGCCCACGACCGATGCGAAAGCGTCTTCCGCCGCATGGAACAGGACGTCGACGGGCTCCCCGGGCAGCACTTCGGCGTGAATCCCGACCTCCGGTCGGCGCTCGCGGACCCGGGCCGCGGCAGCACCGATGATCTCTTCCAGCAGGGCGGCCTCAGCGGAGCCTTCAGGGAGGTCCTCCGCAGGAGTGGCGCCCTCGAAGCGTTCCCATACGGACGCGTGCAGGATACGAAGAGGCAGACCGTGCAGGGCGGCCCCGTCAGCGGCCCAGTCGAGCGCCCTCATACTCGCGGAGGAGCCGTCCACGCCCACGGTCACTGGTCTGTCCACCGGCCACGCTCCCTCTTCGTCACCAGTGGAACGACGGTCTGCCGTGCCCGCAAGCGGTCCCCGTCGTGGAGCTCCGGGGACGCGCCGCACGGGCCGCGGGTCAGGCGGTTCCAGTGGCCAGAAGACCGGGGGCGGCCCGCGCTCTCCAAGAGGACGGCCATGGAGCGCGGCCTGCGGAACGCCGTTCCTGCAGCGGGTCCTGCGAGTCCTCGCTGACCGGGGCCCGAAACTCTCAGGGCCCGACCGTGGCCGGAAGCGCCGGCTGGTCCAGCCGCTCGGCAGCCATCGGGACGCTGAGCACCATGGTGAGGCCGCCGCCGGGCGTGTCCTCGGCGTGCACGGTGCCGCGGATGGCCTCGGTGAAGCCGCGTGCGACCGCGAGGCCGAGGCCGACACCCACACCGCGGGGTGAGTCGCCGTAGCGCTGGAACGGCTCGAAGATGCGTTCCTTGGCCTCGTCCGGTACCCCGGGGCCGCAGTCGATGATCCGCACTTCGACCCGGTCGGCGAGGACACTGGCGGAGACGAGGACCTTCTCCCCCGGCGGGCTGTGCTTGACGGAGTTCTCGACGACGTTGGCGACGGCCCGCTCCAGGAGTCCGCGGTCGACGTGGACCATGGGCAGTGTCTCGGGGATGTCCAGCTCGACGCTGTCCTCGGGGACCCCGCCGAGCGCCATGGGGACGACCTCGTCGAGGTCGGTCTCGCGGAGTACGGGCGTGACCGTACCGGTCTGCAGGCGGGACATGTCGAGCAGGTTGCCCACCAGCTGGTCGAGCCGGTCGGCGCCCTCCTCGATGGCCTCCAGCAGCTCCGCCTCGTCCTCCTCGGACCACTCGACGTCGTCGGACCGCAGCGACGACACGGCGGCCTTGATGCCGGCGAGCGGGGTCCGCAGGTCGTGACTGACGGCGGCGAGCAGCGCGGTCCGGATACGGTTGCCCTCGGCCAGCTCCTCCGCCCGGTCCGCCTTGCCCTTGAGCCGCTGACGGTCCAGGACGACAGCGGCCTGTGCGGCGAACGCGGCCAGGACCCGCCGGTCGGCGGCCGGCAGCACCCGGCCGCGCAGGGACAGGGCCATGTGGTAGCCGACGGGGACGTCGACGTCCGCGTCGTCCGGGGTTCCGGCGGGCCGGGGTCCCACGCTGCCGGCGCAGGTCCAGGGAGCTGTTTCGCCGGTCCGCTCCAGCAGCGCCACCGACTCCATGCCGAAGGTCTCGCGGACTCGTTCGAGCAACTCCTCCAGCCCGGTCTCGCCGCGCAGCACATTCCCCGCGAGGAACGACAGGATCTCCGACTCGGCGCGCAGCCGGGCGGCCTGTTGGGTGCGGCGGGCCGCGAGGTCCACCACCGAGGCCACCGCCACGGCCACGCCGACGAAGACCACGATGGCGACGATGTTCTGCGGGTCGGCGATGGTCAGGGTGTGGACGGGCGGGGTGAAGAACCAGTTCAGCAGGAACGATCCGACCACGGCGGAGGCCAGCGCCGGCAGGAGTCCGCCCAGCAGGGCCGCCGCCACCGTCAGGGACAGGAACAGGAGCATGTCGTTGGCGAGGCCGACGTCCGGCGCGACGCTGTTCAGGAGCCAGGCGAGCAGGAGGGGGCCGAGCACGCCGGTCAGCCAGCCGCTGATCACCCGGGTGCGCCCGAGGCGTGCTCCGCGCGCCACGGGCAGGCCGCGGCCCTTGCCGACCTCGGCGTGCGTGATGAGGTGGACGTCGAGGTCGGGGCCGGACTCGCGGGCCACGGTGGCGCCGACGCCGGGCCCGAAGACGTACTGCCAGCTCCTGCGGCGGGAGACACCCAGCACGATCTGCGTGGCGTTGACCCCGCGGGCGAAGTCGAGGAGGGCGGCGGGGATGTCGTCGCCGACGACGTGATGGAAGGTGCCGCCCAGATCCTCGACCAGGGTGCGCTGGAGAGCCAGCTCCTTCGGGGACGCGCCGGTGAGGCCGTCACTGCGGGATATGTAGACGGCCATGACTTCCCCTCCGGCGCCCTTCTCGGCCAGTCGCGCGGCTCGCCGGATCAGGGTGCGCCCTTCCGGACCACCGGTGAGGCCGACCACGATCCGCTCCCGCGAACCCCAGATGGCGGAGACCTGGTGCTCGCTGCGGTACTCGGTCAGATAGGCGTCGACCCGGTCGGCGACCCAGAGCAGAGCCAGTTCGCGCAGGGCGGTGAGGTTGCCCGGCCGGAAGTAGTTGGACAGCGCCGCGTCGACCTTGTCCGGCTTGTAGATGTTGCCGTGTGCCATGCGGCGGCGCAGCGCCGGCGGGGACATGTCGACCAGTTCGATCTGGTCGGCACGCCGCACTACCTCGTCGGGGACGGTCTCACGCTGCCGCACCCCGGTGATCGACTCGACCACGTCGCCGAGTGACTCCAGGTGCTGGATATTGACGGTCGATATCACGTCGATGCCGGCGGCGAGCAGTTCCTCGACGTCCTGCCAGCGCTTGGCGTTGCGGGATCCGGGGACGTTGGTGTGGGCCAGCTCGTCGACCAGGGCGACCGCCGGGGCGCGCCGCAGGACGGCCTCCACGTCCATCTCGGTGAACGTGGCGCCCCGGTACTCGAGCTCCCTGCGCGGGACCTGTTCGAGACCGTGGAGCATCACCTCGGTGCGCGGCCGGTGGTGGTGCTCCACGAAGGCGACCACGCAGTCGGTGCCCCGCTCGATGCGGCGGTGCGCCTCCGACAGCATCGCGTACGTCTTGCCGACGCCGGGTGCCGCGCCGAGGTAGATCCGGAGCTTGCCGCGTGCCATGTCGTTTCCTCGGTCAGCCTTCGAAGCGGTAGCCCACGCCGGGCTCGGTGATCAGATAGCGGGGGTGGGAGGGGTCCTTCTCCAGTTTGCGCCGCAGCTGGGCCATGTAGACCCGCAGGTAGTTGGTCTTACTGCTCTGCGACACGCCCCAGACCTCCTTCAGCAGGTGCCTCTGTGTGATCAGCCGGCCCGGACTCGTCACGAGGATCTCCAGCAGGTGCCACTCGGTGGGCGTCAGCCGCACGTCCTTCCCGCCGCGCACCGCCCTCTTGGCCAGCAGGTCGAGGGTGAAGTCGTCGGTCTCGACGAGCGTCGCCGCCGGACCGGCCGGGAGGTCCTCGGTACGGCGTACGGCGGCCCGCAGCCGGGCCAGCAGTTCGTTCATGCTGAACGGCTTGGTGACGTAGTCGTCGGCACCGGCGTCCAGCGCGGCCACCTTCTCGTCCGACGCCCGGCGGGCGGACAGGACCAGGATCGGCACGCGCGTCCAGCCGCGCAGGCCCTTGATGACGTCGACGCCGTCCATGTCGGGCAGACCGAGGTCGAGCAGCACCACGTCGGGCTGCCGTGCGGCGGCGAGTCGCAGGGCCGTGGCCCCGTCGGAAGCCGCGTCCACTCCGTAGTGACGTGCCTGCAAGTTCAGGACGAGGGCCCGCACCAGTTGCGGGTCGTCCTCGACCACGAGCACCCGGGTCATGGGTGTCTGCCTCTCCTGTCGTACGTCGTGCCGTGCGCGCCCGGAAGCGGGGCGCGCGGAGACGCCGCGGCTGCGGGAGCCGGCGGGAACGGGATGTTCTCGAAGCCGCCGGCTCCCGAGGACATCGCGTAACGCCATCAGCTCTTCGCCACGAGTTCCTTGAGCGCGATGTTGAGTTCGAGGACGTTCACGCGCGGCTCGCCCATGAAGCCGAGGGCGCGGCCCTCGGTCTGCTCGTCGACGAGCTTCTGCACCCGCGCGGTGGACAGGCCGTTCTGCTCGGCGACCCGGTGGACCTGGATGTCCGCGTACTGCGGGGAGATGTTCGGGTCCAGTCCGGAACCGGAGGAGGTGACCGCGTCCGCGGGCACCTGGGACGGCTTCACCTTGTAGGTGCCCGTGGAGTTGTCCTTGACGACGGCGGCCTTGGCGTCCTTCACCCACTGGATGAGCTCTTCGTTGTCCCCGGACCGGTTGGTCGCGCCGGACAGGACGAGCTTGTACTGGGTGTTGACGCTGTTGGTGCCGAGGCCGTTCTGCGGGCGGCCCTGGAACCACTTCAGGTCCGGTGTCGGGGTCTCCTGGCCCTCCTTCAGCGGCAGGTTGTACGCCTGTCCGATGAGGGACGAGCCGACGACTCTGCCGTCCGCCTGCGTCTCGGAGCCGTTCGCCTGGTCGTGGAACAGCCCCTGCGCGATGCCGGTGACGACCAGCGGATAGAGGACACCGGTCACCAGGGTCAGCACAAGGAGGGCGCGCAGGCCCGCCCCGAGCAGCCGGGCGGTGTTCGATACGGAGTTGTTCATGGCCTTCAGCCGATTCCGGGGATGAGGGAGACGAGCAGGTCGATGATCTTGATGCCGATGAACGGAGCGACCAGGCCGCCGAGGCCGTAGACCGTCAGGTTGCGCCGCAGCAGCCGGTCCGCGCTGACCGGCCGGTACTGCACGCCCTTCAGGGACAGCGGTACCAGCGCGATGATGATCAGCGCGTTGAAGATGACGGCGGACAGGATCGCGGAGTCCGGGGAGGACAGGCCCATGATGTTGAGCTTGTCCAGGCCCGGGTAGACGGCGGCGAACAGCGCCGGGATGATCGCGAAGTACTTCGCCACGTCGTTGGCGATGGAGAACGTCGTCAGCGCGCCCCGTGTGATCAGCAGCTGCTTGCCGATCTCGACGATCTCGATGAGCTTGGTGGGGTTGGAGTCGAGGTCGACCATGTTGCCGGCCTCCTTGGCGGCCGACGTGCCGGTGTTCATCGCCACGCCGACGTCCGCCTGGGCCAGCGCGGGAGCGTCGTTGGTGCCGTCGCCGGTCATCGCCACGAGCTTGCCGCCCGCCTGCTCCCGCTTGATGAGGGCCATCTTGTCCTCGGGGGTGGCCTCGGCGAGGAAGTCGTCGACGCCGGCCTCCTCGGCGATCGCCTTGGCCGTCAGCGGATTGTCACCGGTGATCATGACGGTCTTGATGCCCATGCGGCGCAGTTCCTCGAACCGCTCCCGCATCCCGTGCTTGACGACGTCCTTGAGGTGGATGACGCCCAGCACACGGGCCCCACGCGCGTCCTCGACCGCGACGAGGAGGGGCGTACCGCCGGCCTCGGCGATGCGGTCGGCGATCAGGTCCGCGTCGTCGGCGACGGTGCCGTCGTTCTCCCGGACCCAGGCGGTGACCGAACCGGCCGCGCCCTTGCGGATCCTGCGCCCGTCGACGTCGACGCCGGACATGCGGGTCTGGGCGGTGAAGGCGATCCACTCGGCACCCACCAGCTCGCCCTGGTGGCGCTCGCGCAGCCCGTGCTTCTCCTTGGCGAGGACCACGATGGAGCGTCCTTCGGGCGTTTCGTCGGCCAGCGACGACAGTTGCGCCGCGTCGGCGACCTGTGCCTCGGTCGTGCCGCGTACCGGCATGAACTCGGCGGCCTGCCGATTGCCCAGAGTGATGGTGCCGGTCTTGTCCAGCAGCAGGGTGGAGACGTCACCGGCGGCCTCGACCGCGCGGCCGGACATGGCGAGCACGTTGCGCTGCACGAGCCGGTCCATGCCGGCGATGCCGATCGCCGAGAGCAGGGCACCGATCGTGGTCGGGATCAGGCAGACCAGCAGGGCGACGAGCACGACCATCGTCAGGTGGGTACCCGCGTAGTCCGCCAGGGGCGGCAACGTGGCGCAAGCGAGCAGGAAGACGATGGTCAGCGAGGCCAGCAGGATGTTGAGCGCGATCTCGTTCGGCGTCTTCTGCCGGGCCGCGCCCTCGACCAGGTTGATCATCCGGTCGATGAAGGTCTCGCCGGGCTTCGTCGTGATCTTCACGACGATCCGGTCGGAGAGGACCTTCGTGCCGCCGGTGACCGCCGAGCGGTCGCCGCCGGACTCACGGATCACGGGCGCGGACTCGCCGGTGATCGCCGATTCGTCGACGGATGCCACGCCCTCGATGACGTCCCCGTCACCAGGGATGATGTCGCCGGCCTCACAGACGACCAGGTCGTCGATCCTCAGCTCGGTGCCGGGCACGTGCTCCTCGCGGTCGCCCACCAGACGGCGCGCCACCGTGTCGGTCTTGGCCTTGCGCAGGGTGTCGGCCTGGGCCTTGCCGCGGCCCTCGGCGACGGCCTCCGCCAGGTTGGCGAAGACGACCGTCAGCCACAGCCAGGCGCTGATGGTCCAGCCGAACCAGTCACCCGGGTCCGTGAAGGAGAAGACCGTGGTCAGCACGGAGCCGATCCACACCACGAACATCACGGGGGACTTGACCATCACCCGCGGGTCGAGCTTGCGGAAGGCGTCCGGCACCGACTTGACCAGCTGCTCGGGGTCGAAGAGGCCGGCGCCCACACGGCCCTCGGCGGGCTTGTGGCCGGGGGCGTCCTGGTGGGGCGCGAGGGGGGGAGTGGACATGGGGTCCTGCTTCTCTACGTCGGTGGTCATCACGCCAGCCCTTCGGCCAGCGGTCCCAGCGCGAGGGCGGGGAAGTACGTCAGACCGGTGATGATGATGACCGTGCCGACCAGCAGCCCGGTGTACAGCGGCTTGTCCGTGCGCAGGGTGCCCGCGGTGGCCGGGACCGGTTTCTGCTCGGCGAGCGAGCCGGCCAGGGCCAGCACGAACACCATCGGCAGGAACCGGCCGAGGAGCATCGCCAGACCGATCGTGGTGTTGAACCACTGTGTGTCCGCGTTCAGGCCGGCGAACGCCGAGCCGTTGTTGTTGGCGCCGGACGTGTAGGCGTACAGGATCTCGGAGAACCCGTGCGCCCCGCTGTTGGTCATCGAATCGACCGGGGTCGGCAGTGCCATCGCGAACGCGGTGAAGACGAGCACGAGCGCCGGGGTGATCAGGATGTAGCAGGCCGCGAACTTGATCTCGCGGGGGCCGATCTTCTTGCCCAGGTACTCGGGCGTGCGGCCCACCATCAGACCGGCGATGAACACCGCGACGATCGCCATGATCAGCATGCCGTAGAGGCCGGAGCCGACACCGCCGGGCGCGATCTCGCCCAGCATCATGCCGAGCATGGTGATGCCGCCGCCGAGGCCGGTGAAGGAGGAGTGGAAGGAGTCCACGGCTCCGGTCGAGGTGAGCGTGGTCGACACCGCGAAGATCGAGGACGCGCCGACGCCGAAGCGGACCTCCTTGCCCTCGTACGCCCCGCCTGCGGCCTGGAAGGCCGGGCCGTGGTGGGCGAATTCGGTCCACATCATCAGCGCGACGAAGCCGAGCCAGATGGTGGCCATGGTGGCGAGGATCGCGTAGCCCTGCTTGACCGAGCCGACCATCAGGCCGAAGGTCCGGGTGATCGAGAACGGGATCAGCAGGATCAGGAAGATCTCGAAGAGGTTGGAGAACGGGGTGGGATTCTCGAAGGGGTGGGCGGAGTTGGCGTTGAAGTAGCCGCCGCCGTTGGTGCCGAGTTCCTTGATGGCCTCCTGCGAGGCGACCGCGCCGCCGTTCCACTGCTGCGTGCCGCCCATGAACTGGCCGACCTCGTGGATGCCGGAGAAGTTCTGGATCGCGCCACAGGCGACCAGGACGACCGCGGCGACAGCCGCCAGGGGCACCAGGATGCGTACGACGCCCCGCACCAGGTCGGCCCAGAAGTTGCCCAGCTCACCGGTGCGGGAGCGGGCGAATCCGCGCACGAACGCCACGGCGACGGCTGTGCCGACGGCCGCGGAGACGAAGTTCTGCACGGCAAGGCCGGCGGTCTGCACGACGTGGCCCATGGCCTGCTCGCCGTAGTACGACTGCCAGTTGGTGTTGCTCACGAACGACACGGCGGTGTTGAACGCCTGGTCCGGGTCGATCGACGCGAAGCCGAGCGAGCCGGGCAGGACCCCTTGGAGCCGCTGCAGGGCGTAGAGGAACAGGACGCCGACCGCGGAGAAGGCGAGGACGCCGCGCAGGTACGCGGGCCAGCGCATCTCCGTGTCGGGGTCGGCACCGATGCCCTTGTGGATCCACTTCTCGACGCGCAGGTGCTTGTCGGAGGAGTACACCTTGGCCATGTAGGTGCCGAGGGGCTTGTAGGCGAGTGCCAGCGCGGCTGTCAGAGCGAGCAACTGCAGCACGCCGGCGAGTACGGGACCCATCTCTTGTCTCAGAACCTCTCCGGGAAGATCAGGGCGAGGACGAGGTAGCCCAGCAGAGAGACGGCCACGGCGAGGCCGACGATGTTCTCGGCGGTCACAGTTTCGTCACCCCCTTGGCTGCGAGAGCCACGAGTACGAAACCCGCGATCGTGACGACGACGAAGGCCACATCGGCCATCGCGAACTCCTGGAGTGAGGTTCAGTTGATACGGACGATTCGAGGAAAGCGCACCTGTGGCCGGATCAGGCCGGTCGTTGACGCCTCCCTTACGGCGGGGCCCACGGCTTTGACGGAACCCTGACGGCGCCCGGTCCGAATGGTGAGCGGACTCGCCGTCGAGGCAGACGATCCGGCCTCACGGCAGCCGGAAACGGAGACGGCAGATCACCGCGTCCGTCTCCCGCCGCACGGCGTGCCGCACCGCAACCGGCGACCGTCCCGTTCGGAGTCGCGTTGCGTCGTCTGGAACCGGCCGACGCCGACGCCGTCCAGGCCCTCGGTCCCGACGCCGCATGGATCACCGCAAGCTGGGCCGGACCGCTCGCGATTGCCTCCTCGGGGCACGGCTGGGCCCGCCGTGGACCGCAAGGGGCGCCTGCTGTCCGTCGCCTGCGCCTGCTTCCGGGGCAGCCGCCACGAGGACGTCGCCGTCTTCACCGTGCAGGACCGCCGGCGCCACCGGATCGCCCCGGCCCGCGTGAACGCCCGGTGCGAGGACATCGTCGCCCGCAACCGCACACCCAGCTGGAACCGCTCGGTCCCCAACCGCGCCAGCCGCCTCCTCGCGTGGTACGCCGGATTCCGCCTGGTCGACAAGTACGTGCACTACGCGGTGGGGAGCCCGGTGTCCCCGACCGGCTCAGCGCCCAGCGATCACGCGACGAAGACGACTCCGCCCGGTCGGCGCCCGTACTCCCGGTGCCGGGGGCCGCAGAGAACCTGCGAACGGCGAGGAAGCGTCGCACTGCATCACACTGAGTGCCCGCTGCCGACCTCGCGGATCTCCGGCGGCTTCGCGGTCGAGCCTGCGTGCGAACGATCTGACCTGCTCCTCCGACCGCGGTGAATGCGCCCCCGTGTTCTTACTGACTTCAGCTCGTCAGGGTGAACCTCGGCGAAGTCCCTGATGGGCTGGGGATGGTGGCTGTATCTCGTGGTGTGTGAGATATGCGGATGGGGGCGGGCTGACCGCTGCGGGACGCCGGCGCCGGGAGTCGGTGCGGATGCAGGCGGCCGAGCTGTTCGATCAGGAGATCAAGCCGCCGGAGGTGGCACAGCGTTTGCGGGTGAGCCTGGAGTCGGCTTATCAATGGCACCAGTTGTGGCGGGACGGTGGTCGTGAGGCTCTGGTCTCGCGTGGCCCGAGCGGTTCGCGGTGCCGTCTGTCCCCGCGCTGTCTGGAGAAACTGGCCGTGTATCTGGAGCAGGGCCCGGCCGCGCACGGCTGGGTGGAGGACCGGGTGTGGACGGCGGCGAGGGTGGCCACGCTGATCGGCCGGAAGTTCCACGTCTCCTGCAGCGTCTCGGGCGCCACGCGGCTGATGCACCGGCTCGGCTTCAGTCCGCAGGTCCCCGCACTCAGGGTTGCCGAGCGCGACGAGCAGGCCGTCACCGTGTGGAGGGAGGCGACCTGGGCGGAGGTAAAAGAGCCCGGGCGGCCTGCGGGGGCTACATCCGCTTCGAGGACGAAGCCGGGTTCACCCGTCGGCCGCCCCGAGGACGCACCTGGGGCCGGCGCGGAGTGAACCGTTCCGGGTTCGGTAGAGATCTCAGATGTTGGGTGTGACCTGGGGTTTCGTGGTTGCGAGGTAGTGGTTGTTCTCGTATTCGACCGGCGGGACGTGGCCTATCTCACCGTGGAGTCGCCGGTGGTTGTACCAGTCGACGTATTCGGCGGTGGCGAGCTCGACGTCGGACAGCGTCTTCCACGGCCGCCGGGGCTTGATCAGCTCGGTCTTGAACAGCCCGATCGTGCTCTCCGTCAGGGCGTTGTCGTAGGCGTCGCCGACCGGGCCGATCGAGGCGGCGATACCGGCGGCGTCCAGGTGCTCGGCGAGCCGGAAACTCGTGTATTGACCGGGTTCAACCAGTGGATGCAACACCGGCTTATGTGATCGATAGTAGATGGTCGTTGAGGGCTTCGGCGGGTGTCTTCCAGCCGAGGCTCTT